>SVSL01000111.1 GCA_015064315.1 Oscillospiraceae bacterium
GCTTTTCCGCGGCTACGGCGGGGATCTTCCTCTGCAACGCTGGCTGGAGGAAAAGATCTTTCCTGCGGAAGAGCTTCTGACGCCCAACAGCGTTTACGTTGCCACCAAGCTTGCCATTGCCGAGATGCTTCGCAACGGTATCGCCTCTTTCTCGGATATGTATATGTTCGAGGATTCGGTGGCAAGAGCCGTGCTGGAGACCGGCATCAAGGCAAATCTGTCCAGAAGCCTTGTTTCCTTTGATCCCGGCTTTGATCTGAAGACCGACTCCCGTTTTGCCGAGGCAAAGGCGTTGGTTGCGGAGTTTCAGAATGCCGGCGAGGGAAGAGTCAAGATCGATCTTTCGCTTCATGCCGAATACACCAACCGTCCGCGCTACTGTGCCGAGGTTGCCGAATACGGTGTTCAGCATGGGCTGCGGATGCAGCTTCATCTCTCCGAGACCGAGAAGGAGCACAAGGAGTGCATTGCCCGTCACGGGAAGACGCCCACCGCCTTCTTCCGCGATCTTGGGGTGTTGAATATGCCCACCACCGCCGCCCATTGCGTATACGTTACCGATGAGGATATTTCCATTCTTGTAGAGAAGGGTGTGAGCGTTGCGCACAATCCCGTGAGCAATCTCAAGCTGGGAAGCGGTGTCATGCCGATCCGCAAGATGCTTGACGCAGGTGTGAACGTGGGACTTGGCACCGACGGCGTGGCGTCCAATAACCGACTGGACGTTCTGCGCGAGCTGCAGACCGCCGCCATCCTGCACAAGGGCATCAACCGTGACCCTGCCATTATCAAGGCACACGAGCTGCCCGCTCTTGCCACCGTTAACGGCGCACGGGCGCAGGGAAGAGAGGATTGCGGCAGCATTGAGATCGGCAAGCGTGCCGATCTGATCTTGATCGATCGCAATTCCTTACACAATATGCCTACTTATGATGATTACGCTATGCTTGCGTACAGCGCCGATAGCCGCGACGTGAAAATGACTATGGTAGATGGACGCATACTTTATCGCAACGGAGAGTATACTTTGATTGATGAAGAACGCCTCCGTCATGAGAGCCGCGAGGTGTTTTCCAATTATTTTGCGTAAACGGCGGTGATCGGATATGGTGGAAGCGGTGAATAGAAATACCCAAAGAACCTTCTTTTCGGGGGTATTGCTGTTAACCCTTTCCACCGTTCTGGTTAAGCTGATCGGACTTTTTTACAAAATCCCCATGCTTTCGTATCTGGGTACCGAGGGCATGGGATATTTCAATTCCGCCTATGAGATCTATGCGTTGTTTTGCGTCATTTCTACCGCGGGACTTCCTGTCGCTTTGTCGGTGCTCATTTCGGGTGCCGTCGCACGGGGAGAGGACACACGGGCTGCTCGGATCTACCGCGTTACACGGGCGGTCTTTTGGTTGATCGGCATTGGCGGAACCCTTGTGATGTGGTTCTTTGCGGATGCCTTCTGCCACGTGATCAAGAGTGACAACGCGCTTTTTTGTATGCGCGCCATTGCACCAACGGTGTTTCTTGTTTGTTATTCTTCGGCACTGCGAGGATATTTTCAAGGATATCAAAGGATGTTTCCCACGGCGTTCTCTCAACTGCTGGAATCCATTGGAAAGCTTTTGTTCGGTCTGCTGTTGGCGCGATACGCTCTGCAAAAGGGATTGGATACGCCTGTGGTTGCCGCCTATGCGGGCGTGGGCTTGACCCTTGGAACCGCTGTTTCTACGGGATATCTGATGATCGCCAAGGCGCGCTTTCATCCAACCGTGGCGGAAGAGATACAAGATGGAAACGAAGAACAATCGGCGCGAGGAGGAATCCTCGGTCAGCTCTGCCGCCTTGCCATTCCCATGACCTTGGGCGCATCTCTGGTGAGCTTGACCAAGCTGGTGGATATGACCATGATCCTGCGCCGCCTTCAGGTTATAGGACTTGATGAGGTCGCCGCCAACGAGGCATACGGAAGCTATACCACGCTGGCGCTTTCGGTCTTTGGACTGATCCCCGCGCTGGTCAATTCGGTGGCGCTCCCCTTGGTTCCCATGCTTTCCGCCGCCATCGCCTCGGGAGACCGTGCAAGGCAGGCGCAAATGGTGCGAATATCCTATCTGCTCACGTCACTGTTTGCGATCCCTGCGGCATTGGGGCTTTCGGCGTTTGCAAAGCCAATTCTTTTTCTGCTGTTCAAAAACGAGTCTGCGGCAGTGGAGACTGCCGCGCCTCTGCTTTCCTATCTGGGAATCTCGGTGTTCCTGTCCTGCATGATTACCGCCACCAATTCGGTTCTTCACGCCTATCAGGTGGTGAACCGTCCCATCCTCTCTATGCTGGCGGGAGCGGTGGTCAAGGTAATTTCCGCATATCTTTTGATCGGTTCTCCCACGGTTGCAATGGCGGGAGCGCCCGTCAGCACCTTTTTGTGCAACGTCACCGTGGTTCTTCTGAATCTGTATTTTACCGCGTCACTCTGTCGGCAACCGTCTGTTAAGGAGGTCTTTCTGCGTCCGCTCGGGGCTTCCGTAGGAGCGGTTGGCATTTCGCTTGCCGCCTATCTTTGGGCGAGCACAAGATGGGGAAGCGGAACGCTGCTCACCTTGAGCGCATTGCTTCTGACCCTTGCTTTGTATCTTATTTTCGCCTGTCTTTTCGGCGTATTCAATGAAAAGGATCTGTCGTCGATCCCTCTTGGTAAAAAAATGCTTTCTTTTTGGAGGAAGGACGACTCTTGACCATGCTATATAAATGAAAGGAAGAAAAAATGGAAAACGAAAAGATCTCCTGCCTGCTGGAGAAGGAAAAATACGATTTTGAGGATCTGCGCACCGTTATGAAGGTTTTGCGCTCTGAAAACGGCTGTCCTTGGGACAGAGAGCAGGATCACCACAGCATTCGCTCCAACCTCATTGAGGAGACCTACGAGGTGGTGGAAGCCATTGATACCGAAAACGCCGCTTTGCTGCGGGAGGAGCTGGGGGATCTTTTGTTCCAGATCATGTTCCATGCCGAGCTGGAGGATGAGAAGGGAAGCTTTGATATTGATGACGTTACCGACGAAATCTGCAAAAAGATGATCTCCCGTCATCCCCACGTCTTTGGAAACGTGGAGGCAGAGACCACCGCGCAGGTTCTCAAAAATTGGGATGCGATCAAGACCGAGGAAAAGCAACGGCTTTCCCTGGGGGACAAGCTTCGCGCCATTCCGCCCATGCTCCCGTCGCTGATGCGTGCCGCCAAGGTGAACAAAAAGGCCAAGATCTGTGAGGATGTCTCGACAGCTGCGCTTCGTCAAAGACTGATCGACGAGGTGAGTGCACTTCCCGTGGAGGGAGAGGACAATGCTTCTCGGGCGTCGCAAATGGGCGCGATTTTGCTGACGGCAGTGCAGCTCTGTGAGAAAATGCAGGTCGATGCGGAGGAGTCCTTGCAGCATACTACCGATGATTTGATCGAAAAAATCGCCTCCAACCCATAATTTTTGTTATTTTTACATTTTTTTGCTGTTTTTTTATAAATTTTTATGAAAAAACACTTGCAGAATTGGTAATAATATGATACAATAAGGCTACAAAAATAAAAAAATAAAGGGAGGAATTTTCCTATGACCAAGAATCAGATTATCGAGCAGGTAGCAAAAGAGACCGGTATGACCAAGAAGAGCGTTGCAGAGGTTCTGGATGCAGCTTCCAAGGCTGTTGACAGTGCTCTGGTAGCAGGCGAGTCCGTACAGATCGCAGGCTTCGGCATCTTCTCCGTAAAGCAGAAGGATGCTTACACCGGCAGAAACCCCAAGACCGGCGAGCCCGTAGAGATCGCTGCATCCCGTCGCGTAACCTTCTCCGCAAGCAAGACTCTGAAGGACAAGCTCAACTGATTTATGCGGCTTGACAAATTCCTAAAGGTTTCTCGTATCATCAAGCGCCGTACTGTTGCCAATGAGGCGTGTGACGCCGAGCACGTCACGGTAAACGGCAGAGGGGCAAAGGCATCCTATGACGTAAAGGAGGGCGATATCATCGCCGTTACGTTTGGTCAGAGAACCTTAAAGGTGCGTGTTCTTTGCGTAAAGGATTTTACGACAAAAGCCGATGCTTCGAGCCTTTACGAGGTCATCGAGTAACATACGGCGCAAATTGAATATTTTGCCGGCTCTTTGCATAAATTGTAGCAAAATCCAATAGGGAGGTTTGCCGATATGAGCATAGAAGGGGCAAAAATCAGCCGTGACGTCGCGCATCGGATCCAACTGCTCGAAAGAAAGAGCTTGGAAGTGTGCGGCGTCACGGACGTTATCAGCTTTGACGAGCAGCTGGTGATGTTGAATACGGTGTGCGGAAGCATGGAGGTGGAGGGGAACGCGCTGCGTGTCCACGTGCTGAATCTTGCAGACGGGATCGTTTCGATCGACGGAACGGTGGATAGTATTCGATATTACGAGACGTCACAAAATGAAAAGGATGGAAAAAATCGATTCTTTAGCAGACTGTTTCGGTAAGAAACCATGGGGATCTCGCAATATCGAATACTATCCACCGTTCCG
>SVSL01000112.1 GCA_015064315.1 Oscillospiraceae bacterium
CTGTAGGGGGCGACGTCCTCGACGCCCCTAAAACGAAGGGATTTTTGATTTGCATCCGGCTATGATTGGTAGCCGTATAAAAAGCAAAATTTGTTGCTTTCCGGACCGTCGAAAGGCTATCGCCGCCGGTCCCTACAAGGTTTGAGGGAAATCGGACGAAAGAGCGTAGCCACAAAATTCACGGTTACATCCATCGTTGACCGTAGGGGCGACCACTGGTCGCCCGTTTGCAAGGATAAGATTTTTTAGAGCGGGCGACCAATGGTCGCCCCTACGGGTTTGTGCGTAATTTACAATTCCATGTGTCACCCTGAGCGGAGCGCAGCGGAGTCGAAGTTTTGCGACGCAGGAGCAAAACCAAGGAGCGAAGCGACGATGGGGTCTCCTAACGACGCTTGTTATTCTTTTGCTCCACACAAATGTTACTTTATGGAGAAAAGCTATCAAATTAACTTAGTAGATCCCGCTTCGGCGTTCCGCCTCGTGCTTTTGCTCATTTGCAATCTCAAAAGTTCGACTACAAAACGCGTTGCGTTTTTTCGCTCAGGATGACACGACATGTGGATGTATGTACTTGTGTTCGGGGAGGTGGCTCCCCTTCCGAACAATATTGAGCATTTCCACTTTTAAATCCCCAACGCCTCATAGGTCATGTCGCGGAGGAGGGGATGGACGTGGTGATATACAAACTGGCAGGAGAAGACGTGCAGACCAAAGTAGATGGCAACCTCGTTGGTGGGATCTACCAGCGCATAGGAGCCTGTGGCACCGTCCCAGCCGAATTCGCCCTTGGCAGTGCGGGAGTCCGAGAGGAAGGGATCTACGTGAACTCTGCCGCAAAGTCCCCAGCTGTAGCCGTAAAGACGGGAGGGCATAAAATCGGCTCGTGCCGCATCGCAAAGGCGGTTCTCTCCCATCATGGCAATGGTCTCGGGACGCAGGATCTGCGTTCCGTCGGGTGCCTTTCCGCCGTTCGCCAGCGCGGTGAGCAGCTTGATCTGATCGGCAGGGGAGGTGTAAAGTCCTGCTCCGCCGCTATCGTAGTTATCGGTCAGGCAATATTTGTTCTTGCATTCGATCGGCGTGCTTTTGGAAATGCCGTGGGTGTAATTATACATGGTGGTCATGCGGCTTTCCAATTCCTTGGGAAGATGAAAGCCCGTGTCCTTCATGTCCAGCGGATCAAAGACGAATTTCTTGAGGTAATCGCGGAAGAGCATTCCCGAGGCAACCTCCACAACCGCCGCCAGAATGTCGTGGCAGAGACTGTAACGGAAGTGTGTTCCGGGCTCAAAGAAGAGTGCCTCCTTGGCAAGGGCGTTGACAACCTCCCGAGTGGGTGCGTTGGGATTGGAGCGTGCTTCCGTCAGAACGGAACTGTTGATGTCGTAGCCAAAGCCGCCGGTCATGGTAAAGAGATGCTCCACCGTCAGAGGATGCTCGGTGGGATGTACCTCCTTGCTTGCCTTGTCGCGTACGTAAAGCGTTTCAAAGGCGGGGAGATATTTGCTGACGGGATCGTCAAGCTTGATCTTGCCGCTCTCCACCAGCTGCATGGCGGCAACGCAGGTGGTCACCTTGGTGATCGAGCAGACCCAGTAGAGATCGTTTACGTCGGCAGGCTTGGTATTTTCAAGGTCGGAAAATCCCGCGCTGTGGGAAAATACCTCCTTTCCCTTATGGGTGACGATAAAGCTGCAGGCGGGAAGACCCTTTTGGGGAAGGGTGTTCAAAAATGCTTCTATTTTTTGAAAGCTCATGGCAGGGAAGATTCCTTTCTTTTTCTGCGTTTTCTATCCAAAACGCTACCTTATTTGATTATTATATAACACCTCCGCCAAATAGTCAAGCCCCATTTTTTAAAAAGACTGACGAAAAAATCGGTGATATTTCACAAAAATCAAAGAGCCTCGAAGGGCGTCGAAAAAAAGAAAAAAACAAAAAAAGCAAAAAAATATTATAATTTTTGGAAAAACCTATTGACAAAGCGGGAAAAAGATGATAAAATAGTAAACTGCATTATAATCGCTCGTATTGTGGGCTCCTGTGAATTGGAATGTGATTTGTACAGCAGCAAATTGCACAAAAAGCAGGGGCGAATTGCGAGTCAGCATACCATTTCCCAAAGAGCGTTACCAACTATTTGAATGGAGTGATTGAATCAATGATCAATGTAAAAGATCAAAAGCTTGGTCAGAACACAAGAAAAAGCTTCTCCAGATCCCGTTTTGACTATTCGCTTCCCAACCTGGTTGAGATTCAGACGAAATCTTACGAATGGTTTAAGAACGAAGGTCTGATGGAGGTCCTCAGAGACGCGTCTCCCATCACGGATTACTCGGGTAATCTGGTGATCGAGTTCATTTCCTACACGCTGGATGACAAGCATCCCAAGTACCCCGTTGAGGAGTGCAAGGAGCGTGACGTGAACTACGCGGCACCCTTGAAGGTTAACGTGCGCTTGACCAACAAGCAGACCGGCGAGGTAAAGCAGGCGGACATCTTTATGGGTGATTTCCCCCTGATGACCGAGACCGGAACCTTTGTGATCAACGGCGCAGAGCGCGTTATCGTATCGCAGATCATTCGTTCTCCCGGAATGTACTATGCCTCCGAAATTGACAAGGCAGGTAAAAAGACTTATTCCTCCACCATCATTCCTTACCGCGGAGCATGGCTGGAGTATGAGGTGGATGCCACCGGTGCAATGTACGTTCGTATCGACAAGAACCGTAAGCTTCCCCTTACCATGTTCATCCGCGCCCTTGGCGTTGAGAGCCGCGAGGCGATCTACGAAATGTTTGGCGATGACGAGCACCTGACCCTGACCTTTGAAAAGGACGAGGCTGAGGCGCTGGCACTTGCCAACCGTTCTACTCCGAGCGTGGAATCTCTCAAGGAGATCTACAAAAAGCTCCGTCCCGGCGAGCCTCCCACGGAGGATGCCGCAAGAACCCTGTTGCATAACTACTTCTTCGACGCGAAGCGTTACGACATCGCGCCCGTAGGACGTTATAAATATGATAAAAAGATGGCGATCCACAAGAGAATCGCCAACCGCCGTTTGGCAGAGGACGTAGTAAGCCCCTTGACGGGCGAGCTGCTTCTGGAGGCAGGACAGGTGATCACGCCCGAGATGGCGCTGACCATTGAGCACGCCTGCGTCAACGAGGTAAAGATCTCCCTCGACAACGGCGACGTCGTTAAGGTGATGGGTAACAACACCATCCGTCCCCAGCATCTGCTGGGCTTTGATCTGAAGGATTGCGGCGTGCGCGAAAAGGTGCGCATTCCCGTACTGCTTGAGATCATGCAGGAGTGCGAGGGCGACGTAGAAGCCATCAAGGCAATGGCACAGGCGAGAATTGCTGATCTCTGCCCCAAGCACATTACCGTTGATGATATCTTCGCTTCCATCAGCTATTTGTTGGGTCTGACCCACGATATCGGCTCGGTGGATGACATTGACCACTTGGGTAACCGCCGTATCCGCTCGGTTGGCGAGCAGCTGCAGAACCAGCTTCGCATCGGCTTTACCCGTATGGATAAGATCATCAAGGAGCGCATGACCACCCAGGATAACGAAAAGCTCACCGTTCAGGCGTTGATCAACATTCGTCCCGTGACCACTGCGATCCGTGAATTCTTTGGATCCAGCCAGCTTTCCCAGTTCATGGATCAGAACAATCCTCTGGCAGAGCTGACTCATAAGCGCCGTCTTTCGGCACTGGGTCCCGGCGGTCTTTCCCGTGACCGCGCTTCCTTCGACGTCCGTGACGTTCACTACACCCAGTACGGTCGTATGTGTCCTATCGAGACCCCCGAAGGTCCTAACATCGGTCTGATCTCTTATCTCACCACCTACGCCCGTATCTCCGAGTACGGCTTCATCGAGGCTCCCTACCGCAAGGTAAAGCACGTGGATGACGGCAACGGCAATATCAAGCACATCGTAACCGATGAGGTTGAGTATATGACCGCCGACGTAGAGGACAACTTCATCGTTGCCCAGGCGAACGAGCCTCTGAACGATGACGGCAGCTTTGTAAATGCCAAGCTGACTGCTCGTGATAAGGCTGAGATCGTGGAAGCCGATGCGGCAAACGTAGATTACATGGACGTAGCACCCAAGATGCTGGTTTCGGTTGCTACCGCCATGATCCCCTTCCTTGAAAACGACGATAACACCCGTGCGCTCATGGGCTCCAACATGCAGAAGCAGGCGGTTCCGCTGATGGTTACCGACTCTCCCATCGTTGGTACCGGTATGGAGTACAAGGCTGCCCTTGACTCCGGTGTCGTTGTGATCGCCCAGAGAGCCGGCGTTGTAGAACGCGTACAGGCTGACCGCATTGTGGTTGCTTGCGAGGGCGGCATCAAGGACGTTTACGATCTGATCAAGTTTAAGAGAACCAACCAGGGCACCTGCTTCAACCAAAGACCCATCG
>SVSL01000113.1 GCA_015064315.1 Oscillospiraceae bacterium
GGTTCGTCTGCGCGCGCGCTACGTCTTTGACAAGGCAAACAGCAGTATTGATATCATTCAGATCCCCTACTCCACCACAATCGAGCTGATCAAGGCAAAGCTGACCTCGCTTTACAAGGAAGGAAAGATCAAGGAGGTCACCGACTTTAACGATCTGACCGATCTGGGAGGTCTCAAGCTGACCATTGATATCCGTCGTGGCGTGGATCCCGACAAGCTCATGACCAAGCTCTTTAAGCTGACGCCTCTGGAGGATTCCTTTGAGTGCAACTTCAACGTGCTCATCGACGGCGCGCCCCGCACCATGGGTATTGTGGAGATCCTCACCGAGTGGATCCGCTTCCGCCTGGGCTGCCTGCGCCGCGAGATCTCCTACGATCTTGGCAAAAAGCGCGACAAGCTCCACCTGCTTCTGGCACTTGGAAAAATCCTGCTTGACATCGACAAGGCGATCCGCATCATCCGTCACACCGAAAAGGAAGCCGACGTTGTTCCCAATTTGATGAAAGGCTTTGATATTGACGAGATCCAAGCCAACTACATTGCCGAGATCAAGCTGAGAAACCTCAACCGCGAGTACATCCTCAACCGCATCTCCGAGATTGAGGGCTTGCAGGCTGAGATCGCAGACATGGAAGAGACCCTTGGCGACGAGCTCAAGCAAAAAGCCATTATCATCAAGCAGCTCACCGAGATCAAAAAGAAATACGGTCAGCCTCGCCGCACCCAGATCATGTCCATGGATATGGCGGCGACCTACACAGAGGAAGACTCCACCGAGAATTACAACGCGCGCTTTGTGCTCACCAAGGAAGGATATTTCAAAAAAATCACCTTCCAATCCCTGCGCGGCAATGATGAGCAAAAGTGTAAAGAGGGCGACGAGATCAGCCAGCTCTTTGACGGTGAAAACAAGGATAATCTCATCTTTGTCACCAATCAACGGCAGATGTATCGCGCCAAAGCCGATGATTTTGACACCACAAAGGCGTCGGCACTGGGTGAATACCTCCCCGTCAAGCTCCACATGGATCCCGAGGAAAAGCCTCTGTTCATGCGGATTCAGAACAAATATCCCGAAAAAGAAAACTTTGTGTTCATCTTTGCCAACGGCAAGGGCGTTCGCATTTCGGCATCCAACTATGAAACCACAGGAAACCGCCGCAAGCTGACCTCGGTCTACTCGGGCGCTTCCCCCATTGTGGCAGTGTTCTACGAGGAAAAAGAGCCCTTTGACATTCTGATCAAATCCTCGGATAACCGCGCCATTGTCATCAAGTCCTCTCTGATCCCCCAAATGGCAACCAAAACCTCGGGCGGCGTGACCCTGATGACCTTGAAGAAGGGTGCAACGCTGGTATCCGCAACCACCGACCTGTCGGGGCTGGACGACGGCTCCAAGGGACTGAAAAAGATCAAGATCCCCGCTACGGGTGTTCTGCTTTCTTAAAATAGAAAAAGGAGTGTTATCATGTCTAAAAATATGAAAAGTGAAAAGAAATCCACCTATGCCCTTCCCGTAAGAATCACCTGCATCGTCATGGCGGCGCTGGTCTCCTCCGGCGTGCTGGCGTACCTGGCAATGCTGCTTATGGAGCTGTTTAGATAAGACCGTAAAAACGATCCAATAACAAAAGCACGGCAGATGAGACCAAGTCTCCTCTGCCGTGCTTTTACTCTAATGTTACTTTTTGGAGAAGGCAGGGTAGCGGTCCCTGCCTTCTTGCGGTAGCAATTCTACCGGCTATCCATACGGTAAAAAATCACGGTATGGAAGCTATGGATCGGGGCTGGATCATCCGATTTCGTCAAACGCCCAAAAACTTTTCTTGAAAAGTTTTCGTCCACCTTTTCTAAAAGGTGGCGCGGATCCAACGCCGCGTAGCGTTGGTCGCGTTCCGCAGAACGCGAAATTCCCCGTTATCAATGTCCAAACTCTACCAGCTCCAAGCCCTCGTTGTTATCAAGGGTGTGGCTGATGTGCCACTCACTGTTGAAGAGAAGAAAATCGTGTCCGTGGAAATCCTGTACCCACTTAACGTCAAACAAGCGCAGCTTTTTGGGATCTGCGCCGTTGGCGATGCGGCGAATGTACTGATAGGATTGAGGATACTGGCGATAGGTCACGCCGTACTCGTTCTTCATGCGCGACTCCAAAACGTCGTATTGAAGCATACCGACCACACCCACGTACACGCGCTCCAAGCCACCGTTTGGCTCAATGAAAATCTGAATCGCACCCTCCTGGGCGATCTGATTCATGCCCTTGGCAAACTGCTTACGCTTCATGCTGTCGATCTGCTCCACCATGGCAAAGCACTCGGGAGCAAAGGTGGGAATGCCCTCGAATTGAATCTTGTTGCTCTTTTCGCAAACGGTGTCTCCAATGGAGAAGATACCGGGATCGAACACGCCGATAATATCTCCCGCGTAAGCCTCCTGAATGATGGAACGCTCCTGCGCCATCATCTGCTGGGGCTGGGAAAGCTTGAGCGCCTTACCGCCCTGCACGTGGAAATATTCCTTATCATGCTCAAATTTGCCCGAAACGATGCGCATAAAGGCAATTCTGTCGCGGTGCGCCTTGTTCATGTTTGCCTGGATCTTGAACACGAACGCCGAAAAGCCCTCGTCAAAGGGGCTGACGGTGGTTTCCCCCGCCTGTCTCGACAGAGGCGCGGTGGTCATTTTGAGGAAGTGCTCCAGGAAGAATTCCACACCGAAGTTATTGAGCGCCGAGCCGAAGAACACGGGACTGAGCTTACCGGTGCGGACCTGCTCGATGTCAAAATCGAAGCACGCGCCGTCCAGAAGCTCCACCTGCTCGGTCAGCTCCTCACGGGCGTAAGAGCCGATGAGCTCGTCCATGCGAGCGGTATCGTTGATGTCGCAATCAATGGAGGAAAGACGGTCGCGTCCGCGGTGAGAGTCGCCAAAGGCGAGGATCTTGTGTCCGTCGCGATCGTACACGCCCTTGAAGCTGACACCGCAACCGATGGGCCAGTTCATGGGGTAAGTGCCAATGCCAAATTCCTTTTCCAGCTCGTCGAGAAGATCAAAGGGATCTCTCGCCTCGTGGTCCAGCTTATTGATAAAGGTAAAGATCGGGATATGGCGCATGGCGCAGACCTTGAAGAGCTTTCTCGTCTGAGGCTCAATACCCTTTGCCGCGTCAATAACCATGACCGCGCTGTCCGCCGCCATGAGGGTACGGTAGGTGTCCTCCGAGAAGTCCTGGTGTCCGGGGGTATCCAGAATATTGATGCAATAGCCGTCGTATTCAAACTGCATCACCGAGGAGGTAATGGAAATACCTCTCTTCTTCTCCATTTCCATCCAGTCGGAAACGGCGTGGCGGTCAGAAGCCTTGCCCTTGACCGAGCCCGCGGTCTGAATGGCGCCTCCGTAAAGCAAAAACTTTTCGGTCAGCGTGGTCTTACCTGCGTCGGGGTGCGAAATGATGGCAAACGTCCGTCTGCGGTTGATTTCCTGTTCCAGCATTTTCATAGAAAATCTCAATTCCCTTTCTTTTTTCGTCATCCTAAAAATTCAAACATTATATTTTACCACAATTATGGACCGATTGCAAGAGGAAAAATGAAGTTTTTGGGAAATTGTAAAAAAGAACCCTATTTTCGGCAAAAAGCTACCGAGAATCGAGTTCCGCTAAATTGATCAAGACGCGTTTTTTTCTCTGCGCATACCGATAGGTTTGATATGCACCGCCGCACGAATATTGAACGTAAGCAATGACAAGGTCGGCGGCTTCCACCATCCATTGATTGCGATACAAAATTGCAAAACGCTTGGGCTTGTCCTCAATTGGGGGATAAACGATCCCGTCGTAGAACCCCTGCTCATAGGACAAACGATTTATTTGGTATGATTCGGTCATGTACGGGGTCACAAGGATCAATTTGGTTTTGGAATGCTCTTTTTGATACTGTTTACAGCATTGATAAGCAAACGCATCAAAGCCACCGTAACCGCCCAATAAAAAATCGGCGGGGGCTTCCCCTACCCGTTCCTCCAGCAGCCGTAGCAACTCTTCTTCCAGCCGCGGCGTTTTGATAAACGAAGAATGTCCGCAAAACGTAACAACCATGGCAAAAGCCCTCACAAATAAAAAATGCGCCAACCGAAGTTGCCGCCCCATAAGGAAGTATTTGTATGTAGGAGGTATTGTGACCGATTTTGGTCACAATACCTCTTGCTGTTTTATACGGCTTCTTTTGTGCCCTTGGTTCTGCCGTGAAGCACGATGCAATCGTCCTCTTTGGCGGTAGGCAGGTTAATGATGCCGACAGCATTGTAGTAAATCTCGATTTTTTGTTTTCTGTGTCCGCTGCTCTTATCGGGAGCGTGGACGAGTATCTTATCAACCAAATCGTTAAGCATTTCTGCGGTCAGT
>SVSL01000015.1 GCA_015064315.1 Oscillospiraceae bacterium
CTACGCTGTTTTTTTAGAATATAGATAGACTTGTAGGGACAGGCGTCCTCGACTGTCCGAGAAGAAAAAGCGCTTGCTTTCTATATGGCTATTTGTACGTAGCCATATGCAAAGCAAAAATCCTTTGTTTCCGGACAGTCGAGGACGCCTGTCCCTACAGATGATGATATTTGGATTCTCAAGATATGGCGTAGCCATAAATCGTTTCTTTACAAAAAAGGGCTTTTCATTCTTATGAGACAGCCTCTTTTGCCATTTTTCTGCTCAGAATGCAGAAAGCAGCCTCTGTCTTTTTTCTTTTTCAAGCCTTTTGGCTCTTTTCCTTTTCCATATCCTCTTGATACATATAGTATCTCACCTTGCAGACCCAAACCAAGAAGAATGCCGAAATTCCCGTCAGCACAAGGTACACGATGGTGGAGGCGTTGAGAATAAAGGTTCTGGGCGTGTTGGGGAGCAGATCCTCCTCGCCGTCCACGGTCACCGTTACCGAATGGACACGGTCAAAAGCGACGGCGCTTTCCCAAGAGTGGGAGATCTCCAGCTGGGTATGGGGCAGAACCTTGGCACCGGGAAGCTCCAGCGTTTTGGTGTTTCCCTTATCGTCGGATACCACCACGGTGATCTTTTCCACCTCTACGGTTTCTGCCGTCTTGTTGCGCAAAAATCCCTGCACGGAGGAAATATGAATATTACTGTCCGCGCTGATCAGGGCGGAGGAAGCCTCCACACGCTCCTTGACCTCCAAGCCCGAGGCTCCCGCGGGAATCATATCCAATACCAAAAGGAATGCCAGCCCCAGCGTCAGAAGCGCCAGAAGCAGGATCCATAAATTCTGCAACAAATGCTTTGTCATACCTTTTCATCCTTTCTTCGTGGTTCGGCACGAAAAAATCCTTTACGATTATATTATAACATTCCGCACGGGTTTTGTCTACGGCTTTTTTGTAAAAAAAACGGATTCCCCTCACTTTTTCCCATATTTTTCATATACTGCCTGTGAAATCCATCGCACCCGAAAGGAGAATCTCTTATGAAGCTGGACAAACGAATGGTCAACCGTCTGCTGACGCTGGACGACGAGCAGCTGGGAAACGTGATCAAAAGCATTGCCGCCGAATCGGGAATCGACCCTGCGGCTCTGGGGCTGAACCCCAACAGCATTGAAAGCATCCGCGCCGCGCTCGGCATGGCGCGCGAGGAGGATCTGAAACAAATGGAAGAGATCTACAACGCCTACCGTCACACTCCAAAAAAGCCCTGAGCCACCTCCTGGCATTTTCTTCCGAAAGGAGCAATCTCTATGGATCACCCCACCGCATCCGGCGCAAGCCCCTTGAACGCTCTGCTCTCAAATCCCGAATGGATGGAACGGGTGCAAAGCATTCTCTCCTCCGCGCTCCCCTCCGAGGAAGCCTCCGAAAGTGCCGAAAAGCCACCTCCCGCACCGTCCGACGCGCCGTCGGTCGCCACGGGCGGTTCCTCCGGGATCGACGGTCTGTCCGGGATTCTGAGCAATCCCGCGCTTCTGGCAAAGCTTCCGCAGCTCCTTGCCACCGTCAGCCCTATGCTTTCAAGCCTTCAGCCCACCGCCTCCACAGCATCAAGCAAGGAAAGCGATCCCGAAAATCTTCCCGTCTGCCGTGAGAAGCTTCTCATTGCTTTGAAGCCCTTCCTCTCCCCCAAACGCTGCCAAGCCGTGGATTCCATGCTTCGAATCGCCAAGCTGGGAGAGATCCTGGGGCAGATCAAGTAAGGAGGAAGCCGTTATGTATTCGCGTTTTCAAAGCCGCCCCGAGGAAGGCATCCGCATTCCCGAGCATTATAGCGGATGCGCCTTTTCGTCCGCGCCCCCAACCGTTGAAAAAAAGCGAGAAGAATCCGCGTCGGGGCGTCCCCGTTCCATGGAAGCCGCCCGTCCCACGCCTCCGCCCTCCAAAAATTCGACTCCGCCGCCCCCCGTGCCGCCGCTGCCGCCGCGAGAGCAGACCGAAAAAATTCCTCCGTCACCTCCCGCCAATCCCGTTCAGGGGCTCTTGGGGGATCTTGGAAAAGCCTTTCCTCTTTCCCACGGCATCGGCTTTGACGAGCTTTTGCTTTTGGGGCTGATCCTTCTTCTGGCGCAAAGCGGAAAGGATCAGGATACCCTGCTTTGGTTGGCTCTGCTCCTCTTTTGCGGATAAAAATTCTCTTCCTGTCAAAATCCGTCGAAAAAGCTTTGCAAAAAGCTCTTGTATTTTGCAAAAAAGTATGATATGATAATGGCAGTAAGGAAAAGAAAGAGAAAGAACGACATGAAATCAAACGTAAAAAGATCCCTTCTCGTATGGCGTATCCTTTTGTTGCTGTTGATTCTTGCCAATATGACCGCGATCTTTCTGCTCTCTCATCAAGATGGAAAGAAATCAGGGGAGACCAGCAAGCGCGTCACCGAAGCAGTGGCGCAAACCACCGTAAAGGATTTTGAACAAAAGCCTGTCGCAGAGAAGGAGCGGATTGTGAACAAGCTGAATATCCCCGTGCGCACCCTTGCCCACATGGGAGAGTTTGGACTTCTCTCGGCTCTCTCGTTGCTTCTTTTGCTGACGTGGAAGAAAAAGATACCGCTCAAATACGTGAGTGCGGTGGCATTCGCCGCGCTGTACGCCTGCTCCGACGAATGGCATCAAAGTCTTGTGGGCGGTCGAAAATCCGATTGGAAGGACGTGGGCTTTGACACGCTGGGTGCCGTCATCGGCGCGGGCTTTGCGCTTCTCTTTTATTTGCTCATCATCCACGTAAGGAGAAAAAGAAACATTTTGAAAACAACGCGTTATTTTCTGAAAACCGATCGAAAGGATCTCCGCCTGCGCATTGCCGTCGCCTCCGACCTGCACGGAACGGGGCACGAGAAGGTGTTGCGTATTCTGGAGCGCGAGCGCCCCGATCTGATCCTGATTCCGGGAGACCTGATGGAGGACAATCAGCTTGGAGATCCCAAGGATGAGGGCTTTGCCTTCCTGCGCGCCGCCGCTGCCATTGCTCCCACCTATTATTCCTTTGGAAATCACGAAACCGGATGCTACCACAAGGGAAAGCCCTGGTCCAAGCCCGAAAAGAAGCCTCTGCCCCCGCACGCCAAGGAATACATCGCGGCTACGGGCGCCATACTACTGGATAACGAGCAGATCACACAGGGAGAGCTGACGGTCTGCGGTCTGACCTCGGGACTTAACGGAAAGGTCAACCGCCCCGATCTTTCGGTGATCGAAAAGCTGGACGGGAGCAAGGGCTTCCGAATCCTGCTCTGCCATCATCCCGAATATTTTATGCCCTATATTCAAAAAACAGGAATCGAGCTGACGGTCTCGGGTCACGCCCACGGCGGTCAGTGGAGGCTCTTTGGCAGGGGGGCGTTTGCACCCGGCCAGGGCATCCTTCCCAAGTACACCTCCGGCGTTTTGGAAAACCGATGCGTGATCAGCCGCGGAATCGGCAATCACACCGTCTATCCCCGAATCTTCAACGCCCCCGAGGTGGTCATGGTCTACTACGGCTACACCCGCGAGGAGATCAACGCATAAAAAACATATCTGAAAAATAAAAAAGAAAAGGAGAATCAAAAAATGGCAAACGAAAAGGTAATTGTATTGACTGCTGAAAATTTTGAAAAGGAAGTTCTGCAAAGCGATAAGCCCGTGCTGGTGGATTTTTGGGCAGCATGGTGCGGCCCCTGCCGTATGCTCGCCCCCACCATTGATGAGCTGGCGCTGGAAAACGACGGTATCAAGGTCTGCAAGGTAAACGTGGACGATGAGGAGGCTCTTGCCGCCAGGTTCGGCATCATGAGCATCCCCACGGTGCTGGCGTTCAAGGACGGAACGCTGATCAATCAGTCGGTAGGCGTGCAGAGCAAGCAAGCACTTTTGCAGCTTCTTGCGTAAAGCAAGCCACAAGGATCC
The DNA here is from genome assembly GCA_015064315.1 of Oscillospiraceae bacterium. Taxonomy (GTDB): domain Bacteria; phylum Bacillota; class Clostridia; order Oscillospirales; family CAG-272; genus UMGS1865. The sequence continues at coordinate 3,942 of SVSL01000015.1, forward strand.
GAAAGCCATTTGGCAATCGGATCCTTTTTTGTGCGCTTTTCAAGCGGAAAGCACCTCAAACTTTTCCAAACCCCTTGATTTTTTTACAAAAATCGGGTATAATGGTATTGTAAATCATATCAAACGGATTCCAATACTGTGAGAACGAAAGGATATACTGCCGTATGAATCACGAAGAAATGAAAGCCCTTGTTGCCGAGGCGGTAAGAGACGCCGACCTGCGCGCCGAGGAAATCCCCTCCATTGATCTCTATCTGGATCAGATCACCAGTCTGATGGCGGACAAGCTGACCGAGGGCTCCGAGCGCTTTGCCGACCGCGTCCTGACCAAAACCATGATCAACAACTACTCCAAGGACGGTCTGATCTCCCCCATCAACGGCAAAAAATACAACAAGGAGCAGATTTTGCAAATGCTCCTGGTCTACTCCATGAAAAACACCCTCTCCATTGGCGAGATCAAGCGGGTTCTGCAAAACGTCTACGCCGCCCCCGATTACAGCGAGGAAATGCTGCAAAAGGTTTGGCAGCGCTTTCTCTCCATCAAGGATCTGGAGCGCGCCGAGGCATTCGATAACGTCAACGATTTCCTCACGCGTCTGGAGCTGGACCCCAATAATGATGCCGATTTCTTCACCCTGCTCCTGAGCCTTTCGGCATGGTCCTCCTATCTGAAAAACATTGTGCAAGCCCTTCTGGAGGCGCGATATCTTGACGAGGAGGATCTGAAAAAAGTCCTCGCCAAGCAGCAAAAGGAAGAAAAGAAGGCGGCTAAGAAGGCGGAAAAAGCCGAAAAAGCCGAAAAAGCCGCTCTTGAAACCGAAGCCAAGAAAGCCAAGGCAGAGAAAAAAGCCAAGGAAAACGAAGCCGCCGAGGATGCGAAAAGTGAGGAGAACGACTAATGGACATTCGTGAGATCAGCGTTCCCGCTCTGGCATATCTGGGAGACTGCGTCATAGAGCTTTGCGTGAGAAAATATTTGGTGGAAAAGGGACTTTCCACCTCGGCGCACCTCAACGCCGCCGCACTGGATTTCGTTCGCGCTCCCGCCCAAGCCGAGGCAATGAAAAATCTGCTTCCCCATCTGACCGAGACCGAGGAGACCTACTTCCGCCGCGGGCGCAACATGGGACACTCCAACGTCCCCAAGCGAGCCACGGTCAGCGAATATCGCGCCGCCACGGGCATGGAGACCCTCTTTGGATATCTTCATCTGACCGGGCAGAGCGCCCGCATTGACGAGCTTTTCCGACTTGCCTATCCGCAAATAACCGGTGAGGAAAATACCGATGGGAAAATTTGACGGCTACCTACTGCTTTCGGACTTTGACGGAACGCTGGCACACACCGAAAAGGAGATCCTGCCCGACGGCACCAAGATCAGCAGAAAAGTCATCTCGCAGGAAAACCGAGATGCCATTCGCTACTTTCAAGCCGAGGGCGGTCTTTTCACCCTTGCCACGGGCAGACAGCCCGAGCACGTTGCAAAATGGGCGGAGGAAATTCGACCCAACACCTACGTTTCCGCTCTCAACGGCGCCTATCTTTATCATCCCACAAACGGTCACCTGCTCTTTTCGCGCACCATGGATGCGGATTTTCCCATTCTTGCAAAAAGGATCCTTTCCGAATGTCCCGCTTTGAAGGAGGTACGCATGACCGCGCCAACGGAAGAAACCAGCGTGGTGATCCAAAACGGAGAGCCCATGGAGCTTCCCTCCGACCGCGATTTTTACAAGATGGTTTTTATCACGCCCAAGGAACACAGTGATGAATACAGCCAAAGAATCGCCGCCCTCATAAACGGTCGCTATTTTTCCATGCGCAGCTGGATCAACGGCATTGAGGTGCAGATGCGCGGCACGGGAAAGGGAGACTCCATCGCCCGCATGAAGGAAGCCCTTGGAGAACGCGCACGCGTTGCCGTTGCCGTTGGAGACTATGAAAACGATTTGGATATGATCCGCGCCGCTGATATCGGCTATGCCGTAGACAACGCCGTGCCTGTTTTGAAGGAGGCGGCAGATCGCATCACAGTTTCCAATCTTGAATCCGCCATTGCAAAAATCATTGCCGAGCTTGAAAGAGAATGTTGACAGACCTTGCAAAATAAGGTATAATATAATAAAGATGCCCTTCTTCGTCTCGCCAAGGCGAGCCACCTCTCCCAGAGGGAGGGGCTTTAAAAGAGTGCTATACAAAAGCAAAAACAATCATTAAAATCAGCATTTTTTATGCAAGGCTCCCCCTCCGGGGGAGCTCCCGTCGCAAGACGGGTGAGAGGGCAATCTGCCCATCCCCTCTCCGTCTCGCCAAGGCGAGCCATCTCTCCCCCATGGGGAGAGGCTTAAATAAGTTTCCACAAGAAACGCAAGAACGGATCATTCGTTTGAATCAATATCTTGAAAAAGAAATTCCATGGGAACATTCAATACCTTTGCAATAGTATAGATCTCCCTGTCGGTGGCACTGCGAAGCTGTCCTTCCAGCTTGGAATAGCTGGTGGGATTCATGTCACAACCCATAACTTGAATTTTTGCGATAAAATCCTTTTGTTTCAGTCCTTTTTCCTTGCGCAGGCGCTCAATATTCTTGCCAACCATGTTGGCGTTTCCATAGGATTTTTTTCTTGTTTTCATAATTTTTTCCCTTTTTCGTTCTTTTTTAGAATTATATCCCAAAAAAGCCTTGACAAAATTCCAAATCGGAATTATAATATAGGTAATTCCAAAAGAGAATTAAAAAGGGGATACGTTATCACACTTTCAGCAAATAATTAAAAACATTATAAAAAGGAGTATTCCCATGAACAACCCCAAGATTAAAATTACCGTACGTGACTTTGGCACAATGACTGCCGAGCTTTATCCCGATAAGGCACCCAACACCGTAAAGAATTTCCTTTCCCTCATTGAAAGGGATTTCTTCAGCGGCATGATCTTCCACCGTGTCATCCGCGGCTTTATGATTCAGGGCGGCGGCTTTGACGAGGGCTTCAAGCAGAAGAAGGCTGACGCCATCAAGGGCGAATTCATTGCCAACGGCTTTATTCAGAACGATCTGCGTCACACCCGCGGCGTCCTCTCCATGGCGCGCACCTCGGATCCCGATTCGGCATCCTCTCAGTTCTTTATCATGCACAAGGATTCCCCCCATCTGGACGCTCAGTACGCAGGCTTTGGTAAGGTGATCGAGGGACTGGAGATCATCGACCTTATCGCAAACGTCAAGACCGGTCGCCTGGGCTGGTACGATGACGTTCCCAAGACTCCCGTTGTGATTGAGAAGATCGAGGTTGTTGAGGAGTAAGTTCCTTTTCTCACAATCAACTGTTGGTTGATTGACACATTTTTTGCGATATGCTATAATACAGATATCATTCTATAAAAATTTCGGAGGAACTCAAAATGTCTCACATTCAAAAAATCCATCAAGCAGTATCGAAGCGCGTGGGAAAGGTCATTGTAGGCAAAGAGCGCGTCACCGATCTTGCCGTCATTGCCCTGCTTTGCGGCGGTCATATGCTCATTGACGACGTTCCCGGAACCGGAAAAACGGTTCTTGCCAAGACCTTTGCCTCGGCTCTTTCTTTGGATTTCAAGCGCGTGCAATGCGTTCCCGATATGCTCCCCTCGGACCTCGTGGGCGTCAATTTCTTTGATATGAAAGCCTCCGAATTTCGCTTTATCAAGGGCCCTGTCTTTACCAATATTCTGTTGGCGGACGAGATCAACCGCGCCATGCCCAAGACACAATCGGGACTTCTCGAATGCATGGAGGAGCATCAGGTAACCGTGGAGGGCGTGACCTACCCCCTTTCGGAACCCTTTATGGTCATTGCCACCCAAAACCCGGTGGAGACCAAAGGCACCTTTGATCTTCCCGAGGCACAGCTCGACCGATTCTTGATCAAGACCACCATGGGCTATCCCTCCCATGAGGAAAACGTGGAGATCCTTTCCCGAAAGCTCAAGCCGTTGGATCCAAAGGAGCAGACCGACGCCGTTCTTGACGCCGCGGTGATCAAAAAGGCTCAGCGCGAGCTTTCCGAGATCTACGTTCACCCCGATTTGCTCTCCTACGCCGCCTCGATCTGCGAGGAGACCCGCTACGGCAAAAACGTGGTGCTGGGCGCAAGCCCCCGTGCCATGATTTCCCTGATCCGCGTGGCGCAGGGATACGCGGGGCTTGACGGAAGAGATCACGTTCTTCCCGACGATATCAAAAAAGCCGCTGTCCCCACCCTTTCTCACCGCATCGTATTCCAAAATATGTTCTTCAAAAACGGAGACCCGGGTGCTGATCTGATCCTGCAGATTTTGGAGCAGACACCGGTTCCCAGCGAGCAGATTGACTTTTGCCGCAGGTGAGCGTTATGGAAGCCGTTTTGCTTCATCTTGCCGATTTTCTTTCCAGATTGCTGATCTCTCCCGTCTTTTGGATCACGCTCCTCATCGCTCTGGTGCTTGGATTCCTCGCGCTGGGCTATACCCGTTTGAAGCTCTCGGCTCTTGGAAATCTGACCTACGAGCGTTCCTTTTCCACCGACGGCATCTTTGTGGGCGACACGCTGGAAATGACCGAAATCATCTGCAACCCCGGCTGGTTCCCTCTTTTGAACGTGAAAATGGATTTTTTCATGCCATCGGGGCTGACGGTGGACGGCATTGTCTGCAAGGAATACCGAAAGCTGACCAGCGTCTTTTACATCCCTCCCTACGCCACGGTCAAAAAGACCCACGTGGTGCAGGCTGACCGCAGAGATCACTACCGTTTGCAAAACGCCGTGGTGATCTATCGAAAGCACGAGTTTTTATTTACGTCCGACCTTGATTTTTACGCCTACCCCGATCTTTCCGACGTTGACGCTAGGCTCTCCCCCGACCTTTACCACGCCGGAAACGCCATCTCGGATCAAAAATACATGGAGGATCCCTTCTTTATCGCGGGCATTCGCCCCTATATGGCAGGCGATCCCATGCGCTCCATCAACTTCAAGGCGTCGGTGCGCTCCTTTTCGGGTGGCGCGCGACAGCTGATGTGCAATCACTACGATTCCTCCAGAAACTACGATTCCATGATCGTTCTGGATCTCGCCTCCTACCCCGACACGGGCATTGACGGCGAGGAGCAGGTGGAAACAGGTCTGCAATATGCCTGCTACCTATTTTGTCAGGCACTTCAGAACGGTGGGCGGGTTGGATTTTCCTCCAACTGCGCCGTGGGAAGCGCCAACTACATTCACATTCCCTGCGGAAGCGGAGAGTACCACACCAAGCACATCCTGGAGCGCTTTGCCGAGATCTCTTGCTACGGCGCTCACAACTATTCGATGGTAAACATCCTCGGGCGAATTCTCCCCGAGCTTCCCACGGGAACCGACCTGTATCTGGTCACCCCCTTTGTAGACGAAAAAACCTCCGATCTCTTACGCTACGCAACCCGTCTCGGACGCAATGTTCGGGTGATTCCGTTGCGGACAAGGAGGTTTGCATGAAAATAATGAAAAAATACGGCTGGGAATTTCTCCTTTTCTTTTCCCTGTCCATTGTTTTGAGCATCGGCTTTTATTGGGTGGGAAATCAGCCCACCGACCCTTGGGTCCTCTTTGGGCTCAACGCGGGACTATTGCTCTGCGGCATCCTTTTTATCGTTACCTTTATCCGCCTTTGGCGCGTGAAATGGAAAAAAGCCATTGCCGCGGGACTGCGAAAGCTGCTCACAGGCTTGGCGTCTCTTTTCATTGCCATTGTGGAAAAGTGGAACGAAGCACAAAACGACGGGGGGCATTTGGGCGGCAAAACCAGCATCTCCTTTGACCTGTTCCGCGCCGAAAAGGAAGACAAAAAGTCCGCCAAGCTTCCCAAGTGGAAGCATCTGCAAACCGACAGAGAGCGCATGCGCTTTCTCTATCGCTCCATGATGACCGAGCGCGTCAAAAGGGGCGCCTTGGTATATTCCAGCGAGACCCCCTCGGAGCTGAAGCAAAAGCAAGAAAACCAGGAACACGAGGAGACTCTGTTCGATCTTTACATCTCTCATCGCTACGATGAAAGACAACAGCCCTCCGAGGAAGCCATTGAAAATCTGAAAGAACAATTCCATATCAAATGATCGGATGTCCATATCCGATTCGGAAAGGAACACATATGAACACCAAGCTTTTAAAACTCATCAACAAGGATTCCCGCACCGATATCGCCACCCTTGCAACTATGCTGGGACTTACCGAAGCCGAGGTGCAAAAAGAAATTGCCGAAATGGAAAAGGAAGGCATCATTCGCGGCTACAAGGCAGTGATCGACTGGGATCGCCTTGACAGCGCCTACGTTTCCGCCATTATCGAGCTCAAGGTTACCCCCAAGGCAGGTCTTGGCTTTGAGGACGTTGCCGCCAAGGTGATGAAATATCCCGAGGTGGAGTCTGTTTATCTCATGTCGGGCGTGTACGATCTGAGCGTTGTGGTCAAGGGCAAGACCTTCCATGACGTGGCAAGATTTGTGGCAAAGGAGCTCTCCACCATTGATTCGGTCACCTCCACCGCCACCCATTTCGTTCTGCGCCGCTACAAGGAAATGGACGTGGAGCTTCTGGGCTCGGGCAAGGATGAGAGAGGAAGCTACCTGCTGTGATGGATTATTCTAAAATTCTTTCGCCCACGGTGCAGAGCATCAAGCCGTCGGGCATTCGAAAATTCTTTGACATTGCCGAGACCATGCAGGACGTGATCTCACTGGGTGTGGGCGAGCCCGATTTTCCCACCCCTTGGGAGATCCGCAAGGCAGGTATTCTGTCTTTGGAAAGCGGAAAAACTCGCTACACCTCCAACAAGGGTCTGGAGGTTCTGCGCCGTGAGATCTGCACCTATCTGAAGCGCAAATACGATCTGGAATATGACTATCAGGACGAGGTTCTGGTCACCGTTGGCGGCTCGGAAGCCATTGACGGTGCCATTCGCGCCATCACCTGCCTTGGCGACGAGATCATCATTCCCCAGCCCAGCTACGTCTGCTACGAGCCCATGGTGCGCCTCGTCGGCGGTGTTCCCGTGATCATTGAGACCAACGCCGAGCACGATTTTAAGCTGACTCCCGAGGATCTCCGCGCCGCCATCACCCCTCGCACCAAAGCGGTCATTATGCCCTACCCCTGCAATCCCACGGGTGGCATTATGGCGCGTGAGGATCTGGAAAAGGTGGCAGAGGTTCTCAAAGACACCAACATCGTGGTGATCTCCGACGAGATCTACGCCGAGCTGACCTTTGGCGGCAAGCGTCACGTGTCTATCGCATCCATTGACGGCATGAGGGAGCGTACCGTGGTGGTCAACGGCTTTTCCAAGAGCTTTTCCATGACGGGCTGGCGTATGGGATATGCCTGCGGTCCTGCTCCCCTGATGCAACAGATCACAAAGATCCACCAATTTGCCATTATGTGCGCCCCCACCACCGCGCAGTACGCCGCCATTGAGGCGCTGAAGAACGGTGACGAAGCGGTTGCCGCCATGATGGAGGAATACGATATGCGCCGCCGACTGATCGTTGCCGGCTTCAATCGCATAGGACTGAGCTGCCGCGAGCCCAAGGGAGCCTTCTACGCCTTCCCTTGTATCGCATCTACGGGGCTTTCCAGCGAGGAATTCTGCGAGCGTCTTCTCTACGCCGAGAAGGTTGCCGTGGTTCCCGGAACCGCCTTTGGACAGGGCGGCGAGGGCTTTATCCGCGCCTCCTATTGCTATTCCACCGAGCATATTCAGGAAGCCATCCGCCGAATTGAACGATTTTTGAAAACAATTTAATTTTTTTGTAGGGGAAGGGGAGGACTTCTTTCAAGAAGTCCTCCCCTTCCCCCACGCCCCCATCCCCTTTCAAGAACTTTCACAGAAAAGTTTTTGGGGGTGTTTTTTGTTTGGGCAACGGACGGAAGGTGCATTGCGAACGGGGCTTTTTTCACATTTTCAAACCCGTAGGAGCGATCGCCGCGCTTGCGTGGTGTTTGATCGCCCGAAAATGATGGATTTTTCTCTCATTGGCGGCGTATAATCCTCATTCAAGGGTATGGGGAATTTTTTTGTTCAACGGACAACCCGATTCTTTTTCGGGGTTCGTTCGTAGGTGCGTGCCACGCTTGCGTGGTGTTTGATCGCCCGAAATGATGGTTTTTTCTCTCATTGGCGGCGTATAATCCTCATTCAATGTAGGGACAGGCGTCCTCGACTGTCCGAAACGAAGGAATTTTTACTTTGCATATGGCTACACACCAATAGCCGCATCAAAAGCAAGCGTTTTTTCTTCTCGGACAGTCGAGGACGCCTGTCCCTACAAGGGTATGGGGAATTTTTTTGTTCAACGGACAACCCGATTCTTTTTCGGATTTCGTTCGTAGGTGCGCGCCACCTCTCCCAGAGAGAGGGTTTCCGAAAGGCTCTCCCTTTGGGAGAGCTCCCGCGAAGCGGGTGAGAGGGCAACCGTAAAGATTTAGGTGTTACTGCATACTACATAATGCACCACGGGCAAAGACCTCTCGGTCTTTGCCCGTTGCTTTTTATTCAATCCGCGATGGTCAGGATAATATCGCCCGTATCGGTTGTGATCTCGCATTTGCCGCCGGAGGTGCCACGGGGAACATGAATATCTCCCGTATCGCTCTCTGTGAAGAAGATCTTCTCCGAGAGGAGTGTTCCCGTCACGTCACCCGTGTCGGTCTCCACAAAGATCGACGCGGCGTCGGTGCGGTCAAATTCCACGTCGCCCGTGTCGGTTTCTATCATAAGCCTTCCTTGGGCGCGGGTATTTTTCAACAACACGTCACCCGTATTGGACCCCACAGAAATCGAATCTCCCACAAGACAATCACAAACCATAGTCTTTCCTGTATCGACTTCTATCTCAAGCTTCGTCACCTCAAGCCCATCAAGATTGATGTCTCCCGTGTCAGAAGTGATCTTCAAGGTTTTGGTAACAGCAATCTTTTCCAAGGTGATATCTCCCGTGTCGGTGTTCAGCGTAAAGCTTCCAAATACGATGGAACGCCATGTCACGTCGCCTGTGTCGGTCTCCACCTTCGTCTCCCCAAATTTGAAATCTCCGGGCATTTCCACATCGCCCGTGTCGGTTTCGATGGTAATACGATCATATTGATATTTCGGCAGATACACCGTCACAGAGGATCCTTCAATAAAAATTCCAATGTGATCATACCACTTGCGATGATCCTCGGTTTTGATCACAAGGGTATCGCCCTCCACAGTCACCGAATGGGTCAGCTTCTCGGTCTCGTTACAGACCACGTGGCAGTTATCGTCCTCGGAGACAGCAAAAACCACGTCCGCCGTATTGGTTTGAATCGAAATATGAGCAAAATCCTCGGTCACCTCGTGGGTGTTGGTCACGATGGGTTGGGTATTCAGCTTGGAAAAATCAAATCTCATGCCAAACAATCCCACCGCGCAGGTGATCACGCCCACAAAGCATAGGATCGACGCGATGAGCATGGCAACCTTTGTACGCTTTTTCATTCGGATACCCTCCTTCCTACAAAGCAACGCTTGATGAGCCTTGCAAGGAGCTTACTAAGCCTTGCCATTCCTTTTGTTGCGGAAAGACAACCGATGAAGGAAAACACACCCAGCCCTCCGCACAGCACACCGGCACCCGCCAAGGCGATTCCTGCCCAGACCTCACCCAAAACCGCATAATAAGGCAGGTAAAAAATGCCCAAAAGAGCACCTGCGCCAAACACCGCCACCGTGGACCAGATGGCGCCTACCACCGACCACAGCACAGCATACACCGAGATCACCACCGCAAAGGCGGCAATCAACAACGAAAGCCAAATGGGAGAACCAACTGCCAAAAGAACGATGACCCACGCTGACATTCTGCGCTTTTGCTTCTTTTGCGTTGCCTTTTCGGGAGCTGCGCCAAGCCGTTCGCCCTTTTCGGTTCTGAGCTTTTCGCTCCGCACCGCGTTTGCGATCACCCAAGGCTTGCCAACGTCGGCTACCGCCGCCTCCTCGTCAGCTCCATCCTCGATACGGTCGTCAATGATCTCGGCGTAATAGTCCAAGGATTCCCGAATCTCGTCCTCGGGCAAGCCGTAGAGATATTTTTTCAGCTCGCTCAAAAATTCATTCTTCCTCATGTTGCTTCTCCTCCCTTACAATGAATTGATAAATGGAAAGGATCTCCTGCCATTCCCTTTTAAATTCCTCGATCCGCCCAATGCCCTTGGGGGTAATGCGATAGTATTTTCGCAGTCTGCCGTTGTGCTCGGCGGTGCGAACCGTGAGCAGCTCCGCCGCCTCCAGCCTTCGCAAAATGGGATAGAGGGTGGACTCGGAGATCTCCACAAAGGGGCTGATGTCCTTGATGATCCGATACCCGTAAGAATCCTCCTTCTCTATGGCGGCAAGCACGCAAACGTCCAAAAGTCCGCGCTTCATTTGAATATCCATGCCTCATACCTCCTGACACATAATACTATACCACACATAGTATTGATTGTCAAGGGGGTTTTTGAATTTTTTTAAAAAAACAGCGTAGTCTTGAAATACAAGCTTCACGGCTACGTTCTCTCTTCAAAGTATAGAAAAACTTGTAGGGACAGGCGTCCCCGACTGTCCAAGAATAAAAAACGCTTGCTTTTTATGCGGCTATTGATATATAGTCATATGCAAAGCAAAAAAACGATGCTTTTTGGACCGTCGAGGACGCCGGTCCCTACAAAATATTGCAGTAATTTTCAAGAAATAGCGTAGCCATAAAGCTTCGCTTTTCAAAAGGGGCTTTCTCATTTTTTCAAATGAATCAGCCCCTTTTCGTTCGAATTCTTTTCACTTTTTACGCGTAATGGTACTTCTTTTTAAATCTTACAAAGCAGAGGATCGAAACGCCAAGCGCCAAAAATTCTGCCATTACCACCGCCAGCCAAATGCCGTCCAAATCCAGGATCAAGGGCAACAACAGAACCGATCCCACCTGGAACAAAAAGAGACGCAGGAAGGAAAGTGCTGCCGAAACCAATCCATCGTTGAGGGCGGTGAAGAATGCCGACGCGAAAATGTTCACGCCCATTGCCAAAAAGCTGAAGGAATAAAAGCACAAGCCTCTTACCGTCATTTCCAAAAGTCCTTCGTCATAGCCTGCAAAAATTCTCGCCAAAGGCTCAGCCAAGAGCACAGAGGAAACCGTCATCGCGGTGGAACAGAACGCCAACAGTACTAAGCTCTTGCGGAACAGGCTTTTCAGTTCCCCGTGGTTTTCCGCGCCAAAATGGAAGCCCACCACAGGTGCCACACCAATGGAATACCCTATGAAGATCGAAAGGAACACAAATCCCACGTACAAAATCACGCCGTATGCCGCAATGCCATCCTCCCCTGCGTATTCCATGAGACGGAAGTTGTAAAGCATATTCACCAGCGACAGCGAGAAATTGGTCATCATCTCCGAGGAGCCGTTGGTACAAGCCTTGAGGAGCGCACGACCGTCAAAGAAGAAGCCGGTAAGCCGAAACAGACTTTTATTGGGAAGCGCAAAATAAAGCAACGGAACAAAGCCGCCCACCGCCTGGCTGATGGCGGTTGCCAATGCAGCGCCGATCAGCCCCCATTTCAGAATGCCTACGAACAGTGCATCCAAGACCATATTGATCACGCCCGCCGCAACGGTAACGGCAAGTCCCATAGTGGGCTTTTCGGCGGCAATGAGAAAGCTTTGAAATTCATTCTGCAGCATAAAGGCGGTCAGGGCAATGAGAATGATCCGACCGTAGACGACACAATCCTCCAACATCTGTCCCTCGGCGCCGAGAAGCCTTGCGATGGGCTCCAAAAAGAGGATTCCCAGCACCGTCAAAGCCACACCGAAGAGAATGGAAAGATAGATCAGCATGGAGAACAAACGATTCGCTTTCTTGCGATCCCCCTCCCCCATGGTCTTGGCAACCAGCGCACTGCCTCCGGTTCCGATCATAAAGCCGATGGCACCAAAAAGCATCAAAAAGGGCATAATGAGATTGACCGCGGCAAAAGCGGTCTTTCCCACAAAATTAGAAACAAAGATTCCGTCCACCACGCCGTAGATCGAGGTAAAGACCATCATGATCATAGACGGCACCGTGAAACGGATCAGCTTGGAATAATTGAAATGCTCGGATAACTGAATACTCATAGAAACTCCTTTCAAGCGTCCCTTATATTATAAAGGATGAGGGGGGGAATGTCAAGGAATTTTTTCGGATTTTTGCGCCCTTCCGCGCGTTTTTGCAGATTCCAACACCAAATCATCAACAAAACACACAACCCTTAAAAAACAAGATGTTGTAAAAAAATTCGCAAAAAATCACAATATATTGATTTTCCCCCTTGACAGCACACACAATATATGGTATAATGTGTAGGCTGACGCATTTTCGCGTGGGACGCCTGAAAAACCAAACCACTCCCTGCAGAAAGGAGACGCTTGCCATGAATATCCAAGGCTATCAAAAATTAACCTTGCTTGATTTTCCCGGTAAGGTCGCCTGCACGCTGTTCACCGGAGGGTGCAATCTTCGCTGTCCCTTCTGCCACAACGCGATACTGGTCCGTTCTCCTCACGAATCGGAGAACGTGGAGAACGAGGTGCTTGAATACCTTTCTCGGCGCAAGGGACTTTTGGACGGCGTTTGCATCACCGGCGGTGAGCCCCTGCTCCAGCCCGACCTCACGGACTTTATGAGAAAGGTCAAGGCGCTGGGACTTGCCATCAAGCTGGACACCAACGGCAGCCTTCCCGAAAGGCTGAAGGCGATCCTTGAAACGGGTCTTGTGGACTACGTGGCAATGGACGTCAAAAGCTCCCCCGAGGGATACGCAAAGGCGATCGGTATGGAAACCGACTTTTCCCCCTTTGAGGAGAGCATCAAGCTGCTCAAAGCCTGCGGCATTCCCCATGAATTCCGCACCACGGCGGTGAGAGGCATTCACACACCAAATGATTTTCTGAGGATCTCCGAGATCCTTGGAGACGAACCCTATTTCATCCAGGGCTTCGTTGATTCCGGAAACCTTTTGGGAGAGGGCTGTGACACCTTTTCCGAAGCCGAAAGCCACGTGCTTTTGCAAAACGCCCGTACCCATACCCCTGCCGCCATGCTGCGCGGTCAAAACGAATAAACAACATCATCATAAAAAAAGAAAAGGAGAAAAAGAATGTATCAGGTTACAAAAAGAGATGGAAAAATTGCCAACTTTGACATTATTAAGATTTCCAACGCCATTAAAAAGGCATTCGATGCCTGCGAGCGTCAGTACAACGATAACATCATTGATTTCCTTGCTCTGAAGGTCACCTCGGACTTTGAGCCCAAGATCGAGAACGGTATCATCGCCGTGGAGGACATTCAGGACAGCGTGGAGACCGTTCTGGTGCAGGCAGGATACGCCGACGTTGCAAAGGCTTACATCCTTTACCGCCGTCAGCGCGAGAAGCTCCGTAACATGAAGTCCACCATTCTGGACTACAAGGAGATCGTTGATCAGTACGTTAAGAACCTGGACTGGCGAGTCAAGGAGAACTCCACCGTGACCTACTCGGTAGGCGGTCTGATTCTTTCCAACTCGGGTGCGATCACCGCGAACTATTGGCTCTCTGAGATCTATGACGACGAGATCGCCAACGCTCACAAGAACGCAGACATTCACCTCCACGACCTCTCCATGCTCACCGGCTACTGCGCAGGTTGGTCCCTCAAGCAGCTCATTGAGGAGGGTCTGGGCGGCATTCCCGGCAAGATCACCTCAGCTCCCGCAAAGCATCTGGCAACCCTGTGCAACCAGATGGTCAACTTCCTTGGCATTATGCAAAACGAGTGGGCAGGCGCGCAAGCCTTCTCCTCCTTTGATACCTACCTGGCTCCCTTCGTCCGTGTGGACAATCTGAGCTACGAAACCGTTAAGAAGTGCATCGAGTCCTTCATCTACGGTGTTAACACCCCCAGCCGTTGGGGTACGCAGGCTCCCTTCTCCAACATCACCCTTGACTGGACGGTTCCCGCAGACCTGAGGGATGAGCCCTGCATCATCGGCGGCAAGCGTATGGACTTTACCTACGGTGACTGTAAGAAGGAAATGGATATGGTCAACCGCGCATTCATCGAGGTTATGATCGAGGGCGACGCCCACGGCAGAGGCTTCCAGTATCCCATTCCCACCTACTCCATCACCCGTGACTTTGACTGGGCTGAGACCGAGAACAACAAGCTCCTCTTTGAAATGACCGCCAAGTACGGCACTCCCTACTTCTCCAACTACGTCAACAGCGATATGGAGCCCTCCGACGTTCGTTCCATGTGCTGCCGTCTGCGTCTTGACCTCCGCGAGCTTCGCAAGAAGTCGGGCGGCTTCTTCGGAAGCGGCGAGAGCACCGGCTCTATCGGCGTTGTAACCATCAATATGCCCCGCATTGCTTACCTTGCGAAAAATGAGGACGACTTCTACAAGAGACTCGACCACATGATGGATATTGCCGCAAGATCCCTCAAGATCAAGAGAACCATCATCACCAAGCTTCTGGATGAGGGTCTGTACCCCTACACCAAGAGATATCTTGGAACCTTCAACAACCACTTCTCCACCATCGGTCTTGTTGGTATGAATGAAGCCGGCAAGAATGCCAAGTGGATCGGCAAGGATATGACCCACAAGGAGACCCAGGAGTTCACCAAGAACGTTCTGAATCATATGCGTGAGCGTCTCTCCGACTATCAGGAGATGTACGGCGACCTCTACAACCTGGAGGCAACTCCCGCAGAATCCACCTCCTACCGTCTTGCAAAGCACGACCGCAAGCGTTATCCCGACATCATTTGTGCCTCCGAAGGCAACACCCCCTATTACACCAACTCCTCTCACCTCCCCGTTGGCTACACCAGCGACGTGTTCACGGCTCTGGATATTCAGGACGAGCTGCAGACCCTTTACACCTCGGGTACCGTATTCCACGCCTTCCTTGGCGAAAAGCTTCCCGACTGGAAGGCAGCCGCTACCATCGTTCGCAAGATCGCAGAGAACTACCGCCTGCCCTATTACAGCATCTCCCCCACCTACTCGGTATGTAAGGAGCACGGCTATCTTGCCGGCGAGCACTTTACCTGCCCCAAGTGCGGAGCTGATGCCGAGGTATACAGCCGTATTACCGGTTACTACCGTCCCGTGAAGAACTGGAACGACGGTAAGTCTCAGGAATACAAGGAACGTAAGACCTACGATGTTGCAAGCTCTGTACTGACTCATCAGGGCCCCAAGGCGAATGCACAGGAAGCCTGCGCATCCTGTTCCGAAGCCGCTCTTGCCGACGGCATCTACCTCTTCGCGTCCGCCACCTGCCCCAACTGCAAGATCGCTGAGTCCCTTCTCACCAAGGCAAATATCACCTACACCAAGGTTCTTGCCGAGCAGAACAAGGAGCTCACCGAGTCCCTTGGCATCAAGCAGGCTCCCACCCTGGTAAAGGTTGCGGGCGGCGAGATCGAGAAATTCCCCACCGTTCCCAACATCAAAAAGTTTATTCAAGCGTAATTGATCTACTTTGAGGGGAAGGAGAACCCTGAAAAAAGCGTTCTCCTTCCCCGCTTTACTGGAAAAAGGAGAGATAATACTATGTATGATATCATAATCGTGGGCGCGGGTCCTGCGGGACTCACCGCCGCCGTATACGCTCGCCGCGCCAACAAGAGCGTTCTGCTTCTGGACAAGGCGGCATTTGGCGGTCAGATCACCTATTCCCCCAAGATTGAGAATTACCCCGGCTTTGAGAGCATCAGCGGCAGCGAGCTTGCCGACAAGATGGTGGAGCAGGCACTGAATCAGGGTGCAGAGGTAGAGGTGGAGAACGTTACCGGTATTCGCGACAACGGAGAGACCAAGACGGTTCTCACCGAGGATGGAAACGAGTATGAGGGGCGCGCCGTGATCCTTGCTTGCGGCGCCAAGCACCGCCATTTGG
The DNA here is from genome assembly GCA_015064315.1 of Oscillospiraceae bacterium. GTDB lineage: Bacteria > Bacillota > Clostridia > Oscillospirales > CAG-272 > UMGS1865. The sequence continues at coordinate 19,931 of SVSL01000015.1, forward strand.
GTCTGGAAAATGAAGAACAATTCATTGGTGATGGCATTTCCTTCTGCGCGGTCTGCGACGGAGCCTTCTATATGGATAAAACCGTTGCTCTCATCGGCGGCGGAAACTCGGCACTGCAGGAGGCGATCCTCCTCTCCGAGACCTGTAAGAAGGTTTACGTCATTCAGAATCTTGATTTCCTCACGGGCGAGCAACGCCTGCAGGAGATCCTTACAAAGAAGGAAAACGTGGAGATTATAACCGGAACCGTGGTAAATTCCATTGCCGATACCCCTGCATTTTCCGCCATTACCATTAAGAACGTTCACACCGAGGAGCTGCAGAGACTGCCCCTTGACGGAATGTTTGTAGCCATTGGTCTTGTTCCCGAGAACGGTGCCTTTGCAGAGCTTGTGGATCTTGACGCGGCGGGATATATCGACTCCGCCGAGAGCTGTCTGACCAAGACCCCCGGCATTTTTGCCGCAGGCGATTGCCGCAAAAAGGGCGTGCGCCAGGTTGCCACAGCCATTGCCGACGGTGCCACCGCCGCCATTGCCGCCTGCAGATATCTTGACCGTTAAATCCCCGCCACAATTGAATGAATAAAAGGAACCACCCTGCCGCTAAAAGGAAGAAGCGGCAGGGTGGTTTTGTATTGATAGGAAAGAGAGAACCAAGAGATTTCTTACGTTCCAATAAAAGAAGCTCCCCCGAATTGCTTCGGGGGAGCGGATTGTTTTTGTTAGATCAACCTTTGATTAGTTGTTGGAACCGATCTTTGCAAAGGTATCTTTGATAGAGTACATAACATCCTCTACCAGATCCTCAGCAGTCTCGTTAACCTTCTCGTAGGAAGCGACCTTCTCAGCGGTTACGGTGTTCATGAGGGTCTTAACGTGATTTTCATAACGCTCAGCCATGAGAACCTCGGTCTTCTCGCCAACGTAGGTCAAGTAAGCGTCAATGGTCTGCTCAACAACATTGAGTTTAGCCATTTCTGCAGCGAATGCATCATCAGTAGCCCAAACAGCAGGCTCAAGGGTGAGGATGAGTTCAACAGCAGCATCACGAGCATCGCCTGCACGCTTAGTCAGGTCAGCCTCAACTGCGTCAGTACCAATCTTAGTAACGTTAGCCATTGCGCTTGCATAGGTCTCAGCAATCTCAATGAATGCTCTGGACTGTGCAATCACAAGCTCTCTGTTCTTGTACTCAGTGCCTGCGCTCTCTACGAAGCAGTTAAAGCCGGCGTTCTTCTCAGTGAAGCTGATCATGTAAGATTCTACTTCTCCAAGACGAGCAATGTTCTTATCAGCCAGAGTAGCATCAAGCAGATTGTTCTTGATGAATTCCTTATCAGCAAAAGCATCGATCTGAACGAAGATCCACTTCAGCTCTTCTTCCAGAGCGGTGATCTTGTCACCAGCCTTCAGGAACTCGTCAACGTCAACGGCATAGGGAGCATCAGCGGTAATTGCATACTGCTCAGTGCCAAAGCCCAGAGCCTTAGCGCCTTCACCGGTCATGAATGCCATGTAACGATCCTTCAAAGCGCAGAATTCAGCCTTGCTCTCGGTATAGATGGGTTTTGCGAGGAAAGCAGCAATATCCCCGTTGAGAGCGTTCATCTCATTGATCTTTGCTTCGGTCAGGAGAGCCCATGCAGCGTAGGTAGCCTTAGCAGCGGCAAAGAGCTCATCGGTAATGGTCAAAGTATCGGAGAGCTTGAGGTTCTTACCATCATCGGGAAGTACGCTTGCAGCATCTGCAATATTCATGCCAAGGTAGTCAAAGTACCACTTAGCCATTGCCTTAACAATCGCCTCGTCGTAGATGGTAACTTCTTTCTCGGAAAGGATCTTAAGCCCAGCATAATCAGCAGCAGCGGTTGCTTTCTTATTAGCATACTCAATAGTCTTAGCGTCAAACAGGTCTGCAATCTTATCGGTGGTTGCTACACCCTTGATACCGGGAATTTCACCAACGTCTTCGATGTCGTCAACGCCAAGTCCAAGGTCTGCGATAAGCACAACGAGGGCATCCCATGCATTTCTAGCATTCGTAATATCATCACCGCTCAAGAGATTGACGGTTACAAAGCCAGGCTTCTTGAACTCGTCAGCGAGGTTCTTAATAGCCGCATTGATAGGATCAAGCTTATCGTGATAAGTCTTTTCCAAAGCAGCAAGAGCGGCATGATCCAGGAGTTCCCAGTTATCGTTACCCTCTACCTTTTCGGCAGCGAAGTTGTCGAAGTAAACAGACTTCCAAGTCTCAACGTCAGCAAGGATAGCTTCCATCTCAAGCTGGTATGCAGACTTGAAGGAGGTCAGGTGGGTCAGGTAACCAGTAAGAGTTTGAATGCGGTCTTCGATAGCAGTAGCATCTATATTAGCCTGATTGAGCGCGAATGCACGAGCGTAGGTGCCAGCTTCGAATGCATTGAAGGCAACATGATATTCCTCACCCAGCTCATAGCCGATCTCTACAACATACTGCTTGAAAGCGATGTAGTTGTCATGAAGTGCGAAAACTTCTTCTTCAAGGGTTGCGTCGTACAGATACTTATAATCTTTTGCACCGAATCTCTCCAGATCGCTCAGCATCTTAGCTGCGTAATCCTCGAGACCTTTTCTGCGAGCGTTGAAGTTAGCCCTCATCTCCTCAAGAATTGTAGCATCAAGCAGCTTCGTCTTGTTTTCTTCGTTGGTCTCACCAAGATTCTCGTACCATACTGCAACCTTTTCCTCGAAAAGCTTATACAGCTCTACGTTGTCCTTGTTGAAGGTAGCGTTATACTTGTTATCTTCAGAAAGCAAATCAGCAAGCTTCTTGAACTCCAGGTTGTAAAGATCAGCAGCAGCCTTCAGTTCAACCAGCACGTTATATCTAAGCTGGTACTCATCGTAAGTAGCCTTAACAGCATCAAAGTTCAGAGCCTTGTAAATTTCCTCGTCCTCAGTGTTAATCTTCTCATTAACGAAAGCAAGGAGCTTAGTCCACTTCTCACCCAAGGTAACAGCCTTTACAGGGGTACCGTCAGCTTCCCGAAAATTAAGGAGAGCCTTGTCCTTGGTCATAACCTTGTCCATATCAGCCTTCAGAGCGGTCTTGATAGCGGGAACGTCGGACTCAGCGGTAGTAGCCTCCAGAGCCTTCAGAGACTCAGCGAAGAGGTCTGCGAGAGCCTTCAGCTCTGCATCATAGTAGTAAGCCTTGTTATAGCTATTGTATACTTCGAATACACCGTCAACGGTAGCGAAGAAATCGCCGGCATAGCTATAAACATCCTCTGCAGCAGCCTTGTTTACAGCGCGGAGGAGCTTAGCCTCGGTCTCAGCAACGAGATCGATAGCCTTGTCGATCATGGTCTGGGGGAGAACAGAGTTATAGGTGGTCATGAACTTGTTCTCAGCCTTTCTCAGAGCAGCCAGCTTTTCGATAACTACAGCGGTAGCGTCGTTCCAGTCGCCCCAAGCATCAGCGGTAGCCTTGTCGCCGTAAGCGATAGCAGCCTCCAGCTCAGCAATCTTGTCTGCCAAAACAGCATCTGCATCGGTAGCAGCCTTCTTAGCAGCAGCCTCTGCAGCAGCAATGTTGTCCTTCAGAGTCTGGATCTCAAGAGCGAGAGCTGCCTTGTCGGTCTCATCCTGCGTATCGAGAGTGTTCTTGAACTCAGCGATCTGAGCATCAACGTAAGCCTTAGCCTCGGTTACAGCAGTAGCCTTAGCCTCATCGATAGAGGTCTTCAGAGCAGCGTCTGCATCAGCAGCGAGCTTCTCAGCAGCATCGATAGCAGCGTTTACGTCTGCAATTGCCTTGTTGAAAGCATCAGTGCTGGTCTTGTCAGCATCTTTCAGCTCTGCAACCTTAGCGTCAACGTAAGTCTTTGCATCAGCAATAGCCTCTGCCTTTGCAGTAGCAATAGCAGTGGTCAGCTTGGTCTCAAGAGCAGCATCTGCATCGGAAGCAGTCTTCTTAGCAGCGGCAACAGCAGCCTCCAGGTCAGCAACAGCTTTGTTGTAAGCGGTAGCGTCAACCTTGAGAGCAACAGCGTCGTTCAGCTTCTTAACAGCAGCATCCAGTGCAGCGCTTGCACCGTCAGCAGCTTCCTTCTTAGCCGTAGCGATAGCGGCGGTCAAGTCAGCCTTCAGGGCATCGTCTGCGGTAGTAGCAGCAGCCTTAGCCGCATCAATCGCAGAGTTCAGCTTAGCAACAGCGTCAGCCAAATCCTTGGCATCTGCAGCATCACCGGCAGCAATCAGTGCTTCCAGCTCAGCCTTTGCAGCAGCAAGGTCAGTCTCTGCTTTTGCTGCCGCGTCGGTCACAGCAGTCTCCGCCTTGGTTGCATTTTCATCGATCTGAGCCTGCAACTCGTCGGACTTACATCCGGAAATTGCGAGGACAGAAAGGATCATAATGCAGGCGAACAAAAGAGATAAAACTTTTTTCTTCATGTTGTTTGTCCTTTCGTTTGTGTTTTATTGTGGTACACATTATGTATTATACACCACCAACAAAAAAATGTCAATAGTTTTTTTGTTTTTTTTTGAAAATTTTGATAATCAAATATTTTTCTTGCCTTTCCTGTCAAATGTCGTAAAAAATCCCCAAAATTCCCAAACCGTTATTTTGGAAACCGGTTGTCATCCTTTTTATTATAATACCGTTCCCCTTGAAAAAAGCCGGGAACATTTTTGCCGTTCGCAAAGCACGGTTTCCTTTTGCGAGAGTGCGGCATCTTGCGCAATTTTTTAACTTCCGCTTCATTTCCTCTTTACAAATTTGCAAAAAAGTGATACAATAGGCATATACGGACAAAACAGGGAGGGTTTACCCATGATTGGAATTGACATTGGCGGCACCAAGTGCGCCGTTAGCATCGGCTATGAAACAAACGGCGCGCTGACCGTAGAAAAAAAAGAAAGCATCCCCACGGATCTTTCGGTCTCGCCCTATGAAATGCTGGAACGGCTTGCCGCGCTTCTGGACGGCATGACGAAGGAATACGACGCCATTGGAATTTCCTGTGGCGGCCCCCTGAACACTCTGACGGGAGAAATCCTGTCGCCCCCCAATCTTCCCGGGTGGGATCACGTGGAGGTTGTTCGGTTCTTCAAAGAAAAATATCACTGCCCCGTGATCCTGCAAAACGATGCCAACGCCTGCGCTTTGGCGGAGTGGCGTTACGGTGCCGGCAAGGGATGTGAGAACATGGCGTTCTTCACCTTTGGCACGGGTCTGGGTGCGGGTCTTATTTTAAATGGAAGACTTTATGACGGTGCCTGCGGCATGGCGGGCGAGGCGGGACATATGCGCCTTGCCGATCACGGTCCCGTTGGCTACGGAAAAGCCGGCTCCTTTGAGGGCTTTTGCTCGGGCGGTGGACTCAAGCAGCTGGGACAGACCTACGCCAGGGAGCGCCTGCAAATGGGAAAAACGGTTTCCTTCTGTCAAAGCACCGACGAGCTGGAGGCGATCGACGCCAAAAAGATCGCGGAATTTGCCAAAGCCGGTAACGCGGACGCTCTGGAGGTTTATGAGATCTGCGGAGAGAAGCTGGGACGGGGACTTTCGATCATCATCGATCTGCTCAATCCCGACCGCATTGTTCTCGGAAGCATCTTCACCCGTTGTGAGGAGCTTCTGCGCCCCGCCATGGAAAAAGTTTTGCAAAAAGAGACGTTGGCGCTCTCGCGTGAGACCTGTCGCATCCTTCCCGCCGCCCTTGGCGAGCAGATCGGTGACTACGCCGCTCTTTCCCTTGCCGCCGAGGCGCTTCGCTGAAAGGTGTTTTGCGCCATGATCAAAATTTTATCCTTTGGAGAGATCATTTGGGACGTCTTTCCCGACGGTGACGCCGTGATCGGCGGCGCGCCCTTGAATTTTGCGGCACATGCCGTCAAATGCGGTGCCGAGGCATTCCTGTTTTCGGCAATTGGAGAGGACGCGCTTGGCGAAAGAGCCATTCGCGCTCTGCAAAATCTGGGGGTCAAGACCGATTTGATCGGCAAGAGCGCGCTCCCCACGGGGCGGTGTCTTGTGACGCTGAAAAACGGCTCTCCCTCCTACGAGGTCTGCCGTCCCGCCGCCTACGACCATATTCTTTTGAACGAAGACGCCGAGGGGCGCATTGGAGCCGAGCAATTTGACGCCTTTTGCTTTGGAACCCTTGCCGCAAGGGAGCAAATTTCGCGCCACGCCCTGCAAAAAACGCTGGAACGGTGCAAATTCGGAAGCATCTTTTGCGACATCAATCTGCGGCCGAATTGCTATGACGAGGAATCGGTAAAGCTCTGCTTTGAGAACGCCAATCTCCTTAAAATCAGCGAGGAGGAGGAGCCCCTGCTTTCTGCATTTCCCTTCTATCAGAGCGTCTGCCCGAAAGGATTGCAAAACGGGCTCGATTCCCTTTTTGATACCTATCCAAATCTTGCGCTCGTCCTCTTTACCAAGGGTGAAAAGGGCGCTACGGTATACCAAAAAGACGGTACGTGTGTAGAAATTCCGCCCTGCCCCACCACCGTTGCCTCCACCGTGGGCGCAGGCGACAGCTTTGGAGCGGCGTTCCTCACGTCCTACCTTGGCGGCGCGTCAATCCCGGAAGCAGGCAGCCTTGCATCGAGAGTCAGCGCCTTTGTGGTTTCCAAAAAAGAAGCGGTTCCCGAGTATCGGTTGCCGCTGTAAAACAAAAAAAAGAACGGACACAGTCCGTTCTTTTTTATGTATTTTAAGAATTAGCCCTTGGAATCCTTGATGGCATCTTCAGTTCCGTACCAAACGTACTTGCCGCTTCTGCCGATCACGTAGTCTTCCTTCGTTTCCTCAAGCTCCTTCTCGAGTTCCTTCAGCTCATCCTCAAGCTCATCGATCTCGTCGCTGTCCAGATCCTTCTCGTACTTAGAGAGCATGTGCTTGGTGGTCTTGATCTTGAGTTCGATAGACTCAAGCTCATAATCCAGCTGCATCTTCATCTGCTGATAGTACAGCTTAGCGGTGGAGGACTTAGCAAACTTTACAATTACGAGGGAGTCGTCTTTCTTGTAAGCAGAAAGAGATTCCTCAATGCCTGCTTCATCAATGTCGTCGGAGTAGGAAACCATGTAATCGTTGTCCTTCAAAGCTTCCTCAGCCTTTTCCAGGTTCAGCTTGGGCTTAGCGCCGCAAGAGGAAAGAACGACTACGCTGCTTACCAGCATGAGAACTGCCAGCATGAGTGTCAAAAACTTTTTCATGTCAAAAATCTCCTTTTTGAATGTTTTTTTAGTTCTTCTTGAACTTACGCTTATTATATACGAATTTTGACGGTTTGTCAAGCCTTTTTTGAATTTTTCTTGAATAAACCAAGAAAATTTCCGCTTTTGCCTTTCAAATGACGGGATTGAAAGCATACCGCCTCCCCTCGCACTTTTTCTCAAAACACCTTAATTTTTTTGAAAAAGGTTGCAAAAAAGAGAGCGGCGTGCTATAATGAGGATGATTTCAACAATGAAAAAACGAGGTATCTATGGTAATCAAAAACGCAAGCATCGTCATGCCAACACAAATTCTTGATGGCATGGATCTACGCCTGACGGACGGCGTGATCGGGGAGATCGGAAAGGATCTTTGCGACGAAACCGTTATTGACGCCAAGGGACTTTTCCTGACTCCCGGCTTTGTGGATATTCACACCCACGGCGGCTACGGGGCGGATTTTATGGACTGTACCGCAGAAAGCCTTACCGCGGCTCTGAATTTTCATCTGGACAACGGCACCACCACGGTGCTTCCCACCTCCTGCACGGCACCGAGGGAGAGCATCATCGCCTATCTTTCCTTTATCCGCTCCGCGATGAAGAAAAACCCCGACCTGTCGCGCGTGGTGGCGGGCGTACATCTGGAGGGCCCCTATCTTTCGGTGCGCAATCGCGGTGCGCAGAAGCTGGAGGAGCTTGCCGTTCCCGCGCGGGACGATTATTCCTATATGATCGAATACGCCGACGTCATCAAGACCGTTACCATTTCTCCGGAGCTGGACGGCGCGGTGGAGATGGTCAAGCGCTTGAAGGCGGCGGGCATTACGGTCTGCGGCGGTCACGATGACGGCATCTATCCCAATTTTTTGCCCGCCATTGAAGCAGGACTTTCCCATATGACCCATCACTTTTGCGCCATGAGCGAGCTTCGGTTTGTGGACGGCATCCGCAATCTGGGCTTGCGCGAATACGCCCTGCTGGATGACCGCCTGACCGTGGAGCTCATTGCGGACAACCGCCATATTCCGCCCATGCTGGCAAGATTGATCTTTCAAAGCAAGGGGGCTTCGCGAATCGCTCTGGTCTCCGACTCTCTGCGTTGCGCGGGACAGCCCAAGGACGACCGCGTTTACAAGCTGGGTGCCGACGAAAACGCGCAGCTGGTAAAGATTGGAGAGGGAGTTGCCGTTACCGCCGACGGGGAAAAATTTGCGGGAAGCATCACCCCCGTGCGCCGCATGGTGAAAAACCTTGTGGATGCGGGCATTCCTCTGGTGGATGCCGTTCGCACCGCCACTCTGACGCCTGCCGAAATTCTCGGTATGGACGGCAGCATCGGAAGCATCGCCAAAGGCAAGCGGGCAAATCTCTGTCTGCTCGACCAGGATCTCAATTTGAAAACGCTGATCGTGGACGGAACGATCCGTTGCGGTCACTGATCCGCATTCCCTGCCGCGTCAAGCATCAAGCGCGAGCGCTTGCGGGGCTCGAATCGGTGAACTTCAATCGTAAAACAAAGGGATAGAGGCGTTGCCTCTATCGATGGATAAAAAGGCGCGTAAAGAAATGCGTAAGCTTAAGAAAAAATATCGCAAAAGAAATCTTGCGTATAAACGGGATAAAATGAAAGTCAAGGCAGAATTTAAGGCGCTTGGAAAGAAAATCAAGCTTGAATTTGAAGTTGCAAAAGAAATTACAGATTTTTTAGTTAAGCATATTTTGGAAGAATAAGAGGGAGAAGTATGAATCAATATCAAACTGCACTTAAGATGGCTTTGAAACGAGACATGATTTTAACAATTGGTTTTATCATTGCCTTTGTTGTTGTTGGGGGATTGATAATTCACCTGATCAAGGAAAAAATTTTCCCTAAATGGACATTATGTATTTTAACTGTCGGGGTGATTTTGTTTGTGTTAGGTTCAATACAAACTATTAACATTTACCAAGATATGCGTGAAGAATCCTATGTTGTATATCAAGGCAATTACGAACAACGCCATGAAGGATATGATGATTCATATTATCCAACAGTATTGTTGGATGGCGAAAAAATCAAATTGAAAAGCCACGTTACACTGACATCTAATACGGGTAGATATTATGGTTATGTTGTATACGGAAAAAGATCTAAAATCGTTGTTTATATAGGCGAAGATTTACCCACGGATCTACAAGGTATAAATGAATAATCTTGCCCCCGGTGCAGTACTGTTTTGGTTCTGTGCTGGGGGATTTTTCCTTGACAAAAAGTAGCTTGCATGATATAATGATACCAACGGTAACCCGAGAAGCTATTTGGGTAATACTCTTGCATGGGAAAAGGGCAGACAGCTTAAGCAATACGGTGAGAATACCTACAAGTATAACAACGAAGGTAACGGGAGAGTGCTTATGAGATTTTTTATTAATGCAAAGTTAATCTTCATATTGTGTATAATTTCCTTTGTGGCTATTGGTATTCTTCTTGTAGATTTTTTGATCGCTTTGAGAAGAAAAACATCGTATATTAGTAATATAATTTGGGCTAGAGACCGATTTTTAGTTTGGTTTATATCTATTTGCCTTTTTGCTTTTTTCCCAATTTGGCTCTCATTGATGTTGTGGTTTGTTGCTTTTTTTCTTTTGAAATATATTTTATTGAAAAAAGATATAGCATATGTGTACCATTTAGTCAATGATCAATCACAAAACGATATGATTTGTAGATCGTTTGGAGAATGCATAGAAAAATTGTTCTCCAAAACAACAGATTACACATTACAAAAAAGTATTTTGAAAAATGAGTTTTCGTTTTGTGAATATGCCAACACGTTAGTTGTAGTTCCTGTTTACTACTTGTTTGGAATCGTCAAATTGTATCCCGAATACCGAATAGGTTATGTTGTCGGCATTTATTTGATTGCATTTTCAATTTTTGTGTTAATTTCAAAGTTTATTTATTCGATTCTTAATCAAAAGGGAAACTTTTTTGAAAAAGGTCTGTATTCTTATTTGTTCGTTATTGTTTTGGGAATTGTATACTTTGTGTTGTTGACTCTCATTATAAATAATCTTGGGCTCTTTACTCTATTATGATTTCTTTCCGCACTCAGCGTGGATTTTTCGGAATCTGCGTTAGCATTGGCTCAATATATTAAAAAAATGGGTTTAGATATTCTTGGGGCACTGCTGTCGGGTATCGTGTCCTCGTTGTTGGTTTTCACAACTAAACTAAAAATAAATATACTTAGAAAAAAGTATAATCAACGATCTTATACTTTTAAGACTGAATCGTTGAAAATTAAGGTTCGCTACAAAGTTTTAGGTAAAAAATTGAAGTTGGCATAACCATTTCTAAAACAATTCTTAAATATGTAATGGCATTTTTGGAAAAATAAAGGAGGGCGTAATGTCTGTCTATAAAGAGAGTTTTGCGGAAAGTCTTAAGTGGGGCATAGGTTATTGTGTTGTAACATTACTTATTGGAGCTTTTATTCTTCTGGCAATTATTTTATGGTTAAGGCATCTTGAAGATGTTCCTAAATGGGTTTGGCCTATACTTTCCGTTTTTGTATTGTTAATTTGTATAATGGAGATTTATTCTGTTTCCCAGATGGTATATGATTATAAAAACGACGCTTATGTTGTTTATTATGGAAATTATAGACAAAATCGCGGAGGCTATGATCACTTCCAAGGCACAATTCTTTTAGACGAGGAAGAAAAAGGATTGCTTACGCCCTTTGAATTGTCCAGTAATGGCGAATACTACGGGTATGTCGTTTATTCTGAACGCTCCGGATATGTTGTATACGTTGGCGAAACTCTTCCCGATCAAAGCGAATAAAGAACTTTATTTCTTGATAAAAAAGTATTTCTCCGCACTCAGCGTGGATTTGTTTGAAACCCGCGTTGGGTGCGGTGTTTTTTCTTGACATTTCCAACAAGAAGATGTATAATATTAACAGAGTTGGCGAGAATGTGACTTTCATTATGAAAACCAAAGTGAAGGGGCGCATTCAAATCACTCAATTAAGGTGATTTTTGGATTATAAGTGGAGGACTTATGAATACTGAAATGTACAAAAGCTTATTGACACGGCATATTGTTGCGCTTTTGGTAGTTGTCTTATTAGGTTTAGCATTGTGTGTGGCTGGTATAATCTTGGTTAAAAAATTAGATTTGGCTAAATGGTTATATGCTTTATGTATAGGAGTGTTCATTGTTGGCATCATTTGTTCTTATGATGCCATTCCTATGTACTTGGATTTAAAGAACGATGATTATATAGAGTATACAGGCATTTTTGAACAATATGCAGGAAGTAGCTGGTCAAGGGATTCTACAAAACTTTCAGACGGTATGGTTTTGCATTCTGAAAGAATGGTTTTGCCGTATGGAAAACATACGGGACGTATTGTATATGCTAAACGTTCTCATATTGTTGTAGAGATTGAATCTTGGGAATAATTCTCTTACTTTCTATTGTTTCCGCACTCAGCGTGGATTCTTTGGAATCTGCGTTGGGTGCGGAGTTCTTTCTTGACATTTCCAACAAGAAGATGTATAATATCAATAGAGTTGGCGAGAATGTGACTTTCATTATGAAACCCAAAGTGGAGGGGCGCATTCAAATCACTCAATACAAATTGCAAGATTATTTTAAAAGCTTTTTTACTCAATTAGCGTAAATGGAGGTACTTAAGGTGGTTGGGATTTTAATTTTGGGAGCAATTGTAATTGTTGCTATCTTTGCTGTATTGGCTTATATAGTGATAAAAATATGGTTTACGCTTATCAAATCTAAAGAAAAAGATCAAAGAAAAACAATTCACAAAACCAAGCAAGAAGGATATAAATTTCTATATAATTTAATTAGCACCGACTATGATGTGGAAAGGAATAATGTTATTGCGCGTGTAATAGTTATATTTTCTGTACTGTGTATTGGTGTCTTGTGCATTTGGTTTTCAGTTGGGACATCGTTTCTATAAACCACTTTAATATTAGTTACAATGATTCTTTCTGTTGGTGGCTTTTTGGCTGGCATGTGGGATTACTTTAGTGATTGGGATTTTAATGGGTGGATTACATTATGGTAAAACTTTCTTTTTCATATCAATCGGAACTCGAAGAGTATGATCATGTCTTGAGAATGAAAGACATGGTTTTATGGCAAAATAAAGGTGTAATTTCAACAAATCAAGTCGTAGATTTAGAATGTGAGATTGAAGACACTATTATTGTAAAACTCGAGAATAAATTGATTGTTGAAAAAGCAGAAGAAAAAAATATCTGGCAAAAAATATTATCTGTTATTGTAACGTTCTTGTGTAATTCTTTTTCAATATTGGATTATAACGTAGATTGTAGTGAGTACTATACTGATATAATTCTAAAAATTACTGGTGAGAATCCAACACTAAGTTTTCATTTGTTCAAGAATAGTAATGATTGTACTGATATTGTTCTTTCTGGAACAAATGTTGAAATTATCAAATCAACAACAAACAAACAATACAATAAGACATATCTTTTGGAGTCGTTTTCTGAATTTCACAAATTTAATATATGGAAAACATCGATCTTTTCCCTGCTGTTACTTCCGTTAATCGTAATCGGTATTTTTAGAAAGATAATCACAACTGTGGTGTTTTCAGGACTACTTCTCTTGTTTGTTTGGGTTGCTGCGTTCTATACTCGACACAATTTAAAAAAAATGTTAAAAAAACATTTTGAATAGTTTGTTTTTCTCCGCACTCAGCGTGGATTCTTTGGAATCTATGCTGGGGGTGGAGTTTTTATGCCTGTTATTGAGGTTCAAAAGGATCCATAGGAACAAAATACAGTTATAGGTTCACAGCCCTCGTTCCGAAATGGAGCGAGGGCTATCTTTATACAATCTTAATACCGCGCGGTAGAGTGCTAATGCCGTCTTTATCTGTTTTTTGGTAAAATGTATATAGTAGAAAGAGTATAAGGAGAGGTGTATAATGCGACCTTTACATAGATTTAAGCTGTCATCATTCCAAGTCATTTTACTTGGCTTTGCGGCAGTAATACTGATCGGAGCGTTTCTGTTAATGCTCCCTATATCAAGCAAAGACGGTATTGTAACGCCGTTTTCGGATGCCTTGTTCACATCAACCTCGGCTGTTTGCGTAACGGGACTAATCGTGCAGGATACGGCAACCTATTGGTCGTACTTTGGGCAAGCGATTATACTTATACTCATTCAGATAGGAGGTTTGGGTGTCGTTACGGTTGCCGCTTCGGTATCGATTCTCGCAGGCAGAAAGATCGGGCTTGGACAGCGAAGCACGATGCAGGAGGCAATGTCAGCCCCAAGCGTTGGCGGCATCGTCCGTCTGACTTGGTTTATTCTCAAAGGCGTGCTGATTATTGAAGTGATCGGTATGCTTGCTATGCTCCCCGTATTCTGCATCGACCACGGAGTAAAAGGAATATGGATGGCGGTGTTCCACTCCATATCGGCATTCTGCAACGCAGGCTTTGATGTGATGGGAGATGTCAGCGGACAGTATTCGTCACTAACGGCTTATGCTGCAAATCCCATTATCAGTAT
>SVSL01000016.1 GCA_015064315.1 Oscillospiraceae bacterium
TACCTGGAGATGACCGAGGGCTACTGCACTCGCATGGCTCTGGATGAGAACAACGAGGTTATCGGCTACGAGTTCGTATCTCTTGGCAAGATGACCGACTTCATCAAGAAGGGCATGGAGCCCAATGATGCTTACGAGAAGTCCAAAGGCACATACGGTAGATTCAATGATGCTGCAAAGTACATTGACCCCCGTAAGGAATAATTAAAGGAGGTAAATGTATCATGGCAAAATTTGAAGGTTACGCAAGACGCGAGGCGAAGATCCTCGCTACTCTGAAGGAATACGGAATCAACTCCATCGACGAGTGCCAGGAGATCTGCGCTGCTAAGGGCATTGATCCTTACAAGATCGTTGAGGAGACCCAGCCCATCTGCTTTGAGAATGCAAAGTGGGCATACGTTGTAGGCGCTGCCATCGCAATCAAGAAGGGCTGCACCAAGGCTGCTGACGCCGCTGCCGCTATCGGTATCGGTCTGCAGAGCTTCTGCATCCCCGGCTCTGTTGCAGAGAACCGTAAGGTTGGCTTGGGTCACGGAAACCTTGGTAAGATGCTCCTCTCCGAGGAGACCGAGTGCTTCTGCTTCCTGGCAGGTCACGAGTCCTTTGCAGCTGCAGAGGGCGCAATCAAGATCGCTCTGAACGCAAATAAGGTTCGCGTAAAGCCCCTTCGCGTAATTCTGAACGGTCTGGGCAAGGATGCCGCATACATCATTTCCAGAATCAACGGCTTTACCTACGTAAAGACCGCTTTCGATCCCTACACCGAGACCGTTACCGTTCTCGAGGAGAAGCCCTTCTCCAACGGTCCCAGAGCTGACGTTAAGTGCTATGGCTCCGATAACGTTCCCGAGGGCGTTGCAATTATGAAGCTGGAGAACGTAGGCGTTTCCATTACCGGTAACTCCACCAACCCCACCCGCTTCCAGCACCCTGTTGCAGGTACCTATAAGAAGTGGTGCCAGGAGAACGGCGTAGGCTACTTCTCCGTAGCTTCCGGCGGTGGTACGGGTAGAACCCTGCACCCCGATAACATGGCTGCAGGTCCTTCCTCTTACGGTATGACCGATACCATGGGTCGTATGCACTCCGACGCACAGTTCGCAGGCTCCTCCTCCGTACCCGCTCACGTAGAGATGATGGGTCTCATCGGCGCAGGTAACAACCCCATGGTCGGAATGACGGTCGCAGTAGCAGTAGCGATTGAGGAAGCTTCCAAGTAATTCGCAAAGCGAATTACAATGAATTGCCCTTGCGGGCATGATTTGATTGCTTAGCAATCATGAATTGACTTCGTCATGAATTGCGCTGCGGCGCATGGGGCAATTCAATTCATGGAGCGACAAATTGCAAGGCAATTTCGCGAGAAATCATGACGCGAAAGCGTCAATTCATGCAATCGAAGATTGCAAATCATCAATAAAAATTTGGACACATCATTCGGGATCTTCCCTTGTGATGTGTCCGTTTTTTATCAAAACCGATGTTTTCTTGTGGATTTTCCAATTATCTATTGCTTTTTTCTCTCTGATGAGATATAATATAGGTATCACAATCAGGAGGCTGACTATGAGAAAAGCAGATGCAAGTATAGAAAAAAGAATAGACGAGATCATGGCAAAAATGACCCTTCACGAAAAGGTGGAAATGTGTCACGCAAACTCCAAGTTCAATTCCGAGGGTGTTCCCTCTCAAGGAATTGAGGAGCTTTCCATGAACGACGGACCTCACGGCGTGCGTGAGGAGGGCGAGCGCCATGCCTGGACAACGCAGGGACGTTCCGATGACTTTTGTACCTACCTTCCCACGGGAACAGCTCTTGCGGCTACCTGGAGCCGAGAAATGGGCTACCTGCACGGTAAGGTTCTTGGTGAGGAGGCTCGTTTCCGCAAAAAGGATATCATTCTGGGGCCCGGCGTCAACATCATTCGCACCCCCTTGTGCGGAAGAAACTTTGAATACATGAGCGAGGATCCCTGCCACATCGTTGAAATGGTTCCCGGTGTGATTGAGGGAATTCAAAGCGCCGATACCTCCTGCTGTGTCAAGCACTACGCCCTTAACAACCAAGAGCTGAACCGCAAGGAAGTAAACGCCGAGCTGTCCGACAGAGCGCTTCGCGAGATCTATCTCCCCGGCTTCAAGGCCGCCGCAGACGCAGGCGCAGGCTCCTTTATGGGCGCCTATAACCGTTACAAGGGACAGCACTGCTGTCACAACGAGTATTTGGTAAACGACATCCTCAAGGGTGAATGGGGATGGGACGGCGTATATCTGAGCGACTGGGCGGGCGTTCACGATACCGTAGAAGCCGCAAAATACGGTCTTGACATTGAAATGGGAACCCAAGTAGAGGGCGCAAACTACAATGAATACTTCCTTGGTGACGCCTTTGAGGAGCTTTGCAAGCAGGATGAGGAATACGTCAAGCTCCTTGACGATAAGGTAAGACGCATCCTGCGTTTGATGCTGCGACTGAACAAGCTCTCCCCCGAACGCAAGGAAGGCTCCTTTAACACCAAGGAGCATCAGGAAGCCACCTACACCATCGCCTCCGAGGCAATGGTGCTTCTCAAGAACGAGGGCGTTCTTCCCTTTGGCAAAGAGGTGAAAAAGCTGTTGGTGGTAGGCGACAACGCCGTAACCCATCACTGTCACGGCGGAAACTCCAGCGCGGTCAAGGCGTTTTACGAGATCACGCCTCTGCAGGGTCTGATCAACAAGTACGGCGAGGAAAACATCGATTTTGTCAAGAACACCTCCTGCACCTATGAGCCGATTCCCACCGAGTATCTGGACATTGCCGAGGAAAAAGCGGGATGCAGAGCCTTCATCATGGAGTGCTTTGACAATCCTTTGTACGAGGGCGAGCCCACCGTACACTACGTAGACAAGGTATCGCTCTCCCACAAGGGCATTACCATTCGCTTTAAGGCAACTCTCAACATCCCCGAGGATGGCGAGTACTCCTTCTGCGCTCTTGCCGACCGTGGATCGAAATTGTATATGAACGGTGAGATCGTTGCGCAATTCACCTCCCGTAACAACGGAAATCCCGGTATTGTCACCAAGAACTACAAGAAGGGCGACAGAATATCGATCCTCTTTGAGGTCTGCAACGTGGGCGTATATCCCGTTGAGCTTCTTTGGACGAGAGACACCAGCGAGATGCCTATCGAAACCCTGTTGGAAAAGGCTCGCGCGGCAGATGCGGTGGTATTCTGCGGTGGCATCAACCACACCCTTGACTCGGAATCGAACGACAAGCCTCATATGGATCTGATCGGCGATCAGAACAAGCTCATTCCTCAGCTTGCCAAGGAAAACCCCAACACGGTGGTTGCCATTACCGCAGGCTCTCCCGTTACCATGCCTTGGATCGACGAGGTAAAGGCAGTAGTCTGGAACTGGTATGCGGGCATGGAGGGCGGCAACGTGCTTGCCGACATCATCAAGGGCGACGTTTGCCCCTCGGGTAAGATGCCCTTTACCCTTCCCTACAAGTTAGAGGACAGCCCCGCGCACCGATACGGTGAATATCAGGCGGGCAACTGCCGTTACAACGAGGATATTTACGTTGGCTACCGTGGATTTGAAAAGGACAACGTCAAACCCATGTTCGCATTCGGACACGGACTCTCCTACGCCTCCTTCGAATATTCCGATCTTGCGTTGAAGGACGATGGCAAGGCGATCGAGGTTCAATTCTCCATCACCAACACCTCAAAAATTGACGCCAAGGAGATCGCACAGGTTTACGTAGGCATCAATGGGGCGGAGGATCGCCCCGTAAAGGAGCTGAAGGGCTTTGAAAAAGTGCTTGTAAAGGCAGGCGAAACCAAGCGCGTATCGATCAAGATCGACCGCGAAACTCTCCGTGTTTGGAACGACGGCTGGACTCTGCTTCACGGCAGCTACACCTTCTACGTCGCCGCCGCAACCGATGACGTAAGACTGAAGGCTGATATAGAAATATAAACAAAAAACAGACACATCACTTGGGATTCCCGAGTGATGTGTCTGTTTTATTGAAAAGCAGTTTTGTTTGGATCACTCCAATCAATCCCACTGCCCTCTCTGCTTCCTCGTTCTTTAGAACAAAATAACCAAGAACTGAGAAATGAGAACGACTGCAATCAACGCGATGGGATAGGTTGCGGCGTAAGCTGCGGCAACGTCGTCGGTCTTGGAAACGCCGATCAGAGTTCCAAGAGCGGGGGTACTGGTCATAGCACCCGTCAAGGAGCCCAGGTTGTTGAGCAGGCTCAGCTTGAGCACGTATTTTGCGAACAGAAAGCCGATGATCATGGGAACCACGGTCATAACCATTCCGTATACAAAATAGCTGAACTTGAAGAGCGCCACGAACTCGGCGCCGCCTGCAATACCTGCGCCTACCAGGAAGAGGATCAGACCCATTTCCTTAAAGATCTTCAGGGTAGAGCCGTGAGGCGTTACGTTCACGGGGCCGATGTGGGCAAAGTGACCGAATACCAAGGAGGTCAAAAGGCATCCGCCCGTGGTGGTCAGCGAGAAGCAGGTTCCGCTCAGACCCGCAGAGGTCAGGGGAATCTTGATCATGCCAACGAAAATTCCAACGATGGCGGCAAGGGCAAACGCCGCAAAGCCGTGACCGTCCAGATCAAAGATCTTTCCTTTTTTCTCCTTGACAACCGTCTTTTCGCCTGCATTGGAGGCCGCCGCAAGCTTTTCTCTCTCAACGTCCATATTTGCGCGAGAGAGCTTGGGAATGATCTGTACGAACAGAACCACGCCGATAACGCCAAAGATGTAGGCAATTCCGTGTCCTACGGAAACCGCACCCTCGTAGATGGGATCTACCGTTGCCTTAGCCGCAGAGAATGCGGGGGTGGAGGTCAGAGAGCCCGAAAGGAGACCTACGATCATTGCGGTAAACTCCTCGTGGTTTGCCTCGCCCATAATGGTTCTTCCAAAGTAGATGCATCCAACTGCCGCAAGTCCGCCGGCGAGAATTACCACCAGCGCAAGCACGACGTAGGATTTGAAATTTCGCTTGAAATTTCCAAAGAACTTGGGGCCTGCAATAAAGCCGACCGAGGTTACGAACAGAATCAGGCCGTTGATGGGAATAAATTGGACAAATGAGGAAGATTTTTTCATATACGGATCTCGATTTGAATTGCACCAATCTAATCGCAACTTTTCCGCAAACTCTTTAGCCACATTATTTACGGCGACATCAAAACGCGTTATAATGTTTTCAGAAAATACGCAAACGATGTGTTCGGCGCAAGGATTTTGCAGCTAAAAAAGCTTATTTTATAAGGCTTTTTATCATTTCAATGCGTCTCAAAGCTCACTACCGCACAGAGATGATGGGCTTGATTGGTGCCGGCAACAACCCCATGGTGGGAATGACCGTGGCTGTTGCAGTTGCTATTGAGGAAGCAAGCAAATAAAAGGACGCGGGTCGCTTTTTGAAAAAAGCTTCGCAAAAACTTTCATAAAAAATTGGACACATCATTGGGAATTTCCGAGTGATGTGTCCTTTTTTAGATATCAACTATAATAAATTCTTTGAACGAATGTCAGTACTGCACTTCAATCGTCCCAATTACGGAATCAATCAAAGAAGAAAACTCAGGTACCTCCCCGGATCTTCCACTATACGAGAACCGTATGTTACAGCTTCCGTCTCCATATGTAGATAAAAGAACGGTTGATTTTTTCGCCTCTTTCCATTTATCATCCTTTGCATTCGGAGCAGACACCAAAACATCCGCGGAAACAGAATAACCAATAAGCGGAACTTTAGGTGTTATTGTTACACTAACAATAACATCTATACGAAAAGTATATACTTTGTTGAAATTAATCACGACATACGAGGATTCCACATCTGATGATTCAATAGTGGTAACAACATTAAAATATTCACAGAAATTTTCCTTGGTCAAAACAATTTTAGATACTTCAGTTG
Source organism: Oscillospiraceae bacterium (assembly GCA_015064315.1). Classification (GTDB taxonomy): domain Bacteria; phylum Bacillota; class Clostridia; order Oscillospirales; family CAG-272; genus UMGS1865. The sequence goes on from SVSL01000016.1 coordinate 5,963, forward strand.
TAGAGAAATCCCCATCATTCTTTGTTGTTCGTTTACATGAATTCATACAAAGAAAAGAAAATAATAAAATCAAAGCCAACAGTACCGTAAAAACTCTTTTCATAAAATCCTCCCAAAAAATTTAATATTATTCGGTAAAAATAAAAAAGTGCGCCAACCGAAGCTAACGCACCGAAAAACGCAAACTCCGATTGTCGCCAAACAAATTTCAAGCAATCATACGGATATTTCGCCATATACTACGTCTTGATGGAATTTGCGCTTTTACCAAATCCATTAAACGTAGTATGAGTACACCGAAAAAAGGTATACCCTCCCTTTCTAAAAAAGAGAAAAATATCCCTATGATCACTTATAAAATTTGTTTGGCATTCTCATTATATCACATCTTTTTCGGTTTGTAAAGAGTAAAAAGAGAATTTTTTTCAACGATTTCCGACAACCGTAGGGGCGACCATCGGTCGCCCGCGGGCGAACGCAGTTCGCCCCTACGGGTTAACCAAATAAAAAAGCTGGACACATCATTTTGGAGAAATCCTTGTGATGTGTCCTTTTATGCAAACAACCGCCGCCCGTATGGGCGGCGGTTGTTCTGATTTTATAGGTCAACTGTATCAGGGAACGATCTTTTCTACGACCGTGGTTCCGTAATTGGTACAAGTGACGTTGTTCTTAACGGTCTCAAAGAGCGTCATCTCAACACCACTCTCGTTCATCTCGAGCAGGATCTCAACGTCGGTTCTCATGCCGGAAAGAACACCGCGGGATACGTAGTACTCGGAGTACATATTGTAATCCCAATCGTCACTGCTATTCAGCATAGCAGTGAGCTGAGCCAGTGCGGTCTTCAGATACTTCTGGGCGTTCTCATCCTGAAGAGTAAAGCCAAAATCGGTCTTGGTGAAGTAGGTGTAATCCAAATACTGATTGTGGAAGGGGGTAAGCTCCTCAACGCTGCTGAATCCGATTCCCTGCAGCATACCGGGAACCCACTGACCACCCTGCTGGATGTAGCACTTCATAACGCCGTTCTCCTCCTCCAGATAAGCACGGATGGTGCCCTGCTGGAAGCCGAGGCTGGATTCCATACCGGCGTAAATACCGGTGCCAACAATGTCGATGGTCTGTTCAAACATCACTCTGTTATCGGCATGCTTGATCACCTGGGTCATGGTCATCTCCAGGCTTCCCGTCTGCTCAATACCGGACTGCTTTGCATCTACGTCCACTACCATGGACATGGAAGAGGTCAGCGTGCAGTTTTTGTACTTCTCATTATCAAATACAGAATCGTAATAGCTCTTGGAAATGGTCTCGCCGGTTACGGGACAGGGAACGTAATATTTCCAATCCACCTCATACTTGATGACGTAAACAATGATCTTGGTCTTTCCGGAAGCAACGGGGAGAGCCTGCGCCTCCTTGGAACCGTCCAGTCCAACCTGCTCTGCAACAGAATACTCTACCTCGATCTGCTCAACCTTTTGCATTCCCTTGGAAATATCCTCGGGAAGATTGAGATCGGAGATCTGAGCGGAGTTCAGCTCGCCCTTGGAAACGGTGGATTCGATTACAGCCTCCTGCATACCGACAACCTCGGTTTGCACGTAGCTCTTAGCCGCATCCTGTGCCGTTGCATAGGACTGCTCGGATACTGCGCCGCGATAGGTCTCGGAAGCACCGCCGATGCTCTCGATGAACTCGGCTCTGCCTTCCTCGGCATCTACGCCCTTGAGTCTGCCGCCGGCTTCCTCGGTTTGAGGCTCCTCATTCTTGTCCTTCTTCTTACAAGCCGTAAAGGAAACAGCCATGGTAAGGAAAAGAGCAAGAACCAATAAAACGGATATCAATCTCTTCATAATGTTTTTCCTCCATTATTTTAACTTGTACCTTCGTACAACTGCATTATACTCCTTCTCTTTCAAAAAGTCAATACTTTTTTCGTTTTTTTTGAAAAAGCCTTGAAGTGTAAAACAGCCGCCGCCCATACGGGCGGCGGCCTTGGCGTCAAGCGCTCATTTATTGATAGGTGTCGGTAATCTCGGTCTCCTCGGGCTCGTCGGTTACCGCATCGTCCTCGTAGGGCGGCTCAGCGGGATCGCCGTAAACCACGTCCTCATCGTCAAACAGGAACAGCGGCGCTTCGGCTTCCGCATCCTCGGAAGCTGCGTACGAGGGCTCCTCAACGGACGCCTCGGGAATCGCCTCCTCGGCATTTTCCTCGAAAAAGAAGGTTGACGTCTCTCCGGAAAGCGCATCGGAATTCAGAAGTTCCTCGGTATATTCTCCCGCAGGATCCTCATAAAGCTCGCCCGTGGTCTCATCCAAGGAATAGGTTGCCGATTCGGGATAGACGGTGTCGGCATCCTCCGGGAACTCGTTCTCGGTATTGACCGAGGCGTAATAGAAGGTATCCTCTCCCTCGTCCTGCGCGTTCTCCTCGGCGGCTTCAGCTGAGTAGGCGGTAGCATCTGCGTAAGCGTCCTCCGCGTCCGCCATGGTAGGAAGTGCCTCCTCGGATACCCGATAAGCGCCTCTCTTCAAGCGACTTCTGTGGATCACCTCGGATTTGAGCAAAAGAACCGTCAGAACGATCTGCAAGAGGATCACCAGCGCGCCAAGGATCAAAACGATCCACTCACCGTTTCGCGGCAAGAACTGAACGGTCAGAAGCACAGGGGTAGCGATGCTGTAATTGCGAACTGCCTTTTTGGAATCCGAGCGTCCCTTGAGAATCAGCGCGATGGCAATGAGCTGGCAGATCGCCACCACGAACAAAGCGATCATGGGAGCAATCAGATTCAGCACGGGATCACCGAGAATCACAAAATCGGCAATTGACTCGGCATAGAAAACAAGATAATCGCCCTCGGTCTCGGTCTCAAGAACCTCCAAAGAGCCGGTTGCCTTATCATAGTATGCAACGCGAAGTCCGCTGACGCCGCGCAGCTCCTCGGGCAAATGAAGCGTCACCTTGAAGGTGCCTGTGTACTCGGTACCCGAAAGAGACATGGTGTAAGCAGCCATCACATCCTGATTCTTGAGCAGCTTGATCAGATTTTCGGGCGAATTGCCTCCAAATCCAAACACCTTGCCTGCGACAATGGCGGAATTGGTCTGCTCGGCTTGGGTTGTAAAATCGGGATGACGCACAAGGGTCACGGTATAATCCTTGGGGAGCCCGTTCTCACTGGTCACAAAGATATCATCATTGCGCAAATACGTGATCTTAACGTCGGACATTGCCCTATAAGCCGCCTCATATGCCTCCTGCACCACAGCATCACTGGTAGCCGTGATGATCTTTGCCTCGGCATCGGCGCAAAGCGATTGGATCAGTGCCTGATTTGCCTGACTGTATGCTTTGGTTTTCAGAAGCGTCTCCATATAGCTCTTCAGATCGGTGATGCGCTGATCCTGGCGTCTTGCAAACTTGACAGCTGCGGCGGCATCCGTCACGATCTTCTGCGCATCCTCGTAGAATGTGGGAGAATGCTTGAGCTCATCAAGCTTATTCTTTGCATCGGCAATCAAGGCGTTGACCATTTCTCCGTCACCGGGCTGAATCAGCTGATCCAGCTCCTTGCGCAGGGATTCCTTGAAGCCCTGGGAGTCGGTATCGCGATCGAACTGGGTGGAAAGGCTGCAGGGTGTAGCATCGGTGGCTTTGACGCGCACCAGCACCACGTAGCTGGTACCCTCCTTCAGATCCTCAAACCGCAGAGTGTTGCCCCACGCTACAACGCTTTTTCCGTCAAGATAGAGGGCGGTCTCATACAGAGAAGGATCGATTCCGTTCTGAAATACCACCTCGATGGTGGTGTTGGTGGAAAAGACCTGATCGATGATATTGTTTTCGCGGGTGGGCGCATCGGGTCTTGCCACGATGACAAGGCTTCCGTGATAATCCGAATACAACGTATCATCGGGGGTGCAGACCGTCAGCTGAACGGTGTTTCCAAAGAATTCCTCGGGAATCTTAGCACCCATGCCGTCGGCTTCCACGGTAAACTCCACGGTAATCTCTCCAAGGGTTACCTTGTAGGAGCCTGCGGGGAATTGGAATTTTTCATTCTTGTAATCGATTCCGTACGCGCCGGGATCGACCTCGGTAACGGGAAGCAGCTCCCATTTTGCGGTCAGCGTGATGCGATCGGTGCCGGATGCGGCATCCAGATCCCACTGATTGCAGGCAGAGGAGCCGTCGGCATTGATATAAAGCGTATTTTCGTAGTAGAAGCCCAACAGCTTATATTGAGAACGCTTGGGCAGAGAAATACCGTCGGTGTTCAGAGGCGCATCAAAGGTCACCTTGCCCGGCAGAAGCGTTTCGGCATTGGGACCTCCGCCGTTGGAATCCAATACCACCTCAAACACCTTTGCCTGCCAAACGGCGCGCAGATGGACGGTATCGAGATAGGTTTCCGCCTCCAAAGTCAACGCAGGAATAATCTTACTATCGTCCCCGTTGACCACCCAGCCAAGGAACTGATATCCCTTGCGAACGGGTGTGGGGATCAAAAGCGCGTTGCCGTAATCGCCTCCTTTGGGCAAGGAGGGATTCTCCAGAGGATCGGCTCCGCCGAGATCGTATTCGATATCGTAAGGAATGGGAGTCCATTCCGCCACAAGCGTCAGCGTATTGTACAGGTTGTTCTTGGCATATGCCTCGATGCATTCTGTCAGATACATTGCATCGGGGGCATTGATTCGCTCAACCTCCACGCCATTGACCAGAACGATCCAGCCTTTGAACGTATAGCCCTTACGGGTTGCCGAAGGCAGAAGAGTGGACTCGTTATAGACGTGCAGCTCGGCAATCGAGCCTCCCTCGGGAGCAACCAGCTCTCCGTTGGCGTATTGGTATTGGATCTTGTAGGAAATGGGCTTGAAATAGCGGTAGACCACGTTTTTTTGCTCGTTGTTTTCGTCCACGGTCACTCTGTGCGTGGTATACCCCAAGAAATCATATCCGAGATAAGGAGAGCTCTCGCCCTCTGCCCAGTCACCCGTGATCTCGGATGCCATGGGAGCCTCCCACATAGTGGGATTTTTTTCATTGAGCCAAAGCTTCCACCCGGGATTTTCCAGATTATCGGGGTTTGTGATCACGTAATCGTAACGCCAAACGGGATAGTTCTTAGGCTCAAAGGAAGGGCGCAAATAGATCACACCCGACTCCTGCCATTCGTCAAAGACCGTAATATCCGAGCCGATCTCGCAGTTTTGATCGGAATCCAATGACCACGAGCCAATCTTTTTGATGCTTCCGTCCGCTTCCTTGTGAACGACCTCCCAGCCCTTGAAGAAGTAGCCCTCGGCATCCTTTACGCCGCTGTTTTTGCGTACGGGACCAATGGTTACGGGCTCACCCTTGTAGGTGTAGCTGGTGGGCATGCTCGACTGAAAGAACTCGTAGGAAAGCTCGGTTTCGTTCGCCTCTGGCAAAAATTCGATCTTATAGGTCTTGGGCTTGCAAGTGATCCGCAGGGTAACGTCGCGGTTAAAATATTCCGCGCTCCACTTTCGGTTTGCCGTGGCAATATCCAGCTTGGTTGCCACGCCGTCCTTGATCTCGTAGATGGCGTCAATATCGTATCCCGCATTGGGCTTTACGGTAACGCTCACACCCTCGTTGGGATAAGGGATCGCCTTTTCAAAGCTCGAGGTGAACGTGCTCTGTTCCTCGTTGTTGACCGTTAAGATCACCGCGCAGTGGGCGTCGCTCTCCAGCTCCACCTTCAGCTGTTTGGTTCCGGCACTTGCGGAAAACGCCGGGATCGCGGCAATGCCAAGCAGAAGCGTGACCGTCAAAATCAGCAGTACTGCCGACAAAAATCGCTTTTTATTATTTTTGAACATAGCAATACCACCTCCTTAGTAAAGCATAGACGTTTCTCCGCCAGCCGTGCCGATGGCAAAGATGGCTTCCAGAGAGAAATGATGGGCTTCCACCGACAGACGCTTGTCCAAAGAACCGCCTGCGTAGATTTTGAGGGTCTTTGCGGTGGGAACCACCAAGCCCTTTGCCTTCAAGGTCTCAAGACTTACGGTATCCCCCTCGGCAAAGGCTGATGCCACCGAGCAAATGTCGATCACGGCAACACCGGTATCCATGGGAACCTGTCTTGTGGGAACCGCATCACGGGATACCCGCTTTGCCACAACGGGCTCTTCCTCTGCAGGCTCTTCGTAAACGATCTCTTCCTCGTAGATTTCTTCCTCCGCGGGCTCCTCGTATACGATCTCTTCCTCGTAGATTTCTTCCTCCGCGGGCTCCTCGTATACGATCTCTTCCTCGTAGATCTCTTCCTCTGCGGGTTCTTCGTATACGATTTCTTCCTCGTAGATTTCTTCCTCCGCGGGCTCCTCGTATACGATCTCTTCCTCGTAGATCTCTTCCTCCGCGGGTTCCTCGTATACGATCTCTTCCTCGTAGTACTCTTCCTCCGCGGGTTCCTCGTATACGATCTCTTCCTCGTAGTACTCTTCCTCCGCGGGCTCTTCGTATACGATCTCTTCCTCGTAGACTTCTTCCGCAGATTGCTGTTCTACGTCAAAGAAGAACACATCCTCCTCCGAGGACTCTTCCTCTGCGGCAAGCTCCTCGGCAATTTCCTCCTCGAGGATCACCTCTTCGGGCTCGTAAGCATCATAGCCCTCGTCAACAAGCTCCTCCTCTGCGACAATCGCCTCGGGAGTCTCTTCGGGAGTAGCCGTTACGTCCTCGTATACGGCATCCTCCGTAATTTCCTCGCCTTCCACGGGAATCACCGACTCGCTTGTGGTGATCACCTGCTCGTAGGTAGGCTCGGCATCGGTATAATAACGCTCGGTATAGCGCATTTCGGTAATCTTGACGGTCTCCTTGACCACGCTTGCGGCAGGCTGCTCCACGGGAGCGGAAACCTCTGCCGAGGCGGAAGCCTCTTCGGGAACGGTCTCCTCGGAGATCGTCTCCTCGGCTTCGGGCGCAGGGGTGTACGCTTCCACGGGCTCGTCCTCCTCGCGAGAGGGAGCATCATTATCCAGCTCCCAAAGGAAGTTGGCATTGGCAGGGATCACGCTTTCGTCCTCCTCGGGAAGCTCGGGGGTGTGATCGGGAGCCAGCTCGAAGGTGGAAGCAGGCTTTTCCTCGCGAATATATTCCTTGATCAGCTTGCGCTCCACCAGTGCCTCGGTGGTTTCGAAGGGATACTGCTGTGCATAATCGACCGTTTCAATGTCAATGGGAGAGAGCCCCTGCTCCTCGCAGGTGCGCTGAACCAGCTCCATAGCCCACTTGAACTTACGGGGCGTGCGAAGCTTGTACTGGAAGGGGGTCTCGGCGTATTTCTTCTTATTGCCCACGTTTCTGCCACGGTAGACGGTTCCGTCCAGACTCTCGGGCTCAAGCGCCAGATAGAGCTCCAGAATATTGGTCTTAACGTTGATCTTTGCGATCTGTGTGCGTCCGTTATGGAAGCTGTCCGCGGTCCAGCTGATGCGGCTCTTGGTTCCCTTGTAGGAAAGCAGAGCGTTCTTGAGCTCACTGTAATATTCCTTGATACGGGGACGCGCCTGGATCAGCTTTGCCTCAAAGCTCTTGCGATAGTGCGCCACAATGTAGCATCCCGTATTCTCGTCAAAACCGATGATGCGCTCGTTTCCTGTAAAGCGGTCCTCACTGTCGGGCTCTTCGTTGTCAACGTCATCCTCGTCGTCACCCGAAGCACCGTCCGACTCGTCGAGCTCATCCTCATCCTCGGCATCCTCCTCGTCGAGAAGCGCCTCATCCTCGGGAGCAAGCTCCTTTTGGGAGAAGGTTGCCAACGAATCCTCCTCGGAGCCGTCGGCAAGATCGGCTTCCTTGCGCTTTTGCAGCTCGTAGTCCAAAAAATCGGTCAGCTTTTCCATGAGCTGCTCTGCGGCGGCAGTTTGCGCGGGCGACTGTACGGGAACCTCGCGAACGACCTCCTTTTGGGTCTCGGTCACGATTTTTTCCACGATCTTATAAGGCTGATTGCTCTCGGCAGAGGCAGAATCCTCCAGAGCCACGGGAGCAACGGGGGCTTCCTCGGCAACGCTGTCCTCTACACGGTCCTCATCAAACTCCTCGCTGACGGGCGTTTGCTCATAGAAGCTCTCATAAGAATCCTCAAAGACGGCAAATGCATCCTCGGCGTTCTCCTCTGCCTCGGTATACGCCTCCTGACGCTGCTCCTCTGTCTCGGCGGCAACAAGCTCCGCAACGGGCTCGGAAACAGACTCCCGAGGCTTTCTTTCCGCTTCGGCAAGCGCTGCGACATCCTTGGTGGAAATAAAGAGATATCCCTTTTTTTGCGCTACGATCAGAAGCACCGTAAGAACCACGGCACCAACCGCTACCAAAGCGGCAATGATCGAAAGTGCCAGATAGGTCACCTGCGGAATGGCTCCCAGCGCAACCACGGGAACGGCATAATGATAGTGCTCCGAGGATTCGTTTTCCCCAAGCTCCTGCTTCTCCCGACGCGCGCGGGACATCTTTCCCGCAAGGATCAGGATGCCGGCAACTTCTACCCCCAGCAAGCAGGCAAACACGGCAACGGCAATGAGAAATCCGCTTCCGGATAATTCAATCGCAGCCCCCGCGCTTAACAAAAAATGAAGATTCATAATATCGCCTCCGTTCCGCAGAATTCGGTAGGCCTCCCACCTTTCGGTCAGAAAACCTGATTCTACAATATATTGTACCATAAACGCGAAGCATAATCAAGAACAATTCCAAAAAATATTCCTGTTTTTTTCAAATTTTCATCGCAAATTGCAAGGAAATTTTACCCAAAATCCGAAAAAATTGCATAAAGCGTCAAAATGTGAAAAAAGAGGGGCGTGTCCCCTCTTTTTCAAAATTGTAAAAAGCTTATTCCTCGCTCTCTGCCCAGCGCAGATTTCGCTGTACGGCGCGTCTCCAGCCGCCAAGAAGCTTCTCTCGCGCGGCGTCCTCCATCTGCGGCAAAAACTCACGGTCGGCACGCCATTCGCGCGTCAGCTCCTCCTTGCTTTCAAACGTCCCCACGGCAAGTCCCGCAAGGGTAGCGGCTCCCCACGCGGTGGTCTCCACACAGGCAGGGCGCAAAAGCGGAATATTCAGAATATCCGATTGGAACTGCAAGAGAAAATTGTTTGCCGATGCACCGCCATCCACACGCAGGGAGGTCAGGGGCAGCGTTGCCTCCTTCTGCATTGCCGTGAGAACGTCGTGGGTCTGATACGCCATGCTCTCCAGCGCCGCACGCACGATATGCGCCTTGGTTACTCCGCGGGTCAAGCCCTGAATACCGCCTCTGGCGTAGGCGTCCCAATAGGGGGCTCCAAGACCTACGAAGGCAGGCACAAGATAAACCCCGGCGCTATCCGAAACCTTCATGGCAAGCTTTTCGCTCTCGGCGGCGTTTTTGATCAGCCCCAAGCCGTCGCGAAGCCATTGGATCACCGCGCCGCAAACAAAGACCGAGCCCTCCAGCACGTAGTTGACCTCGTTCCCGATCTGCCAACCAACGCTGGTCAAAAGCCCCTGCCCCGGTGTTACCGCGCGATCCCCCGTGTTCATCAGAAGAAAACCGCCCGTACCGTAGGTGTTCTTGGCATCGCCCACCGCAAAGCAGGACTGTCCGAAAAGCGCCGCCTGTTGGTCGCCCGCTACACCTGCAATGGGAAGGCTTTTGCCAAACAAATGGGGCAGCGTATAGCCGAAAACGCCCGAGGACGGAAGCACCTTGGGAAGCATACACGCGGGAATATTGAACAGTCGAAGCATCTCCTCATCCCACTGCATGGTGTGAATATTGAAGAGCATGGTACGCGATGCGTTGGAGGGATCGATGGCGTGAACCTTTCCGCCCGTGAGCTGATAGATCAGCCAGCTGTCTATCGTACCGAAAAGAAGCTCCCCCTTCTCTGCTCTCTTCTGCGCCCCCTCCACGTGGTCAAGGATCCAGCGAAGCTTGGTTGCCGAAAAGTAAGGGTCGATCAGAAGCCCCGTGCGGGCGCGCACCTCGGATTCCAAGCCCTCTGCCTTCAGCCCGTCGCAATACTCCGCCGTGCGGCGGCACTGCCAGACAATGGCGTTGCAGATCGGCTTTCCGCTCTCCTTTTCCCATACCACCACAGTCTCGCGCTGATTGGTAATGCCCAGCGCGGCGATCTCGGAGGCGTCAATTCCCGATTGCAGGATCGCCTCCACGGCAACGCCCATCTGCGTTGCCCAGATCTCGGTGGCGTCGTGCTCTACCCAGCCCTCGCGAGGGAAGATCTGCGAAAATTCTCTTTGCACCTTGGAAACAATGGTCCCGTCTCGATGAAAAATGATACAACGGGAGCTGGTGGTTCCCTGATCCAGCGCCAATAAATAATTTGACATAAGCACCTCCAAAACGGTAAAAAATCAGTTCAAATCTCTTTCAACAGTCGCTCGGTCTCCCGGCGCAAGCCCCAAAGAAGCCTTGAAAGCTCCGCAGGACTCGCCCCCGCGCCCTCATGCTCCAAATCGGCTTTGACCGCGGCATAGCGGCAGAATTCGCGACACGTGTGTGCGCAAAAGCCCTCCAGAGCGCGCTCCAATCTCTTGGCGCAGCTTAACATTGCAAGATTCTCCTCCTCGTATCGGGAAAGGATCTGCGAAAGCGCATCGACGCTGTCCAACGCGATAGGAGCATTCGATTCCCGTGCGATCTTTCGCAAGGACAGCACCGACGCCTCGGCTTGCAGTCGCTCCGTTTCGCGCGTGCGAAGAAGTGAATACAGATCGGAAAATCCCATGGACTCCTCATCGAGAGAAGCCGTTTCCCCTCTCAAGAGCTCCAAAAACTCACACGCGGTCCCATAGGCGACCGCGCGATCCGCCGCCCCTGTAAAAAAGCCTTGCGCGCGTGGAAGTCTTCCCATGGCAGCATTCGCCCCCTGCGAGATCCGCGAAAGACGCCCTTGGACCAATTCCCGTTGCTTCTCCAAAAGCGCCTTCGCATCCGCAGAGGTCGAAATCGCCTCGATCTGTTTACGGCAAACGGACAGAGCCCCGTCACCGTCCTTGGCAAAAAGCGCTCGCCAAAGGCGCACCGACGTTGGCTCCTGTCCGTTCTTGAAATCCTTTGATATTACGTTTTTTTCACACATGTGTTCAAAAATCAAAGCGTTACCGCCTCGTCAAGCGGTTGCTTCAGCGGCTGATGAAGGTCTCCCGGCAAGGGCTTTGCCGATGCGGGCACCGCAAAGCGGATGGCTGCCGGCACCACCTCCACCGTAAAATCGGTATCGGGGATCAGTTCACCGTCAAAGGAATAGAGGAAGCCCTCGGGCGCCTCAATGCGCACCGATCTTCCGCGACGGTATTCAATGTGTTTTTGGAATCTGGGATCCTCCAGATGTCCCCCCTTGGTGTATACGCCAACCAAGCGCGCGAAGGTGATATGCGAAATGCAATGCACCAGACAGACCTCCAGCATTCCGTCATTGTCCAAGGAGCGAGGCGCACAGCGGAAGGAACCGCCCACGTACTGTCCGTTGGCAACGGTGCAAAGCAGAATCTTTCCCTTGGGATTGAGCAATTCGCCGTCCACCGTCACGCGGCACGCGGTCCTCATACCCTTGATGAGTGCCACCGCAACACCTGTGGTATAGGCATTTTTGCCGCCGATGATCTTCTTTCTGCGCACGTTCATCATAACCTTTGCCACGCAGGAATCCAGACCGAAGTGGGTAGCGTTGATAGCGTAACGGTCTCCAACGCGCATCAGGTCAATGGATTCCTCCTCTGCCCCTACCAGCTCCTCTACGTTAAAGAAGACCTCTTTGCCACCGTAATATTTTACAAAATCGTTTCCGGAGCCCGAGGGATAGCAGCCAAGAGATGCGTTGGGATGCCCCACCACTCCGTTGACCACCTCATTGAGGGTTCCGTCGCCGCCACAGGCATAAAAACGAACGGCATCCCGAAAGCTCTCGCAATAGTTTTTTACAAACGAGGTAGCATCTCCGCGTCCCTTGGTTACGTAAAGCTCGTAATCCACGGGCGTTGACAAAGCCTCTAATGCCGCCTTGATAGTCTCGTACGGATTTTCCTTTCCCGCCGCGGGATTGATCACAAAAACGTGCTTCATAATCGCCACACCTTTCTTGAAGATACCTCATTATAACATATCAAAAATCGAAAATCAAGTGTTTTTTTCGCGTGTCTCGGCTTGACCGAAGGAAAAATCACAAATATTTGGTGTACGCCGAAAATGCCGAGGGAATGGCATAGGAGGCGTGCAGCTCCTCGTTTTTCACCAATAGCATCCCCGCGCCGTCCTGCCAGCCGTCAAACTCGGGCGCAATGCGGACGGTGTAGGCGATCATGTGCCACTCGATGTGGGTGAAGATGTGCTTGGAGTCCTCGATCCGCTCCACGCGCAAAGGCTCAAAGCCGATGGAACGGATAAAATCGATCAACGCCCCCTCACTCAGATGCCCTTCGCGGTTGGGAAGCTCCCAAAGCCCCGCCAAAAGCCCCTTGTCGGGACGCTTACAAAGTGCCGTAAGATCTCCGTCCTGAATCACCAGAACCGTCTTTTTTTCAATACGTCTCGGCTTTTTCGCTGATCTGACGGGGATCTCATCGGTCAAATTCTCGCGGCAGGAAACGCAATAAGAACGCATGGGGCATTCCTTGCATTTTGCCTCTCCGTTGGGAACGCAGACCGTAGCCCCCAGCTCGATGAGCGCCTGATTGAAGTCTCCCGCCGCCTCGGGGATCAGAGGAAGCAGAGCCCCTCTCCAAGCCGACTTGGTTTTGGGATCGGCAATATCCTCTCTTGAACCCATCACGCGCGCCAGCACACGCAGGACGTTTCCGTCAATGGCGGGAACGCGTTCCCCAAAGGCAATGGATGCAATGGCACCCGCCGTGTACTCTCCAATGCCCGTAAGACGGCGTAATTCTTCATACGTGTGTGGAATTTCGCCACCAAAATCACGCATGACCGTCTGCGCCGCCTTTTGCAGATTGCGGACGCGACTGTAATATCCCAAGCCCTCCCAAAGCTTCATCAAGCGATCCTCGTTCAGATCCGCCAGATCCTTTACCGTGGGACAGGTGTCGAGAAAACGGGCGTAATAGGGCTTGACCGCCTCCACTCTCGTTTGCTGGAGCATGATCTCCGAAAGCCAGATGCGGTACGGATCGGAGGTGCGCCGCCAAGGCAGATCACGTTTATTCTTTTGATACCATGCAAGCAGATCGCAAATCGCTTGCTCGGTCAGATATTCTTTCATGTAAAGATCCTCTTTTGTCGGTTATTGGCGCAAATATCGCGATACGGGGTGCAAATTCGGGTGAAAATGATCCCCGATCGAATGCTTGACAACAAAAAAAACAAACGGATGATTTTTTGTTCCCGTACCATCATTATAACATATTTTTAAAATTTGTCAATGAAAAAAGAACGGAGAATCTATAGAAATTCCCCGTTCTGTTTTGGAATGATCCGCTTACGCCTTCAAAAATTCTCTGATCGACTCGATCTGTGCATTGACCGAATCGGGACCCGTGCCGCCTGCGGAAATGCGCTTTCCTACGCAGGTCTCAAGGGAGATCTCCCCGTAAAGATCCGCGTCAAAGAGCTCGGATACCGCCTTGTATTCCTCAAGGGTGATCTCCTCCAGCGTTTTGCCCTCGGCAACACACTTTCCAACCAGCTGTCCTACTGCCTTGTACGCGGTGCGGAAGGGCATTCCCTTCTTGACCATGTAGTCGGCAAGATCGGTGGCGTTGAGGAATCCCTTTTGTGCCGCGGCGTAAAGATTCTCCTTCTTCACACGCATGGTGCGGATCATGGGAGCAAACACGGCAAGACACATCTTAACGGTGTCCACCGCGTCGAATACGCTCTCCTTGTCCTCCTGCATATCCTTGTTGTACGCCAAGGGGAGTCCCTTGAGCATGGTCAGCGTTCCCATGAGATCGCCGTAAACGCGTCCCGTCTTTCCGCGCACCAGCTCTGCCATATCCGAATTCTTCTTTTGAGGCATGATGGAAGAGCCCGTGGTATAAGCGTCATCCAGTTCTACGAAGCGGAACTCCCAGCTCGACCACAGAATGATCTCCTCGGAGAAGCGGGAGAGGTGCATCATCAGAATGGAAAGCGCCGAGAGAAGCTCCACGCAGAAATCGCGGTCGGAAACGCCGTCAAGGCTGTTCTCGGTGATGCCCGAAAAGCCCAACGCCTCGGCAACCATCATGCGGTTGGTGGGGTAAGTGGTTCCCGCCAGGGCGCAAGAGCCCAGAGGAGAATAATTCATCCGCGCGGCGCAATCGGTAAGTCTTCCCACGTCGCGCTTGAGCATCATGGCATACGCCAAAAGCTGGTGCGCCATGGTGATGGGCTGGGCACGTTGCAGATGGGTGTATCCGGGCATAATGGCATCCCGGTTCTTCTCCGCCTGCTCGCAGATGGCATCGATGAGCTCCATGATCTGTCCCTTGACGGTATCGATCTCGTCGCGCAGATACATACGGATATCCAGCGCCACCTGATCGTTGCGGCTTCTTGCGGTGTGAAGACGCTTGCCCGCATCACCGATGCGAGCGGTCAGAACCGCCTCAACGAACATATGAATATCCTCGGCGTTGGGATCGATCTCCAGCTTTCCGCTCTCCAGATCCGCAAGGATGCCCTCCAGTCCCTCCAAAATGGTATCTCTTTCCGCCTCGGTCAGAATGCCGCAAGCCGCCAGCATGGTAGCGTGCGCCATGGAGCCTCGGATATCCTGACGGTACATCCGCGCGTCAAAATGAATGGAGGAGTTAAAATCGTCCGCAATTTTGGAGACCACGCCCTCGGTGCGTCCCGCCCACATTTTTTCCATCTTTATGATCCTCGTTTCCATATTTTTTGTGGGGAAACTTTTGAAAAAGTTTCCCCACACCCCTTCAAAACTTCCCAAAAGAAAAGTCGAAGGCAAATCCCCTATTGGGATATGATTAGTTCTTCTTATTCTTTGCGGCAACCTGCGCCTGTACCGAAATGGGAAGTCCCCACAGGTTGATAAAGCCTGCGCTGTCTGCCTGATTGTAAACGTGATCCTCACCGAAGGTTGCGATCTCCTCGGAGTAGAGGGACCAGTCGCTCCATGCGCCTGCCTTGATCATGTTGCCCTTGTAAAGCTTGATGCGAACCTTACCGGTTACGTGCTCCTGGGTCTTGGTAACGAACGCGGAAAGAGCCTCACGCAGAGGAGTATACCACTGACCGTTGTAAAGCAGCTCGCCAAAGGTTACGGAGAGCTCCTGCTTCTTGTGCATGGTCATTTTATCGAGGCACAGGGTCTCCAGATAGTTGTGTGCGAAATAGAGGATCGCTCCGCCGGGAGTCTCGTAAACGCCGCGACACTTCATGCCGACCAGACGGTTCTCCACGATATCGAGCAGACCAATGCCGTTTGCACCGCCAACCTCGTTGAGCTTGAGAATGATATCCTTTGCCGACATCTTTACACCGTCCAGAGCCACGGGCTTACCCTGCTCAAAATCAAGGGTAACGTAGGTGGGGGTGTCGGGTGCCTGCATGGGGGAAACGCTCATTTCAAGGAAGCCGGGCTTATCGTACAGAGGCTCGTTGCCCGCATCCTCCAGATCCAGTCCCTCATGGGAAAGGTGCCACATATTCTTATCCTTGGAGTAGTTGGTCTCACGGTTGATCTTCAGAGGTACGTTGTGCGCCTCTGCGTACTCGATCTCCTCCTCACGGGACTTGATATCCCACTCACGCCAAGGAGCGATGATCTTCATGCCGGGAGCAAATGCCTTGATGGCAAGCTCAAAGCGAACCTGGTCGTTGCCCTTACCGGTGCAGCCGTGGCAGATGGCATCAGCGCCCTCTGCAATGGCGATCTCGGCAAGACGCTTACCAATAATGGGACGTGCCAGCGCGGTACCCATGAGGTATTCCTCATACTTGCCGCCTGCCTGAACCGTGGGAATGACCATTTCCTCAACGAATTCCTCGGTCAGATCCTCAATGTAGCACTTGGAGGCACCGGTCTTGATTGCCTTTTCCTCAAGTCCCTCCAGCTCGTCTGCCTGACCGACGTTGCCCGATACCGCAATGATCTCGGGATTGTTATAGTTTTCCTTCAGCCACGGGATGATAATGGAGGTATCCAAACCGCCCGAGTAAGCCAAAACAACCTTTTTTACAGATTTCTTTTCCATTTTTAAGTCCTCCTTCAGAGCCGCTTCTGCGGCATCTGCCTTTCAAATATCAACGTGCATAATTATACAACGATTCTCATTTTTTGTCAATAGCTTTTTTAGATTCTTTTTCTTTTCTACCTTTTGCACAATACACAACCCCTCGCATTGTGGCTGTTGTGCAATTTTTATGCACAAAGATGAATATTCATTCATTTATTCAACCGCATTATGCAAGACAGGGGTTGCAGAATGAATAATAACGCCGCTTCATGCAATCCGCTCTTAAGAGTCACGATGCTTTTTCGACGGAGAATCCCCAAAAAACGCGGTATAATTCCGATAAAAGGTGGTATAATCGCAAAAGCCGCAATCCTCGCAAACCGCCGTTGGCTTTTCTCCCAAGGAAAGCTTTTTTTGCGCCAGAAGCAGCCGCTTTTCCAGAATGTATTTTTTTGGAGTTTGGTGAAGCTCTCTTTGAAACAATCGGAACAGATAGCTCTCGCTGACAAACAAATGCCCCGCGATCTCCTCCACGCCGCTCAGCGTGCAAAGATGCTCGTTGATGTACTGCAGCGCCCCCGAGATCAAGGGAGACACGGCGGTACCGTCCGCCGAGGCGGCTCGCGGAAAAACGTGCAGATTATAAAACAGCTCGGAGAGCAGATGGGGGAGGATTCTTCCAAAGGTATCCTCATCGCAGCTTTTGTGATAGAGATCGCACTTGCGAAAGATCTCCTCGGCAACGGCGTTTCCCGAAAGATTGATGACCTCCATGCTCTCGGGAATCAGCGAAACGCTCTCCACACCGTGCTTTTCCATGTCGAAAAGAATATCGTACCGCTCGTATTTGGCGGGGGCATCGATCTGAATAAAGTGATAGCGAAAGGGGCGGATCAGAATGAGATCCCCCTTTTTCAGCTTGTATTTCCGATCCTCAATGACGTGGGTGGCATCCCCCTCCAGAAAATAGATCAGCTCATAGGTGCTGTGGGTATGCATGGAATAGGTGTTACAGGGCAGATTTTCCGAGCTTTCGTGCTTGAAAAAGATCCTGTCGGTATGCAAAATATAGTCGTTGATCAAGGCAAAAATCCACCTCTCTTTCTCCTCTTTCTATATTCTATCACATCGGTTCACTTTTTGCAATATAAAAATGCAGTTTTCGCCATTTACTTTTCAAAAAATTTATTTTATAATAAGCGTAATGAAGAAATCTCAAAAAGGAGACTCTGTTATGAAAAAACTCAATCTTGCCATCATCGGTCAAGGACGAAGCGGAAAGGATATTCACGGCAAATATTATCGTAGTGAGGACAATCGGTATTACAACGTCAAGTACGTGGTGGATGCCGACGAATTCCGTCGCGGCGTTGCCGAAGAGATCTACCCCGGCTGCAAAACCTTTGCCAATTACGAGGAGCTGTTTGCGTTGGACGATATTGATATCGTGGTAAACGCCTCCTACTCCGAAATGCACTACTCCATTACCAAGGATCTTCTGCTCCACGGCAAAAACGTGCTGGTGGAAAAGCCCTTTGGAAGAAATCTCTATGAATGCGAGGATCTGATGAAGACCGCCAAGGAGAAGAATCTGATTCTTGCCGTCTTCCAGCAGACCTTCCTTGCTCCCTTCTGCGAGTTCGCCTACGAGACCGTAAAATCGGGAAAGCTGGGCGACGTAAAGCAGGTCAACATCTACTACAACGGCTTCTCCCGCCGTTGGGACTGGCAGACCCTGCAAAAGAAGTGTGCCGGAAGCACCTACAACACAGGCCCTCACCCCATTGGCATGGGACTTGGATTTTTGGACTTTGATCCCAACGCCCGCGTGGTTTACAGCAAGCTGGATCGCGTGCTGACCAGCGGCGACGCCGACGACTATGCAAAGATCCTGCTCACCGCCCCCGGTAAGCCTTTGGTCGATATTGAGATCTCCCCCATGGACGCTTACTCTCCCTGCACCCTGAAGCTTCAGGGCTCCAAGGGCACCATGAAGCTGACGCCCAAGGCGTACGAAATGACCTACATCGTGGACGGCGAGAACCCCGAAAGACCCGTGATCGAGACCTTCCTGCAAAACGAGGAGGGTAACCCCATCTACTGCTCCGAAAAGCTGGTCAAGCACGTGGAGGGCGATAACTTCAACGGTACCGCCTTTGACATTGGCACCGCCAAGCTCTACGAGCAGCTCTATTTCCTGATCACCGAAGGACGTCCCATGACCGTCACCCCCGAAATGGCGGCGGCTGTCATCTCGGTCATCGAGCTGGTTCACGCGCAAAATCCCCTGCCCCTCAAGTATTGATGCAAGGAGAAAAGACATGAAAAGAATTGCCTTTTTGGGCTGTGAAAATTCTCACGCCGATGCCTTTATCAAATACATTCAAGCCAATCCCGACTCCTTCTCCGACGTGGAGATCGTGGGTGTTTACAGCGATGACACCGAAAAGAGCCAAAAGCTGAAGGATAAATACGGCGTTCCCGTTCTGGAGCATTACGCCGATGCCGTTGGAAAGCTGGACGGCGTTGTGATCACCGCCCGCCGCGGAGACGATCACTACAAGTACGCCAAGCCCTATATTGAAAGCGGCATCCCCATGTTCATCGACAAGCCCATCACCTTCTCGGAGGAGGAAGCAATCGAGTTCATGCAGGTGCTCAAGGCAAAGAGCATCCGCATCTCCGGCGGATCCTCCCTCAAGCAGGACGCCTACGTCAAGCAATTGAAGAAGGAAGCCATGGAGGAGGAGGGTGGCAAGACCCTTGGCGGTTACGTTCGCGCTCCCTTCCAAAGGGAGAATAAATACGGTGATTTTTATTTCTACGCGCCTCATCTTGTGGAGATCGTTTGCGAGATCTTTGGCAGATATCCCCTCTCTGTGACCGCCAAGGAAAACGGCGAGCAGATCCACGTGCTGTTCCACTACGAAAATTACGATGCCGTGGGACTCTACTGCAACGGAAATTATCTCTATTATGCATCCCGTATGGCGGAAAAAACCGTCAACAGTGCCGAGATTCCCTCCACCTCCGCATGGTTTGAGGAGGAATTCAAGGAGTTTTACGCCCTGCTCAGCGGTGGCGAGCAGCCCTCTTCCTACAAGGATTTCATTGCCCCTGTCTTTGTGATGAACGCCATCAAGCGTTCCATTGAGAGCGGCAAGGAAGAAGCCGTCAACACCTTTGAGATCTGAGGAGGACGGTATGGCTAAATTGATCCTTTCGGCGTTTGCCGACGAGTACGCCGATTCCTTTGAAGAACAGCTGCAAGCATTAAACGGCTTTGGAATCGATCATATTGAGATCCGTCACGTGGATCAAAAGAATATTTCGGTTCTTTCTCCCGATGAGGTCAAAAACGCGAGGCGGCTTTTGGATGCCCACGGCATCAAAGCCAACGCCATTGGCTCTCCCCTTGGAAAGATTCGTTTGGATGAGGATATGGACGCCCACATGGAAACGGCAAAGCGCGTTTTTGAAAGCGCGAACCTTTTGGGCGCAAAGTACATCAGAATGTTCAGCTTTTACGCTCCCGAGGGTGAAGATATCACCACCATGAAGGGACAGGTGTTGGAAAGCCTTGAAAAAATGCTTTTGATCGCAAGATCTCACGGCGTGACCCTCTGCCATGAGAACGAGGCAAAGATCTACGGCGATATTCCCGTACGCTGCCGCGAGCTTCTCGACTACTTTGGGGGCGAGCTGAAATGCGTGTTCGATATGGGCAACTTCGTTTTGGAGGAGGTAGAGCCGATCTCTGCCTACGAGCTGTTAAAGCCCTATATCGCTTATTTCCACGTCAAGGATGCCTTGGCGGCAGGTGCCATCGTGCCTCCCGGAAAGGGCGAGGCGAAGATCAAGGAGATCCTTTCCGCGCATATGCAGAGCGAAAACGCGGATTTCTTTGCCACTCTGGAGCCTCATCTGCAAACCTTCTCGGGACTGAACGCCCTTGTGGGCAGATCCTTTGAGAACCCCTATCAGTACCCCGACGCAAAGGTCGCCTTTGCCGACGCGGTGACAAAAATAAAGGAGCTGATCTGATATGAAAACCATGCAAAAGGACCTCTTGAAGGTCAATATTTACGATACGAGAGACGAAATGGGAAAATCCGCCGCCGCGGATATCAAGGCCTGCATCCTCTCCCTTTTGGAAACCAAAGAGACCATTAACATGATCTTTGCCGCCGCTCCCTCCCAGAACGAGGTGCTCTACGCCCTTGCCACCGACAAGGAAATTCCTTGGAATCGCGTCAACGCCTTCCACATGGACGAATACATCGGTCTTTCCAAGGATGCCCCCCAAGGCTTTGGAAACTTCCTCAAGGCGCATATCTTCGGGCTTGCCGATTTTAAGAGCGTGAATTACATTGATATTTCCGCTCCCGATGCTGACGCCGAGTGCGAACGCTATTCGGCTCTGCTGAAGGAATATCCCACCGACATTGTGGTCATGGGCATTGGCGAGAACGGACACATTGCCTTCAACGATCCCCCCGTTGCCGATTTTAACGACGCCAAGATGGTAAAGCCCGTAGCGCTGGACGAGATCTGCCGCAATCAGCAGGTCAACGACGGATGCTTTGCCAAGCTGGATGACGTTCCCAAGACCGCCATCACCCTCACGGTCCCCACCCTCTTTGCGGGCAATCATCTCTTCTGCATCGTTCCCGCCAAGACCAAGGCAAACGCCGTTCGCGCAACCCTGTGCGGTGAGATCGGCGAGCACTGCCCCGCCACCGTCCTGCGCCGCCACGAAAGCGCCATTCTGTATCTGGACGGCGACAGCAGCAGTCTTCTGTAAAGCATGATGAAAAGAATTAAGAGTGATAAAATTCTTCTTTCGGACAGGCTTTTTGAGGGCTACGTTTACTTTGCGGATGAAACAATCATCGACGTAACCCAAAAAGAGCTTCCCTTTGAGGAAGAATACGATGCCACGGGGTACTACGTCAGCCCGGGATTTATTGATATGCACACCCACGGAGGCGGCGGAAATCCCTTTGAGGGAAGCGTGGAGGATATCGTGGCAGGATGCAATTTCCATCTGACCCACGGCACTACCACCATCTGCCCCACCATTTCGGCGGCTGTCTTTGAAAGCATGGCAAGCTCGGTGGAAAACGTGGAGATCGCCATGAACGATCCCCGTATCAAGGGAACCGTCCTTGGAGCCCATCTGGAGGGACCCTACCTCTCCAAGGAGCAGGCGGGCGCACAATGCCCCACCTTTATTACCGCTCCCAAGGAGGAAGAATATCTGCCCCTTCTGAAGCAGCATGAAAAAGCCATTGCCCGTTGGAGCTACGCCCCCGAGAACGATGCCGATGAAAAATTCGCAAAAGCCTTGAAAAAGCACAACGTGGTAGCATCTGCCGGACACACCAACGCCATTTATGACGATATGCTCCGCGCATCGAAGAACGGATGCAAGCTGGTCACCCACCTCTATTCCTGCACCTCCACCATCACAAGAGACCACGGCTTCCGTCGCCTGGGCGTGATCGAGACCGCCTATCTTTTGGATGATATGTACGTGGAGATCATCTGCGACGGCAAGCATCTGCCTCCCGAATTGATCAGGCTGATCTACAAGATCAAGGGCGCGGATCATATTGCCCTTGTCACCGACAGCCTTGCGCTGGCAGGCACGGATCAGACCCACGGTTGGATGCAAAGCACCGAATTCATCATTGAGGACGGCGTTTGCAAGCTGATGGATCGCTCCGCCTTTGCGGGAAGCATCGCCACCGCCGACCGATTGGTGCGCGTGACGGTAAAGGAAGCCGATATTCCCCTCCCCGATGCCGTCAGGATGATCACCGCCGTCCCCGCCAAGATCATGGGGCTCTCCCACAAGGGAAGCATTGCCACGGGCATGGACGCCGATTTCGTCATCTTTGATGAGAATATCGAGATCAAGCAGGTCTTTGCCAAGGGCGAGTTAATTTAAAAACAGAATGCGCAGCCGTGAAAAAAAATCATGGCTGCGCGTTTTGCTTTCTTCTATTCAATTTGGAAATTGCGGCATCATTTGCCCCGGCCGTACCTTCCTGTGCAGAACGTATATTGTCCCGTCATCATATTCACAAGCAGTTCCTCGCTGGAGAATTCCACATCAAAGCAATCGGACCATCCTTCGACATCGCCAAAGGTTTTTCTGCTCTCCATCTGCACAGCAACGCGGTAATATCCAATGCCGTCATCAGGCTCTTCCCTCAAAACGAGCCTGATGGTATACCGGGTACCGCAAGCGGCATCCTCAGCGCCGTCTACGCCGCCGAAATATTGATCCGCAATGGCGATGGCTTCCTCGGGAGAGATCTTGGCTTCCCACGGAAGGGTCAGAGGGGAAAACGCCGGCTGATCTGCAAGAGGCTTTGAAAGCTCTGCTTGCGTAAGCACAACTCTTCCGTTCTCATAGCGAAGCAACAAAAGCACGCCGCAATCGATGACGACCTCGCAAACGCCGTCTCCGTCCAAGTCAACAAAGGAATACCGAAGCCCCTCGATCTCGGAAAGTGCCTTGCCCGTAGTGGGCACTTGATAATCGGACAAATGGCAAAGCTCCCCGGTCTGTGCCACCAGAACCAAAAGCTCATCCTTCAGCGCACTGCGCAAAAGATTCTTGGAAAAGGCTTGGGCGGCATCCAAGGAATAGCTGAGCGCATTGAAAGCAATTCTTGCGCAGTCTCGGGTCGTATGATAGCCGGGATAGGAATACTTTCCTATCATCTCATCATATTCCTCCGGTAAAATCAAGCTCCATTCGCCATTCGCAAAGCGATAATAGCGGTTGTGAGGAATAGGGGGCATCGACTCAATGAGTTCCGTCTTCACGCAGAGCTGATTCTCTACGGCAACACCGCCCGCCAAAAGCCGATCGACGCGAAAAACTCTCGTCTTTTCTTCCGACGTGTCCACGGTATAGATCAATCCCCGTTGATCCAAAAAGCCCTGCTTTTCCTCCCAATAATGATCCACCAGCTGCGGTTTTCCGTCCACCGTGGTAAAGATCGCCAAAATTTTGTAGTAACCGTGCAAAAGAATCAATTCAAACACACCGTCGTTGTTCAGATCCTTGACCGCGTATTGAGAAAAGCAGCCAATGCTCTCCTGCGATTGAACCAGCTTGTCAAAGAGCTCCTGCTCCTCCTGATTCGAGAGCCAAAAATACTTGCTCCAATCCACGTTTTCCTTCAAGTACCCAAGGGTATATCCCATTGCATCGGCGAGACGGATGATGGAGGCGTAGTCGGTAAAATAACAACCTTTCTCCTCAAAGAGGGAAATCACCGTGAATTTCGGCTCTGCCACGCCCTTTTCGTAATAGCACAGAAACAGCTTGTTATCGGAAATATTGATGTTTTTGATCGGATCCTTATTCGTCTCCAGTCCCAAGTCATACTCCCGATAATAGAGACTATCGTCAAAA
Source organism: Oscillospiraceae bacterium (assembly GCA_015064315.1). GTDB lineage: Bacteria > Bacillota > Clostridia > Oscillospirales > CAG-272 > UMGS1865. Next base: position 29,590 of record SVSL01000016.1, read on the forward strand.
AGATTCTTTACCACAAGCACACGATGATTCCATGGACCGTCAAGATAGAATATCAATCCATCCGTTGTAAACGTCTCAAAACCGAAATACTGCCCGGAAAGACGTTTGTTCTTGATATCATAGAATTTACTCCCCGTAGAGCACCGAAGATACACCATCTCATTACTCAGCTCACTGAGATAATAGCGTCTTGAGTCCTCCTCCACAAGGGTCTCATTGCCGTCCCGATCATAAAAGGTATACCGATACCGATATTCCGAAAGCTGCTCGATTTTGTAGAAGTCCCCCCTCCCGAGCACAGCCGGAAAGGTTTTTGCGGGGGGCTCCGGAGCAGGCTCCTCCGTAGGAAGCTCGGTTCCAAATTCCGTAGGAAGCTCGGTTCCAAATTCCGTAGGAAGCTCGGTTCCAAATTCCGTAGGAAGCTCGATCTCAAGATCCGAGGGGATCTCGATCTCAATACCCGTCATGAGATCACTCAAAGTACCGCTCTCCTCTGTTTCCGGCATGGGTGCCACGTTACAGGCATAGAGTGAAAAAAGGGTTACAAAAGCAAGCAAGAGGGCGGCAATCTTTTTCATGAAAATCTCCTTTTTTTATTTTCTTGATAACATTATTATAAACGAACAATGCCATTATAGCATGGCAAAACAGGTTTGTCAATAGCACTTTTAAAAGTGGTGCGAAAAAACTTTTTTGATGGTGTTTTTACCCCCAAAGTGGTGCGTAGGTGGGGGAAGAAGATCGGTTAGGATCGCCCCTGTGGGGCAAATGTGATTTAAGCTTTTAATTACAAAACATCACTTTCCGTCGGGCGCATACGGAACAATCGCTTCTCCCGTATTCACATCGATCCATATCTCGTCAAAGGTTGAATAATGATCAATAACAAACTGTCTGATCACAAAAACATATACGGAATCGGGAGCCCAACTGTTTGTGCCGCGCTCAACATGGTATCCGTTTTTCCCGATCTCAAATCTCTCCCAATATGCATTGGCAAGCCTATATGCCTCGGCGGCAGAAACAGGATTTTTCCAGGGGGACTCAAAGGTGGAAAAGGTAACGTTTGTTTTGGAATTTGCCTCAAAATATTGCAGGATCTCCGACTGCGAAACAGGCTTCCCTTCTATGTAATATTCCGCATTTGGCTCGCCTTCATTGACGATCCGCCAAAGTTCTTTTGAGGCAAGCCTTTCTTCATCAAAGAAAATTTGATTTTCTCCGTATACAAAGTCTGACCCGGTGTGGTTCCAAAAGTGGGAGCCATCGGTTGTCAGATAATATAGGTTTCGGAAGGTAAATTCATACGAATAGAGCTTCCCCTCATAATATCGAAAAATCAACGTGTCCCCGCAATCAATTACAAGCTCATCAACGCCGTCTCCCCCAAAATCAACAAGGGCGTAGCCGATGGAATCCAGCTCACGAAGGGGCGTTCTCCCATACGGCGTTTTCATATCCTTCAAACAGGAATCCTCACAGGTCAACAGCTCCCAATATGCCTGCATCGCCAACGCCTGCGTATCCGTAGGATCGGGATCCTTAACGATTGGCCACTCGGGAAGCTCCACGGAAGGCCTTGTAACAATTGTTTCAGGTTCCTTTGTCGGCATCTCGGACGGAAGATCGGTCAGGATTTCAGTTTTCCCTTCGGTGGTCTCCTCTTCAAATTCGGGTGCCACGTTACAGGCGCAAAGTGTCAGAAGAGTGGTAGCGGAAAGCAAAAGCGCGGCAATCTTTTTCATGAAAATCTCCTTTTTTTATTTTCTTGATAACATTATTATAAATGAACAATGCCATTATAGCATGGCAAAACAGGTTTGTCAATAGCACTTTTAAAAGTGGTGCGAAAAAACTTTTTTGATGGTGTTTTTACCCCCAAAGTGGTGCGTAGGTGGGGGATGAGATGGGTTATGATTAAAATTGCCAATGACAAAACCAAGCTTTCTGCTACGCTATTTCTTGAAAAATTACGCAATACATTTTGTAGGGACCGGCGTCCTCGACGGTCCAAGAATGAAGGGTCTTTTGCTTTGCATATGGCTACACATCAATAGCCGTATAAAAAGCAAAACGTTTTTTCTTCTTGGACCGTCGAGGACGCCGGTCCCTACAAGCTTATCTGTATTTTTAAAAAAACATGATCACTTTCGCTTACAAACAACCCCATTGATCCTTATACCGTCGCTTCGCTCTGCGAGGCAGGCATCTCTTCCTTGCTCTTACGGATCTTCTTGCGGAGCAAAATCGCCACCACAACGGCAAAGCAGGCTCCCGTGAGGAACCAGGAAATGGGATAGGAAATATGGATCGACTCCAGATTCTGAAAATATTCGAACGCCGTATAGATCCAGACCACGCGGAAGACGCAGGTTCCGATAAAGGCGATGAGTGCCGCCAAGGAGGATTTTCCAAGTCCGCGCAGCGTTCCCGAGCAGGCGTTCATAATGGAAAAGATGAAAAATCCCGGCCACTTCCAAAGCATTCGTGTAAACGCTGCGTCATAAGCAAGCTGCGACAGGATATCGGGAGCGTTCTCTACACCGTACAGCAACAGCAAAAGATCCTTGCAAAGCATTCCCGCCGTTGACATCAACACGCCAACGGTCACCGAGATCAGGCAGATCTCACCAAGAGCCCGCTTGACGCGGTCGTATTTCCCCGCGCCCACGTTCTGCGCCGTAAAGGCACTCGCCGTTACGGTAACCGCACCCAAGGCGGTGAACACAAAGCCCTCCAGACTTCCCACAGCGGCGTTGCCCTTGATTACGGGGTCGTAGGCGCTTCCGGGAGGCGTTACGGCGTTGTTGATCTTCAAAATTGAGGATTGGATAATGATGTTGGAGATGGAAAACATGGAGTTTTGGAGTCCTGCCGGAAAGCCGATACGCGCGATCTCAACAAAGAGCGGCTTATGGATGCGAAGCTTCCTGAAGGACAGGCGACAATCGTCTCCCGATTTTGCAAGATATCTCCACAGGATACAAGCCGAGGTCAGATTGGCAATGGCGGTTGCAATGGCAACGCCCTCCACCGAGAGTCCCAGCACCAGCACGAAAAAGAGATTCAGCAGTACGTTGAGGACACCCGTTGATGCCAGTACGATGAGAGGGACGCGGGTGTTTCCCTGCGCCTGCAGAATGGCAGACAGAAAGTTTGTCATGGCGGCAAAGGGCATACACGCCAGATAGATGTACGCGTACCGCGACGCCAGCATCAGCAGGTTCCCCTCGTACCCCATTCCCACAAGCACAGGCTTGGTCAGAAGAATACCGATCACCGCGCCAAGAACGCCAAAGAACATACTCATACAAATGGAGGTGTGGGCGGCTTGGGAGGTCTTTTCCCGATCCTTTGCGCCGATACAACGCGCGACCACCACGTTTGCACCAACCGAGAAGCCGATGAACAGATTGACTATCAGGGTCAAGAACGATCCCGAGGAGCTGACCGCGCCAACCGCGTTTGGCTCGGGGGAAAGCTCTACGATCATGATATCCGCCGCGTTGTAGAACTGATGCAACAGATTGGTTGCCATCAGCGGCAGGATAAACAGCAATATATTCTTAAACAGCGGTCCCTGCGTCATATCAATGCGATTTCGCAACGATTGCCTTCCTTGACGTACCATGATCAGCCTCTTTTCCATGAGGAATTTGACAGAAGAAATCTGTGTTTTTCCATCAACGCAAGTATAGCACTTTTCACAAACGATGTCAATAGTTTTTGCAAAAAATGACGAAAAAACGCGAGTGGATCGCCGCCATCGGCATGACCGCAGAGGGGCACGCAAAGCGGAAGATCACCAATCCCCATCGGAGAGTCTGAACTCAAGCGTGCGTTCTCGTGCAGTATTTCTCCTACGTGCTGTCTTATCGCACGCTATGGCATAATTTCCGCAAGCGGAAATTTGCTGAGTTCGACTCATAGAAATAGGCGAC
>SVSL01000017.1 GCA_015064315.1 Oscillospiraceae bacterium
ACTCCTCCATCTCGGATGCCCATAGGCAAGTTCCTTTTCCGTTTAATTGCTCCCACAGATAGGGGAAGCCTCCGATCCCATCAAAGAGGCTTGCCATTGTTGCATCTCTCTCGTAGCAGGCACAGAGCCTCTTCAGAACCCACTTCCAAGGGGGATGGGCAATGCTATTTCCGAGAGCCTTGTAACGAGCTGCATCGGAAGTCTTTCGCTTCTTACCATTATCATCTATGTACTCATAGATTGCTTGAACAAACTCCTCACCAGTTATCTCGTCTATTTGCCGATCATAGCCAACAATCTTTCCAATCTGTGTCCATCCATCGGGATAGCCTTGGAGTCTTTCGCACTCAAGAGGAGTGAGCCTGCGGACTATGTATCTTGTGCCAACCACGCAAACATTCATGGTATCATGCATACAGTTGAGAGTTTTGCACAACTCTTTTTCGGGATTAACAGCATCGTGAACCTGTCCGTTTCCGATGCAATAGGCAACAGCACCGGGACCTTTCGCCACGAGAGGAGAGTTGACTCCCTTGTCGGATACCTCAAAGTCAAACTGTGCGTTCTTGCCTTGATTGAATGATGCTCTGTCGAGGGCGTAGACCACCGATGGTATATGGTCTGTATCGGTTGCAACGCTGTTCAAGGTTTTTGCCTTGTCTCCCGTAATGGATTGATTGTAGGCATCGAAACCACATACCACCGCTTCGGTTGTCCTCACATCTCCAACATCGAATGCGTTCAAGGTGTTTGCCTTGTCGCTCTCAACCCAAGTCTCATGGTCGGTTGCTGATTGCGCCCTCTTTGACTTGGAGAAGCATTGTTGCATGACCATCGGCACGTTGCCACCGCCAGTTCCCATTCTGCTTTCTCTACTTGCGATGCCAGGTTCAAAGCAAACAACCTCTTGAGGCTCAAGTACACATTGTCTGCCGTGGGACATACCACAGTTAACTCCGAGAGTGCTTACTGTGTCCCCAAGAATTACTGCGTTATATTGGTCTGCTCCAAGGCGATCATCTGCTCCAGGGCTTCTTGAAGCATAGGAGGAAGTTTCTTTCCTCTTCGGTTCGCTCGGTTCAATATCCCTTGACACGCTTTTGCGGACAAATAGTATTTCGGGTGCGGATTGTCCTCCAAAATCTGCGACAAGTGCGATTCTACGCCTTCTTTGGGGGACTCCCCAAAACTGTGCATCGAATACCCTCCAAGCGATGCTCCATCCGTCTCCCATGATGCATCCGCAGGTTGTCCATTTTTCGTTTGGAGGCATAGGAATAACGGCATTCGGATCTTTGACTTTTGCGAGTTCTTCAAGGACGATTCGGAAGTCTTCCCCTTTGTTACTGCTGAAGGCTCCGGGGACGTTTTCCCACACCATGTATCGAGGTCGAATATCGTCATCTGCCCGTCCGTTTCTCTCATCTTGCTTTCTCATCTCCTTTACAATTCGTATTTGTTCCATATAGAGTCCCGATCTCTCACCGTCAAGTCCTGCTCTTTTTCCTGCTACGGACAAGTCTTGGCAAGGGCTTCCGCCGATGATACAATCTACAACGGGAGCGGTGTATCCGCTTATCTTTGTGATATCTCCGAGGTGTAACATACCGTCACCTCATCAGAAGGGAAGGTCATCGTCCGTCTTCAGTTCTTCAAACTTGGGAGCGGTTGCAGGTTTGGAATAGGAGGGGGCATCATAGGAGGGAGTTGCGGAGCCTTCCGATTTGCTGTCCACAAACATCGCCTGTTCAGCCACAACCTCGGTGGCGTATCTGTTGTTGCCGTTCTGATCCTTCCAAGCCCTTGTTTGGATAGATCCCGTGATGCAAAGGGAAGAACCCTTTTTGAAGTATTTGCTGATGAATTCCGCACGTTCTTTCCATGCAACCACGGAGATGAAGTCCGCCTGTTGTTCACCCTCTTTTGAAAATCTGCGGTTCACCGCCAAGGTGAAGGTACATACATGGGTACCGCTTGGGGTTGACTTGAGTTCTACATCGGTGGTTAATCTTCCACACAAAATTACTGTATTCAAATTCAAAGATGCCATTGTTTTTTCCTCCGATTTAAAGATTCTTTTCACTAAGTTTTTGATAGATTTTTTTAAGAGCATAGGAAGCTGCTTGGGCGATTCCGATCTCGCCCTCATGGATGATATGACCGTGACCTCTTGCGATCTCGGTTTTGGATTCTTCTCTAATCTCAAAGAGTTTTGCGACCACCACGTTGTCGAGGTAGGAAAATTCGTATGAGTATGTTTTCTTGTCAAGTTCAGAAATAAGATCGATTGCTTCGCTTGGGAAGTCGATGGTGGATGTACGAACCGCATCGTTAAAAAAGATTTTATACACCGTGCATCCTTTCGCACCGCTCCAAAGTTTGTCTACTATCTCACCGTCTTTACCACAAAGTCTTGACACGCCACGACTCTTAATCTGTTCGGGAATATCCTCATAAGATTTAACTCTGACTCTATCTCCAATATTAAATTCCATAATTATTTCTCCTGTTCTGCGAGTCTGTACACCTTAAAGAAGGTCTTCTCGCCAAATCTGTTTTTAGATGATTTAATTTCGCTTGTGATGTTGTACCCCATTCCTTTGAGGTCATGAATTCTTGATGCAAGTCTCGCTACACCGAGATCCTGGAAAGCCTCAAGTGTAGATATGGAGCCGAATTGATGCATATAATCGAGTATCCTTTGACATTGCGTTGTCTTCATAGGCTTGTCCTCCTATATGTAACTTTTATAAAATTCTCTGCGGAAGTTCTCAACGGACCATCCGTAATGAGCCATTGCTTTTTTCTGTGCATACGCTTGCAGTTTGGAGCGGATTTTTTTGTTTTGATGGACACCGTTGGGAGGCTCGTTGTGGCAATAGTGGCAGAGCCTTACCTTGAGACCGAGCCGTTCCGACTTGTCTCGGATCGCACCACAGCCACCCCATACATGATGCCATTCTAACCATCGCCTCGATCCGCAGATGAAGCACTTGGTATCATCTTTTTGAAGGATGCTGTCAGCCATCTCGCTTCACCGCCTTGAGTCCGTCAACGTATCCGTTCCAGTAAACGATATCATTAACTGTACCGTTGCTGATGGCTTCGTCTCGCCTTGCCTCTGCATACTTGATGCGTTCCTCGATTGTCATTACTCTCCCCACCTCGCTTTCATCTCGGCAATTTGATTCGGAGTTTCCGTTTGGATGCCGAGGTTTTTTGCCTCGCTTACCACACCGTCAATGAAGATGCTCATCTCCCGTGTGTCAAACTCGCTTGAGCCTTTGTACACTCGGTAGTGGGTAAACATTTTGCCGTTCAGTTTGCTCTCTCCTGCTTCCTCGTAATACTTCACATAGTTTCCGATGGGAACGTGGGAAAGTACGCTGATGAGTTCGCTCTGCCCATGCCGCTTGAGGCACTTGAGATATATCTCGTCCTTGCCTGCTCTCACGGCATCGGCTATCTTGCCAATCAAAGTCCAAGCATAGGCATTTGCGTTCAAGCTGCGGTGCTGTCTGTAAGGCTTGATCTCAATCGAGAGCTTGTCCTTATCCTTGAGGTCATCCACAATCTGCTCAAAGTCGGTTCTCTCGTTCACTTCGAGCATCAGCATCGGCTTGTTGGTTTTGAAGTCGATGTTCGCACCGACTATTCTTCCGCTTACTTTCATGGGAATCTCCCTTCCTTTAAGCATTCTGCAAGGTAAGTGAGCTTCGGCAGATAGACCTCGTTTATCCACTTCTCATCGTAGGGAACCGTGAACCTCTGTAGCCTTTCGGGATCAATAGGGTTGAAGTAGTTATCGTAATCCCCCTCAACAAGCCCGTAGGCTACAATCTCGGACCTTCTGAACTCCGAAGCGAACATTTGCACTTGCACTTGGTTAATGTATTTCTTGGGCAACTTAAAGCCCTTCTCGTGCTTGTATGTCTTGCACTCATAAATGGTGTCGGTATCGTTTCCGTCAAGGTTTACACGAAGTCTCAAATCCTCTATGATGATCTGCTTGTCTAACTCCATCGGGATGCCAAGCGACTCAAGGATGCGATGCTCGTAGTGAGTACCTGCGGAAGTATATTGGTTGTCGAAATGGTCTCGGTTGATGCCTATCTTCTGCATCCACCACTTTTCAAAGGTTGCGGTCTTCCAATTGCCGATGATCTTGTCGGTATCGGAAGCACCGAAGTAACCGCTTCTGTCCTTGCTCTCGATCATAATGCCATCAACTTCTTCTCAAAGCGGTCAAGCTGGTCAAAGAAGGTGAATAGAACCTTGACCTCGTCCTCGGACATCTCGCACTTCTCGGCAATCTCCTTGGTGGTGAGATGCTTGTCCCGGAGAACCTTGGTGTACTCTTGTTGGAATCTTTCCTTGATAGCGAAGATATTGTGCTTTTTAAGATCCTCCTCTTGGTCAACTCCCGTGGTATCGTTCAGCCAAAGGTCAAAGCCGAGTCCCGTGTGGATCGCAACGCCCTTTACAAAGGCTCTCGTCTGTGCGTTCCATACTCTCTGTTGTGTCAAACTGTTATCCTTAACAGGATTAGAGCCGTTCATGAGAGGGAACTGTGACTCAAATACAAGGTCATCAATAGTGACTTTCACACGCACTTCGTAGCATCTGTTTGCGACTCCGTTCTTATCCAAGAATGTTGCATCCGCCATGATCAAGCTGCTTCCGTTCGGGCAGGTAACAGGCTCAAAAATTACCTTTTCAGCACCGTTCCGATGGAGCAGATCTTTGCATCTCGCCCAATTCAAATACGGAACGTTGATCTTTTTTCCATTATCGTCCTTTGCCTCTCTCATTTCACAGTAAGGCAGGACATCGATCTTTCTCATTTCAGCAAAGTTTTTCAGCATGGTTTAATTCTCCTATTTCTTTAAAAATTTTTCTTTCAAGCACTCTTCGCAGAGTTCCTCTCCGTCCACCTCGTAGACCTCTTCAAGTTCTTCACCGCATTTATCGCAGTAGTAAACAGGAACATCCCGATTCGGGCAACTCGATCCTCTGCAAGGGTATCCCGGCACCGCACAACCGCAACATTGGTCTTCATACCGTACCATCCTTGGAGCCTCCTTTTGCCTTCTCAAGCTCCTCTTGGAGTTCCTTGATTTGAAGGTCTTTGATGTAGTTAGAAAGCTTGAGTTCCTCGATTCTCTCCGCAAGCGCATCAAGGATCGTGCCAAAATTCTTCTCGCTCATTAGTTATGTACCTCCTGCTTTACGATTTCCTCTACCTCTTCGTAGGTGGCACCGTTGTTGATGGCATCAATGACCTTTCGGGACGTGAGCCATACGAACCATTCCTTGATTTTACGAATCAACTTTTTCATCTTTTGTTCTCCAGTTATTAAATTTTAGTTCTGTTTAAGTTCTTGGTTTAAGTTCTTGGTATTCTTGGGGATGTGCCGAGTAGTAGAGAGTCATCGCTTCCGATAGCCTCTCTGCCATGCGCTCGGTCTGTTCGGCTGTCAGCGTGTCAACCTGCTTTCCGCCGATGTGGAGCGTAACAGTTAATGGTCTGTCTTTCATACATACCTCCGATGAATTCTTACCCTTTAAGATATGCAGGATGTGTCTCTTTGACACAGTTGGCTGTAGATTTAAAATCTACTCACTTTGCAAAAAAAATTGCTTCTTTGTCCTTTGCGTTGATCTTCAACACTTTGCAAAGGATGGTCATTTCATTGGCTTTAAATTCGCTCTTATTGTTAACTTTGAGCATAAAGCCATATACAGTAAGACCAAGCTGTTCTGCTATAAAACTCTTTTTATAGCCGGACTTTTGGATATACTGCTCAAGCAAGGTTGTATTCGTCATGTTTCGCACTCCTTTCTGTAAGATTTTAAAGTAGATTTAAAATCTACCGCCTAAAGAATATCACATTCGACACCGTTTGTCAAGTATTTTTTGAAAATTTCTCAAAAAAAGTTGACAAACAATCTACTTTGTGGTACAATACAAGCAAAGGAGGTGATTAAATGTCTACTGTGGGAAAAAGGATTCTTCAACGAAGAAAGGAATTAGATATAACCCAAGAGGAACTTGCTCGTATGATGGGATACAAATCAAAATCTACTATCAATAAAATAGAGATGGGAATAAACGATATCCCACAAAGCAAAATAATAAAATTCGCAGAAGTGTTGTTAACGACACCTTCCTTCCTTATGGGATGGGATGAGGAAGAAGACTCCCCCGAAGAGCTGAAGCTCACCGAGGGAGAGAGGATAGTACTTGATTTATTTAACAGAGTACCGAAGGATAAGCAAGAAGAGCTTGTACTTCAAATGATTCGTTTTGCTTTAGGTACTACAACAAACTGAAATCAAATAATTGAGGTAACTACATATGAAAGAATTTACATTTTGTGCTTGGTGCAGATTCGGAAAAGGAGATTCGGGAGAGACCTGGATCGATGCGGAGTTGACCGATGAGGAAGCCGAAAGACTTATAAAGTATGGTACACAGAGTGACATCTATTATAATGAGTTCTGCCGATGCAAAGAGTTGGAGGATCTCTACAAAAAGATATATGCCATTGCCATTGAGCAAATGACCGAGGAAATCAGATGTTTCGGAGACGATGAGCATACACATGACCCCGATTGGGTAGTTGATGACACCTATGCCTGCGGAGTCAACTTCCCGAATGAGTTTGAAGATATGTTGGTGGAGGAATGCGAGGATGAAGAAGTTTTTTGAGTTTTTGGACTTCTTGTGGGATAATGAGATTCTTTCAGCCATAGCATACCTAATCACATTAGGTTGGTTTGCGTATGCGTTAGGCATTATAAGTAGTCATGGTAGTGCTTTAGGTAGAATATTCTTTTTTGTGTGGGCAATGGTGTTAGTATTTATTTGGATGATTCATAAAAGCAATAAAAACGAATAAGTAAAGGAGGAGGTAACTTGGAAAAAGATTTATTAAGAATAGGCTCTGCATATATCAGAGTATCGGACGAGAGGCAAGACGAGTATAGCCCCGACTCCCAATTGAAGAAGATACGAGAGTATGCAGCCAAGGATGGATACATGATCCCCGATGAGTTCGTCTTCTATGATGACGGTATATCGGGTAAAAGCACTAAAAAAAGAAATGACTTCAACCGCATGATTGCCATTGCAAAGGAGAAGAATCATCCATTCGATAGAATATATGTGTGGAAGTTTTCTCGATTCGCTCGTAACCAAGAGGAGAGCATGGTTTATAAGAACCTGCTCCGAAAGAAAGGCGTGACCGTTATCTCCGTCTCCGAGCCGATCCCGGAAGGACACTTTGGTTCGCTTATAGAGAGGATCATAGAGTGGACGGACGAGTATTACCTTGTTAACCTTGGTGCCGAGGTAACGAGAGGTATGACCGAGAAGGCATCCCGTGGAGAGCCTACCTGCGCCCCACCGTTTGGGTATATCATGAGGGACAAGAAATATTATCCCGATGAGGAAAGCGGTAAGGCGAACATCGTAAGGGAAGTATTTACCCTCTTTTCCAACGGCGTAGGACAAAGAGAAATAGCCATCATACTTGGACAGAGAGGAGTCAGAACAAAGTATGGCAATATGCCCAAAAACAGGTGGATAGAATATATGCTTCGCAATCCTTGCTATATCGGAATGATCAGATGGACTCCCGATGGCACGAGGTCAGTAAGTAAGGGAAAACTTGATAACGAGAACATCATGATCGTACCCGGTGGACATGAACCACTCATATCACAAGATTTGTGGGATAAGGTACAAAAGATGATTGATGCCCAAAAAAAGGCATACCCAAAGTACGCAAGACGTGAGCAACCTGTTCAATATATGCTCAAAGGGCTTGTAAGGTGTAGCTCTTGTGGGGGAACGATAGCAATGTCTTCTGCGGTAAGTGGAAAGTCCAAAGTGCGCACCCTGCAATGTTGCAACTATTCAAAAGGCTCATGCCACACCTCGCACTCTATCACCATGCCAAGGCTCGAGGCAGCTTTTATGGAAGGCATTCGGCAGGCGGTGGAAGGAAAGCAATTCACTATATCTCCGAGAGTGCCAAAGAAGCAGGATCAGAATATTATAGACTTTGATAAACTGATTGCCGTTGAGGAGCGCAGACTTAAAAGAGCAAAGGAAGCGTACCTTGCGGAGATAGACACAATAGAACAGTACGGACAAAACAAGAAGGAGATTACGGCGAGGATAGACGATCTAATAGCAAGACGGGACAAGGAGATTGTCGAAAAAATAAATATGGATGAGTTTACAAAAAAGGTCGCAGGAATCGTGGAATTTATTGAGCGAGAGGATGTCACGGACCAAGCCAAGAACGAGGCTCTCCACACCATAATTGAAAAGATTGTATTTGAGAAGGCTAAAGGTAATTTGGCTATATTTTTTCACGATTTATAATCATCATAAGAAACAATTCGGTCCACCAAGCTGGGAAATGATGATCTGCGCCAGCTGAGGATTGGGATTCTTGATCTTTACGGGGTATTGAAGCTTCTTGTCATAAGTCCACATATCGGTCCTCCTCGTTTCTCATTCATTGGCATCGGGATCCCAGGGCCAAGGGCCGTTGATCCAATCCCAGGCGTTTTGGTTGGTATTTCCGTACATGGTCAGCGGTCCGCAATGACTCTGATAGCTTTCCATGAGCTGCTCACGTTCCTTGATCAGCTTGTGATAATAACGCAGAGCCTGCTTGTTTTGAGGGTAGGCATCCAGATACAGGACGGTCTCCTGCAGGGCAAAATCAATGGCGCGGAGCTTTTTCAGTGCCGCGTTGCAGCTGCGATTTCCGTTCATATTCATATTGCTCTTGCTCTGTTATTTGCAGAGCTTACCTCCTGTTCCCATGGATTTTCTTGCGCCCTCAAAGGGCAGGACCAGCTCGGCAAAAAGGCTGCCGCTGGAGAGGGCGGTATCGGGCTCGAGAAGATTTCTCCAGCATTGCCGTGGGGAATAGACCATGGCAAGGGAAGGTGCGCCGAGCATTACGGGACATTCGGAGAGCGCTGTCTCATCGTCGTCCTGATTACAGTTGGGGATTGTAGAGCGCGTTTGGTTGGTGGCTTCCTTGCGTGTCATCTGCATGACAGGAAGGGTGTCACCGATCAGCTCGCCTCCCACCATTCGGCGCAAAAATTCATCATTGACACGACCCGATGGGGGTCTGTTGTTTTTGGGATACATAGCGGTTTCCTTTCTTTGAGGATTTGCCGTTCCCGTGGGAGCGGCTACTATCAGCGTATGCTTTTTTGTCGAAAAAGGTCAAAAAAGCAAGGGTGAGAATTTTTATTCTGGGCTTTACAAACAGAAAAAAGTATGATATAATGAAAATTGGAAATGGATTTTCAGGATGTTTTTCCCAAAATGAACGTAAGAGGTGTTTTTATGAAGCTGAAAAAATTTTCTTCCATCCTGCTTCTGCTCTCAATGCTGCTGTCAACTCTCGTTTCCTGCGGTGTGGGCGCTCCCATGCAGCAGGAGGGAATTGCATCGGAGGGATATCCCAACGAGGCGCAGGCAACTGACGCGGCATTTCTTTCAAGGCTTGGCGATCTGCGCGTTATGAGCTATAACGTGCTGACCACCATGAGCGGCAACTCTACCCTCAAGCAAAATCGCTATCAGGCGGTTCTGCAGGAGATCAAGGGCTATGCCCCCACTCTGCTGGGACTGCAGGAGGATGCTTCTCACTGGAACACCTTTTTGACCGAGCAGCTGGTGACAAACGGCACCTATAAGCGCATCAACAGCTCTGTTGGCTCGGGCGAGTATTGCTCGATCTATTATGATACCGCGGTTTTGGGCACTCCCATTGCCAGCGGTGCTTATTGGCTGACCCATACGGGCAATTCGGGCGCCAACGCGCTGAGATGGGAGGACGTTCCCCAGCGTCACAGAGACGCGCTGAACATGAAATCGGCATCGGATATGCGCTCCAACCATTCCATTTCCTGCTACATTGACGGCAAGCTCTATACCGAAACCGATGCGGTTCTGGACGTTCGTTTGATGTCCTACGGTATTTTTGAATTGAACGGACAAAAGTTCCTTTATGCAAACACCCACCTTCAGCACCGCAGTCAGAACGGCAAGCTGGCGGTTAACATTCCCGAATTTCTGGAGCTTCGCGAAATGGAGCGAAAGGCAGAGTGGGATATTCTGACCCAAAATATTGACAAGCTGTTGGCGCAGTACGGCGATATGCCCGTAATCATTACGGGAGATCTGAACGACGTTATGGGTAGTGCCTCCTACTATCACTTGGCACAAAAATACGACAACGCCTCCAAGCTGGCAAAGATCCGCAAGGGTCACGACGCCTCCTGGAACTCGGCGTTCAGCTCCGGAGGAAACGGCAATATCAATGCCCAGACGGTTCTCGGCGACGGACAGTCCTCCACGACCTTGGATTACTGCTTCCTCACCCCCGACGCATTTACCGTAGAGCAGTATCAGACGGGCGAGGGCAGACAGTACATCACCAACTCCAAGGGGGAGAAGGGCTACGTCTATTGCTCGGATCACCTTCCCATTATCATTGATCTTTCCTTTGGAAAGGATCAGGGTGTGCCCACGGTGGCTTTGCAAAAGCGTGGGATGGAGACGGGAGAGACCTCCTATTACGATGCTTCCAAGGGCGTTGATACCTCTTGGTACGATTCAAGCAAGCCCGACGGAGAATATACCCTGACTACGGCAAATCAACTGGCAGGCTTCCTTGCTCTGCGACAGAAGCAGGGAATGACCTCCTGCAAAATGCATATCAAGCTTGGTGCCAATATGGTGCTGGGCGCACTGGATCCCGCATGGCAGGTCTCGGATGATTATCTCTTCGAGGGGACCTTTGACGGACAGGGACATTACGTTTCCTTTGATGCCAACGGCGTACGCAGTCTGCTGGGCTCCCTTGGAAACGCAACCGTGAAAAATCTTTCGGTGCAGAACAGCTCTCTGACCGTTGCCTCCCACAATGCGCAAAGCGGATATGGCACGATTGCCTCCATGGTTGCCGAAAACAAGAACGCTGTGCTTTTCAATATCACCTCCGACTGTGTCATTTCCCACACCGCAGGCTCCGAAAATATCGGCGGCTTGGTCGGCTTGATCGGCAAGGGAGCTGTGGCGGATTTCCGCTACTGTACCTTCGCAGGCTCCGTTGACGCGGCGGAAAGCAACGCCGTAGGCGGCATTGCAGGTGCTCTGAATACCGGCTCTGCGGTAAATCTTTTCAACTGCGCAAACGCAGGCAAGATCGTTGGTAACAAATACACGGGCGGCTTGATCGGTATTTCCCGTGCCGAAAAGCTTCACGTCGGCAATTCCGCCAACGTTGGTGATCTTTTCGCAGGTCGCTGCTCGGGTGGCTTGATCGGATGCATTGAGAGCTGTAACGATCTGATCGTTGCGGATTGTGCCGTGATGGCAGATCTGGACTTCTCCTCCATTGGCGCGGGCGGAACCGAGAAGGCACCCGTAACGGTTCCTGCGGGCTGTCAGGTAGGCGGTCTCATCGGCAGAACCTACAACGTGCTGGGCGGTGTTTCCGGCATTACGCTGTCGGGCTCTATGAAGGGCGCGGCAAATCTGATCACCAAGCTGGATAAGGACGGCAACAGCGCTTACGTAGACTATCTGGCGTCGGGCGGCATCGTGGGCTTCAACTCTGTTTATGCAGACGACGAGAAGGTCATGAACGGCACCAAGGGATATTCCAATCTTCACTTTGATACCATTCTGGTTTCCATGGAAATGACCGACGTGGACAGCTATTTCGGCGGCACTCGCGACGTTGCCATTGACCTGAGCGGTTCCCGTATCTCTCTGCGCGATATCGTCTACGATAAGGCAAAGTACGAGGCGTCGGGGCTTCCCATGTGGGGCGCTCGCATTGATCAGAATCGCCGCATTGACGATTCCAAGGAGACGAACAGCCAGCTGGGGGCAGTTGTTGCATACGATACCGCCGAGTTTTACGCCAACGAGGTCTTTGACGCTAAGGTGAACGAGAGCGGCGCTAAGATCAATCACTATACGTGGATGCCCAAGCTTTCGGCTTGGACGGTTGTCAGCGGCGGCATGATGGTTTCTACCAAGGCGCTTCGCAGCGTGGTGGAGAACGCGCTTCACAACCAAAATCTCTTTGTGATCGGTTATCAGACCCGAGTCAATCAGAACGATTCCACCAAGATCGACGTTCGCTTGGTTTCGGTCATGTATCGCATTGAAAAGCCCTTGGCGGGCTACCGTCTCGTGATCTCTTACCTCAACGAAAACGGCAAGCGGATCACCACGCAAAAGACGGTTTACTGCGACAAGCTCTACACCTCCATCAAGGGCGGAGAAGTTGTTTACACGCCCGATCAGTACGCAGGCAGATATTTCTTCACCGTTGAATTGGAGAGCCTTTCTCTCGACCTGCAAAAGGATCTGACGGTAACGGTTCAGCCCTTCTCGGCGGAGCAGAGCGGAGAGACGGTTTCCTTCTTGGATTACCGCACCGCGACCTACGTTCTGAATTAAAAAAGAAAACTCCGCGGCGCCGCCTTTTGACGGCGCCGCGTTGATGATGGGGAACACCTTCGAACTTTCAACGGGAACTTTCAGGAACTTTGAAAAAGGTATTGACAAACGGGAAAAGCTATGATATACTATTAGATGTTGAAAAAAAGACGTTGACGAAGAACTCCGAAAAGGGAAGGCTTACAGAGAGTCCGCGCTTGGTGGAAGCGGACAGTTGGTACTTTTTCAGCGGGATCCCTTCCGAGTTGACGCCCCAAAGAGGACCTTCGGTTCTTGAGTAGGCGCGTCCGTATGGCTGCGTTAAAGCATAGGAGCTTTCCCGCCTTGTGGCGCCTCCGAAGAAAGTGCGCGCGTTCTCGCGCGAATATGAGTGGTACCGCGGATCTTTCCGTCTCATAGCTCTTGGCTGTGGGGCGTTTTTTGTTTGTCACATGGTCGCTCGTCTATCTCAAAAATCATTATCAAAACAGGAGAAAAAAGAACATGGCAAAGGATTATACCAGTACGCTGAATCTTCCTACCACGGAATTTCCCATGAGAGCAAATCTGCCTCAGCGCGAGCCCGATACCTTGAAGTATTGGGAAAAAATCGATCTTTACAACGCAATGCTGGAGAAGAACAAGGATAAGACCCCCTTTATCCTTCACGACGGCCCTCCCTTTTCCAACGGTTACATTCACATGGGGCACGCCCTGAACAAGACCCTGAAGGACTTTATCATCCGCTCTCAGGCAATGATGGGTCACTATACCCCTTACGTTCCCGGATGGGATAACCACGGTCTGCCCATTGAGCGCGCCATTGAGAACTCCAAGAAGAAGCTGAACAAGGAAATGACGGTTCCCGAATTCCGCAAGGCTTGTGAGGAGTTTGCCGAGGACTTTATCCAAAAGCAGATGACCGGCTTCAAGCGTCTCGGTGTTGTGGGCGACTGGGCGGCACCTTACCGCACCATGGACCGCCACTTTGAGGGACAAGAGGTCAAGATCTTTGGACAGATGTTTGATAAGGGCTACATCTACAAGGGACTCAAGCCCGTAACCTGGTGCCCCTTCTGCGCTACCGCGGTAGCCGAGGCGGACATTGAGTACAAGGACGATCCCTGTACCTCCGTTTACGTCAAATTCCCCATGCTCGACGATCAGGGCAAGCTGAGCGAATTTGATCTTGGCAAGACCTTCTTCGTCATTTGGACCACCACCATCTGGACGCTTCCCGGCAACATGGCGATCTGCCTGCATCCCAGAGACAACTACGTGCTGGTTAAGGCAGAGAACGGTGAGACCTATATTATGGCTGAGGCTCTGACCGAAAAGACCATGAAGATGGGCGGCTTTGAGAATTACGAGATCCTTGCCACCTATCCCGGTCAGTTCTTTGAGAATATGCTGGCAAAGCATCCCTTTATCGACAAGACCTCCCGCTTGGTGAACGCCGAGTACGTTACCATGGATTCGGGTACCGGATGCGTACACACAGCTCCCGGCTTTGGTGCGGACGACTATCAGACCTGTATGCGCTACGGCATGGATCTGGTGGTTCCCGTGGATGACTACGGACGTCACACCGATTATGCGGGCAAGTATGCAGGCATGAAGACCGAGGAGTCCAATCCCATCATCAAGGCGGATATGGAGGAGAGCGGAATGCTCTTCGCTTCCGAGGAGATCATGCACTCCTATCCTCACCACGACCGTTGCAAGAAGCCTGTCATCTTCCGCGCAACGCCTCAGTGGTTCTGCTCGGTAGAATCCTTCAAGGAGCAGGCGGTTAAGGCAATCGAGAACGTGCAGTGGTTCCCCGCATGGGGCGGCGACCGCATGGAATCCATGATCCGTGAGCGTTCCGACTGGTGTATCTCCCGTCAGCGCCGTTGGGGTCTGCCCATTCCCGTATTCTACTGTACCGATTGTGAAAAGCCTGTTTCCACTCCCGCATCCATTGAGAAGATCTCGGGGCTCTTTGACGAGCACGGCTCCAATATTTGGTTTGAGAAGGAAGCCATGGAGCTGATTCCCGAAGGCTTGACCTGTCCTCATTGCGGCGGTAAGACCTTTACCAAGGAAAAGGACACGCTGGACTGCTGGTTCGACTCGGGCTCTACTCACTTTGCATCTCTGATGTATCGCACCCCCGATCTCTGGCCCGCTGACGTTTATCTCGAAGGCGCAGACCAGTACCGCGGATGGTTCCAGTCCTCTCTTTTGACCTCCGTGGGAGCTTTGGATCGCGGCGCTCCCTTCAAGCAGGTTCTGACCCACGGTTGGGTAGTTGACGGCGAGGGAAGAGCCATGCACAAGTCCTTGGGCAACGGTGTTGATCCCGAGGAGATGATCAAGAAGTACGGCTCGGATATCGTTCGTCTGTGGGCTGCTTCCTGCGATTACCACGTGGACGTTCGTTGCTCCGATGCTATCTTCCGTCAGCTTTCCGAGGTTTACCGTAAGATCCGTAACACGGCGCGTATCCTCCTTGCAAATCTGGGTGATTTCAATCCCAACACCGATGCGGTGGCAATGGATGATCTCCAGGCAATCGACAAGTGGGTCATCGCGCGCACCAACGATCTGACCAAGGCCTGCCGCGAGGCTTACGAGACCTACGAGTTCCATATCGCTTATCAGGCGATCAATAACTTCTGCACCAACGATCTGTCCAAGCTTTACGTGGATATCACCAAGGACCGTCTCTATACCGAGAGCAAGACCGGTCTTTCCCGCCGTGCAGGTCAGACCGCTATGTATACCGTTCTTTCCATGCTCACGCGCCTGGTGGCTCCCATCCTCTGCTTCACCGCCGAGGAGATCTGGAAGTCCATGCCTCACGCCGAGGGCGAGGATACCCGCAGCGTGTTCCTGAACGATATGCCCGTATATGACGAGGCACTGACCTTCTGTGACGTGATGGAGAAGTGGAACAAGCTCTTTGAGATGCGTGACGACGTCATGAAGGCGCTGGAGCTTGCCCGTGCCGAGAAGCTGGTTGGTAAGTCTCTTGAGGCAAAGGTTACTCTTTACACCGAGAATGCCGAGATGCTTTCCATGCTGCAGGGCTTTGGTAAGGATCTGAACACCGTATTCATCGTTTCGGGCGTAACGCTTTGCGAGGGCGCGGCTCCCGAGGGTGCTTGCGTCAATGAGAGCGGAACCCTTGGCGTGCTGGTGGCAGTTGCCGACGGTTGCAAGTGTGACCGTTGCTGGAGCTACTCCACCGAGGGTGATGCTACCGAGGACGGCGGCTTCATCTGCGAGCGTTGTAAGAAGATTTTGGGTTAATCAGACATAGGATATTGTATCTGGAAGAATGTATAAAGGAAGCCTCCCCTGTGTAAGGGGAGGTGCCGAGGAACGAGGCGGAGGGGTTGTAAAAACGTTAAAATACGATCAAACAATCCCTCAGTCGCCTACGGCGCCAGCTCCCTTTACACAAGGGAGCCTTTCTTGTTCATTACCTTTGCTTAGATCATTTTTTGATGTGATATTTTTGTGTCGGTATAAATCCGAGAAAGGATTTTTATGATTTTAGTAATGATTGCCATCATGATCGGCTCGATAGCGCTGGATCAGTTGACAAAATGGCTTACGGTCACCTTCATGGAGTACCGCGAGACCATACCGCTGTGGCAGGACGTATTTCATTTTACCCATGAGCGCAACGAGGGTGCCGCCTTTGGCATGCTCAGCGATCACCGCTGGGTCTTCATGGTGGTTTCCACGGTTGCCATCATCGGTCTTTTGATCTATCTGTTCCGCTTTACCCCCAAGAGCAAGATCGTGCAGATCTCGCTCTCCATGATCGCAGGCGGCGGAATCGGTAACATGATCGACCGCGTGTATCTTGGATACGTCATCGATTTTATCGACGTTCGTCTCATCGACTTTGCGGTGTTCAACGTTGCCGACTCCTTTGTCACCGTGGGCGCGTTCCTCTTTATGGGTTACATGATCTACGATACGGTGCAGGAGTATAAGCGCGAGAAGGATGCCAAGAATCAGATGGCGGAAGCGGTTGAAAAACAAGAAGAACAAAACGATGCAGAGAATTGAAGCGGAAGCCGAGGCGATGATCCTATCGGTTTCCACCGAGGATGCGGGAAAACGTCTTGACCAGCTTGCCGCCGAGGCAGGAGGCTTGACGCGCTCTGCCGCTACACGCCTCATTGAGAGCGGAGATATTACCGTAAACGGGAAGAAAGCCGCGAAGAATCTGCGCCTGAGGGCAGGGGACGAGATCTCCATTCTTTTGCACGAGCCCGAGGCGAGCGAGGTTCTGCCGCAGAATATTCCCCTTGACGTGGTGTATGAGGATGAGGATCTCATTGTCATTAACAAGCCCATCGGTATGGTGGTGCATCCTGCCGCAGGCAATCCCGACGGCACTTTGGTCAACGCTCTGTTGTACCATTGCGGAGATTCGTTGTCGGGCATTGGCGGCGTGATCCGTCCCGGAATCGTCCACCGCATCGACAAAGAGACCAGCGGTCTTTTGGTGGTTGCCAAGCACGATGAAGCCCATCTGTTCCTTGCGGAGCAGCTCAAGGGGCATCGCATCAACCGTATCTATACCGCCGTTGCAGTTGGCAATTTTAAGGAAGATGAGGGCACTGTTGACGCCCCCATTGGACGACACCCCGTGGATCGCAAGAAGATGGCGGTGATCCGCAATCCCGAGCTGAGTGCCAGGGAAGCGGTGACACACTGGAAGGTGCTTGCTCGCGCGGTGGCAGACGGAAACGCGTTCACTCTGCTTCGATGCGAGCTGGAGACGGGAAGAACCCACCAGATCCGCGTGCATTGCGCCTCCATCGGACACCCTCTTTTGGGAGACCCGATCTACGGCGGCAACGGCACACGCTTTGAAGCCAAGCATAAGTCTTTGATCGAGGGACAAGCCCTGCACGCAGGCGAGCTTTCCTTCATTCATCCCCGTACCAAGGAGCAGGTGTGCTTTACCGCCCCCATGCCCATGGGGATGCAAAAGCTTGTGGATACCCTTTTTGGAGAAAACAAAGAATAAAAAAGAGCGTTGGAAAGGCTGGTTCTCATAAAGAAGTTTACATTTTATTTGTAGGGACAGGCGTCCTCGACTGTCCATCACAATAATTGTATTGCAGAAAACAAAAATTAACCCCAACAGATTTTCAAAGTCTGTCGGGGTCATTTTTTAGTTGTTTATCAATTTATCTACCCATTCTTGAGGTAAAACATATTCTATATCGTCGATTCTGATTGAATATGCTTTGTCATCAAATGACATCACTTGCAAAGGAATAACTAGATTGAGATCTTCCTGTATAACACCGCAGGCACATCCGTAGACATAACAATTTTTCAACGTCCCGTCGGGTTGCTTTACCAAATCATACAGTCCGGCATCTCTTGCCTTTTGCCCGCTTTTAATTTCATTAAGAAAATCTTCACATTCAGTTATTCCGTTTTTTGAGATTATCGTTTCATCACTATTAAAAAGCGAACCTTTTACAAAAACAAATCTAATACAATTATCAATAGTGACTTCTGTTTTCAGTAATTCGGACTTTACATACATAGCAGCAAACTCATTGTCGGGAAAATATCTTACCAACACATCTTGACTACCATTAACAGAATACATACCTGTTTTAACCACACTGGTAAGATGAACAAAGGTCTTTTTTTCTCCCTTTACATGACCGATGAACTCCCATTCTCCAAAGCACCAAACTCTACCCTCGTTGCCGACAAAAGTGTATTCAGTGCCGTCGATTGCTACAATGGTTTTATCTTCAGTTTCCATAAATTTAACATCTTCAGTTTCCGTAAATTTAACTTTATTGGTACAAGCGGAAAAAGAAAAAATAACTACCAAACAAATAAAAATAGCGAATATCTTTTTCATAAAATCCCCCCGTTTTTCTGTTTAATAAGCTTCTCTTTTTGATTTTGCATTTTTATTGTTTTATTGCCAGTTTCGCATTTGTATTACAAACGCATCGGGCAAAGCCCATACCCCTAAGGTTGCGCGCACCCAAAGGCTCTCCCTCAGGGAGAGCTCCCGCGATAGCGGGTGAGAGGGCGTATTCTTGCCACCATTTGCCCTCTCCGTCGGCTTCGCCGCCACCTCTCCCAAAGGGAGAGGCTTTTTCTTAGTTCCAGTATAACATAAATCGGCAGAGAAGTCAAGTCCTCTGCCGAAATTTTATGTGCCTGCCATTTCTTCGCTAAAAATGCAGGGAGAATCCAACGCTCTTTTTTATTCCTCAATATCTTTTCCCAAAACCTCGGAAATGTTTTCTTCCATGAGGGCTACGTCCTCGTCGTCAAGAAGATCGTCAAGAACCATCTTCTGCTTCAGCTCTTGAACGCGAGGGATCATGGCGATCACAGCACCGGACGCAACGCCAAGGATGCCCGAGAGCACCATGGGAGCGGCGGAGGCTTCCTTTTTCTTCTTGCCAATGGCAACCCCTGCGGCGGTCGCGGAAAAAATCGCAACGGCGGCGCCTGCAATGGTATAGACTGTTTTTTTCATAAAGGGCTTCTCCTTCTTGAAAAATTACTGCTTTGCGGAGGTCATCTTCAGGTAAGCGTTGATAAAGCCGTCGATGTCGCCATCCATGACCGCTTGAATGTTACCCGTCTCATAGCCGGTACGGGTGTCCTTGACCAGGGTGTAGGGCATGAATACGTAGGAACGGATCTGCGCGCCCCACTCGATGTTGGTTTTGTTGCCTTGAATATCCTCAATGGTGTCAAGACGCTCCTGCAGCTTGATCTCCATCAGCTTGGATTTCAGCATGCGCAGAGCGGTTTCCTTGTTCTGAAGCTGGGAACGCTCGGTCTGGCATCCTACTACGATGCCCGTAGGCTTGTGAACGATACGGATTGCCGAGTCGGTCTTGTTGATATGCTGACCGCCCGCACCACTGGAGCGGTGCGCGGTGATCTCCAGATCCTCATCGCGGAGCACGACCTGATCCACGTCCTCAAATTCGGGCATGACCTCAATGGAGGAGAAGGAGGTCTGACGGCGACCGTTGGCGTCAAAGGGAGAAACGCGAACCAAGCGGTGAACGCCGTTTTCACTCTTGAGATATCCGTAAGCGTTGATGCCGCTAACCATAATGGTTGCGCTCTTAATGCCGGCGCCGTCACCGTCCAGCCAGTCGGTGAGCTTGACCTGAAAGCCGCTCTTTTCTGCCCAACGGGTGATCATGCGGTAAAGCATCTGCGCCCAGTCCTGCGCCTCGGTACCGCCGGCACCGGGGTGGAAGGATACAATGGCGTTGTTCTTGTCGTATTCGCCCGAGAGCAGAACCTCAATGCGTCTGTGCTCAGCCTCTGCGGCAACGGCGGCAAGCTCGCTCTCAACCTCCTCTACAAAGGAGTCGTCGTTTTCTTCAATGGCAACCTCTGCCAGCGCAATGGCGTCCTCCAGACGGGCGGAAAGCTTTTCGTAGCCCTCTACCTTATCCTGCGCCTGCTTGATGACCTGCAGAACCTTGCCCGACTTTTCGGCATCACCCCAAAAATCGGGTGCTTGGGTCTGTGCCTCCAGATCTTTTAAATTATCCTTGGTTTCTTCAATGCGCAATGCAAGACCGAGCTCTTTGATCTCGGCGCGCAGCGCGATCAATTCGTGTTTTGCGTTTTCCAATGCAACGATCAAGGGTGTACCTCCAACGCGTTTTGCGTTTCTTTTTTTAGTTTATTCCGACTTGCGGATTTTTATAATGGGAATAGAATTTTGATTACTTATGATATTTTGTTCCTTTGAGGATTCCAAAGCAACGGTAAAGGGCTTCCAGAAGAAGCACCCGCATCATCTGGTGGGGAAAGGTCAATTCAGAGACCGAAAGCCGCAGCTGACAGGCTTCCTTGACCTTGGGGGAGAGCCCGTAGGAGGAGCCGATGACAAGACAGAGACTGCCGTTTTCGGCAAGCACGCGATCCAGCTTTTTTGCCAAAGCCTCGGAGGAAAATTGCTTTCCCTCCACGCAAAGAGCGATGCGGTAGGAGCGTGGGGGCATTGCCGCAAGGATGCGCTTTGCCTCGTCTTCCAGAGCAACTTGAATCTCGCCTGCGGACGGATTTTCGGAAAGCCTTGCTTCCTTGAGCTGGATGATCTCGGGCTTGCAGAATGCCGAGAGGCGCTTTTCATACTCCGAGACTGCCTGCCGCCAGTATTCCTCTTTTAGATTTCCTACGGTGATCAGAGTCACTTGAATCATACGCATACCTCCAGGGGAAGCTCGGTAATCTCTTCGGGATGGGCAATGCAGATTTTCACGCTTGCATCTCCAACGGCGCAAAAGCACTCGTCATAGGCGTGCTCGGGGGTGTTGTTTTCGGCACTCAGGTGCGCCAGCATCAGGCTTTTTGTGCCGCTTGCGCAAAGACGTGCCGCCAAAAGTGCGCTGTCGCCATTGGCAAGATGTCCTCTCCGCGAGGCGATGCGGCGCTTGAGCTCGTAAGGGTAGGGACCCGTGCGGAGCATTTCGGGATCGTGGTTGCTTTCCAAAATCACGGCGTTACATCCCGTCAGATGCTTTTCGATCACGTCGGTCACGTAACCGATGTCGGTGGCATAGCCGAGGCGAAGGCTTTTTTCGTCGCCCACGGGGATCTCAATGCAGTATCCCACCGAAGCGTTGCTGTCGTGGGGCGTGGCAAAGGAGGAGATCCGCATTCCGGCAATCTCCTCGGTGTATTCCAAGGGATGCGGTCGCAGATAAGGCGAAACGGTGGGCTCCTTTTCCAGCTTGTAGCAGCAGCCTACGGGAAGGTGCACGGGAACGGGATGATGCTTCAAAAAGATCGGCAGTGCGCTGATGTGGTCGCTGTGCTCGTGGGTGATCAGCACCGCCTTCAGATCATCGGGAGAAACGCCAACCGATTGCAGGCTTTGGCAAAGTCTGCGCGCGCTCTTGCCCGCATCAATGAGGATCGAGCCGCAGGGCGCGGAGATCAGAAAGGAGTTTCCGGATGATCCCGAATACAGGGAAAATACTCGGATGTTATTCATGCCGCAAAAAATCCGTCAATGATGAAGAGATAGAACATATCGCATCCGAGGGTAAAGATGGTGGGGAAGATGACGGTGAGCATCCAGTTGGATTTTCTCACGCGAATCTTGGCATCCTCAATGAAGGCTTCTTTTTCCGCGAGCGACATGGTATCGGGGAGCATTTCGGGGGTGATTCCCTTTGCCGCAAAGCCGCGATTGTAGATGACGTAGATAAAGCCAAGGACCACGGCAACCGATACGTAAACGTAAAAAATATAGGGGAATTTAGGGGCGATGAGAAAATAGATTGCCGCAAATGCCGCGCAGTTGAAGAGCATCTGCCAGAACAGCTGCTTTTTTTCGGGGCTGAGCGTCTTTTTCTCGGGGGCGGGAGGAAGCTTTTTCTTCTTCATGATCAGATCTTCACCGCGCCTACGGGACGGATGCGAAGCACCATGCAACGTCCTTCGCCAAGAACGGCGTCCATACCAAGGCGGAATTCTTCTACGTAATCAGAGGGAACAAACGCCTGAATGGTTCCCGCAAAGCCGCCGCCGTGCACACGCCATGCGGCTTTCTTGCCTGCCAGCAGCTTTTCAGCCATGCAGAGTGCAAGGGAAACGCCCTGCTCGTTCACGTTCTTGGTGGTGAATACGTTTTGCAGATAGCAGAAGGAGGAACGCCCCGAAGCAATGACGTTTTCAAAGAAGGCGTCAAGATCGCCTGCAAGGAGTGCTTCCTTTTGCTTGGAAACGCGGCGGTTTTCCTCAAAGAAGTGAAGGGCGCGCATAATGGCGCGATCGCCCAGCTGTTCGCGGAGCGCGGGAATTGCGGCAAGCACCTCTGCCTCGTCGGTCTCGCGAAGCACCTTCTTGCCAAAGTAAGCGGCAACCGATTTCATTTCCGCGGGGATGGCGGCGTAATCATCGGTGAGGTCGGCGTGGTTTCCGCCGGTGTTGATGATGCAGAGATTGTAGCCTGCGGCGGTGATATCAAAGTCGATCTGATCGATCACGGGCTTGGTGGGATCGGCAAAGTCAATGGCAATGATGCCGCCAACACCGCACGCCATCTGATCCATCAGACCGCAGGGCTTGCCAAAGAATTGGTTTTCGGCATACTGAGAGAGCTTTGCGATCTCCACGTTGCTGATTTTGCCCTCGTTGTAGATGTGGTTGAGAATGTTTCCGATCATGTCCTCAAATGCGGCAGAGGAGGAAATTCCCGAGCCCTTGAGCACGCTGGAGGTGGTGTAAGCGTCAAAGCCGCCTACCTTGTATCCGTCCTTGCGGAAGCCTGCCGCCATGCCTGCGATCAGCTCATCGGAGTGACCCTTGGGGAATTCACGGGGAGAGGTGAAGGTGCTGATGTCAACGATATCCTCGGGGAAGCCCTCGCTCTTGACGCGGATCACCGAGCCCTCGGAGGGAGAAGCAACGGCGATGATGTCAAGATCAATGGAAGCGGCAACAACGCAACCGTAGTTGTGGTCGGTATGGTTGCCCGAAAGCTCACTGCGGCCTGCCACCGAATAGAGGGCAACCTCACGGTCAGCACCGTAGACGTCCACAAAGGAATCAATGGCGGCGGCGTAGCGCATCTTTTGTGCGTTGAGTGCGGCTTCGCCGTAAATATATGTAAAGCGTTGGTCAAAGGCACCGCCCAGAACGGCGGCTTTCAATTCAGCAGTTTTCATGATGTAAAATATCCTTTCTGCGTGGATTTTCGGATCAAAAAATATCCATTCATATTATTATAACACATTTTTTTTCAAGATGCAATGTTTTTCCGGAAAAAAGATTCGATCAAATACAAAAATTGCATTTGATCGAATGGCTTTTTTATTTTTTATTCCAGATAAAGGGCGTCGGAATTGAGGAAGGCGTGGGCGCCCAGATTGGAGTCGGTGGGTATGAGTCGGGAAGCACCGCATTTGCGGCAGGTGACCTTCACGCCGTCGTCCAGAATCTCGGCATCATACTGTCTGCCATTGTCATTTTCATCGCACTTGCAGTAGATCTTTCCCTCGGCGTCCAGATCGTTGATCACGAACATGACGATCTCAAGGATCTGCGGATCGGTAATGGTTGTTTCATCCTCGCCGTGAACTGCGTCAAAGTCCTTGATGCCGCTTTTTTCCATCAGATCCAAAAGCTCCAGCTCTCCTCGCGCCAGCTCTCCCTTGACCAGATTGGTTTCGCCCATGCAGGCGATGTTGATATCGGAATAGGGGCAGGGAAGCACGAACAGCTCCTTTCCAAAGAACAGGGAATTGCTGACGGTAAAGACGTGAGGCTTTGCGCACACCATGCAGGGAACGGTCAGACGAACCTTGCCGTCCTTGGTATCCACAACGCTCATCTCGCTCTTTCCGCAGGTGCATTTCAGCTTGATCATATCGGCTTTCAGGGCGAAGATATCAACCGCGCTCATAATGCCGGCGCCGCAATGGGGGCAGCGGTAAGCCACTGTGGTTTTTTTGGTTTCAAGTACCATTGTGTTCATCCTTTTCTGAAGTCTGTAATGTCAATACAGTATATTCTATAAGTCACAAAATGGCACGGAAGGATCCATGCCATTTTGTTTTTTATTGTTTTTGCCTTAAGCGGCGGTCTCAGCCTCGGTCTCCACAGGAGTGGGCTTGCCGATCTTGTTCAGAACCTTTTCGTTTACGGTGTAGGGAGCAGCGAGCTCTTCGATCCACTCCTTCAGCTGTGCGCTGAGCAGAGAGGAGCGAGCGTTCTTTTCCCACTTGATCTCGTGATCTACGTAGTATGCCAGGTAGTAGCCGTCAACGTCACCCTTGGAGTTCTTCTTTTCGATGATCTTTACGTCGCCATCCTTGCGAGCCTCATCAAACAGCCACGCGGAGAGATCCTTGTTAACGATATCAACGTTAGCGCGCTCATAGCTTGTAGATGCCTTTACGGTGTTGGTGGAGTCATCGGAGGTCAATGCCGCAAACGCCTCGATCAGCTCGTCTCCGGTCTTGTCCTTGAGCTGTTCCATAGCTTCCATAGCCATGAGCTCTTTTCCAAACAGGAGATAACCGCCGTTTACAATGCGATCCTTCTGAATGTAAAGCATTTCGCCGTCTTTGTTGTAGTCGGTGTTCTCAACCGCCATATAAACGGTGTAGGTGGTGGTCTTTTCCTTGGTGGTAGCGTCTTCCTTGGTGGTTTCGATCACAATGGTATCGCCGTTCTTTCTTGCGCTTACCCAGCCGTCTCCCTCCTTCAGCTCAAACAGGAACTCCTGATAAGAGCCTTCGGTGGTTTCCTTCAAGAAGGAAGCGGTGTAGGGCTCGGAGCGGAAGTTTTCGTTCAGCTCCTCATCCAAAGTGTCCAGCAGCGTGCAGAAGAGATCGGTGGAGGTCTTTACGTAAGCGATATCAGCGGTAGCCTTGGGTGCATCGGACTCAGCGTCAGCGGTAGATGCCTCGGGCTTGGTGAGAGCGCGAACGTAAACCACGTAGTAGTTGTCGTTGTCAACAACCAGCAGAGTATCGCCGGCCTTTACGTCAGACTCGGTGGAGAATACGTTCTTACGGATGCTTGCGGGAACCTCGATGGTCTCGGTAGTAACAGCCTTTACCTCGGTAGCGGCTGCATCCTTGAGGAGCTTTTCAACGTCTGCACCGGTAGCCTTGAGAGCATCGCGGAGCTCGTTTGCCTTTTCGGAAGCGGTCTTGTAGGTGTACTCAACCTTTTCATCGGTGCCGTTGTTGTTGGCGGTGAGAACCTTGAGAAGGGTCTCCATGAACTTGTCGTCGCCCTCGTGAGCTACGCCGTCCTTGAACTCATAGAACTTTTCACGAACCAGAGCGGTATCCTTGCCGGCTTCCTTGGAGTAGAAGGAAAGGAGGTAAATGCCGTTTTCTGCGACGACAACGTCAGACTCAAACTGCTCGCGCTTGGTGCTGAAGAGCCAGTCCTTCAGAGCCTCGTCCAGCTTTTCATTGTCCTTGGAATACTCGGTGGTGGCAGTGACTCCCAAAGTAGCCCAAGCGTCGGAGAGTGCGGTACCGGAGCCGTCGTCGGCGTCGGTCTTGTCACCCAGAGTGTTCTTAAGAACGTCGGTAACCTCAACCAACAGGGTATTCTGGTTGTAGAGGGTCTTGTAATTTTCGTCAAAGAAGATCTTGACTACCAGGTTGTTGAACTCCAGGGGAGTCTTGCAAGCCTTGAGCTGCTCGGAGAGATCCTTATCCTGGAGCGCGTAGGTCAGGTAGTCGATCTTGTAGAATGCTTCGGGATTCTCTTCGCGGTACTTGTTCAGATCCTCAAGCGTGATCTTTTCATCCAGTGCCAGCTGCTTCTGCTGTACGTACTTGTTGTAGAGAATGACCAGCTCGGTAGCGGCTCTTACGTCCTTCTCCTTGATACCGGCTCCAACGTAGTAGCCAAGGAACTTGTCAAGAGAGGTGAAGGCGGTATTGGCACGCATCTGATTGAGCCAGTTTACAACCTCGTCGATCTGTGCCTTTTCCTCATCGGTCAGGGTTACACCCTCCTTATGAGCCAGGTCACATACGGCAACGTACTGCTTGAGCAGATCCACAACGCCGTCCACGCTGTCGCGCAGATTGTTATGGGTGCCTGCATACGCCATATCCATTGCGTACTGATCGGCGGTGTAGAAGGAGGTGATTCCGGAGGTGTCCTGAATAATGCCGTACTGCATGTACTGATAGTAGGTCAGACCGCTTTCATACAGCGATTCCCAGGCAATGAAGGTTGCCATTTGCTGGTTGATGTCAAATTCGCCGCTGTTGCTTTCGATCAGAATACGGTGTCTGGGGAAAAATCCGGATTCCTGAATTGCCGAAATGATCAAGGGCAACAGAATAACGACGACTACCAGAACGGCAATCACGGAGGTGAGCCAAGAAGGCATACCCGATTTCTTTTTGGTTTTGAGATTCTTCGCAGCGGGGTTCGCCAGGCGATCCTGCAGGCTGCGCTCTCTGTTTCTTCTTCCTTTTCCCATGGTAGGGGATTCCTTTCTGTGGTATGAATTTTCTTTTACGGAGTATCCGTAAACACACAATCCTTATTATAGCTTTTGTGTGTGAAATGCTTATGTCACGAATATGAACAAATACAAAACTTTTACTGAAAATATCAAAAAATCTTCATTTATTGACCGTTTTTTTCAAATATCCATGATGACGGGCAGGATCATGGGCTTGCGCTTGGTCTTGGCATACAGGTACTTGGTCAGATCGTCCTTGACCTGCTTTTTGATCTGCATACGGTCGGCGGGACCTCTGGATTCCAGCACGTCCATGAGCGCGTCGTAGGCGATCTGTCGGGCTTCCTCCATCAGCTCCTCTGCCTCTCTGACGTAAACGAAGCCGCGGGAGACGATATCGGGACCCGAGAGCAGGAGCTTTTCGTGCAGGTCCACGGTGGCAACAACAACGATCAAGCCGTCCTGTGCCAGATGTCTGCGGTCACGCAGAACGATGTTGCCCACGTCACCGATTCCGTAGCCGTCGATCAGGACCTTTCCCGCAGGCACGGTGCCGATAAAGCGCGCACCGGCGGTGTCGATCTCCAGCACCTTACCGATCTCGGAGAGAAAGATGTTTTTCTCCTTCATTCCCATATATTTTGCCAGCTCGCGGTTTGCCGCAAGGTGGCGGCTTTCGCCGTGAATGGGCATGAAATACTTGGGCTTGATGAGCGCCTGCATCAGCTTGAGCTCCTCCTGACAGGCGTGTCCCGAAACGTGAACCTCCACCACGGCGTCGTGGAGAACCTCCACCTCGTTTTTGGAAAGCTCGTTGATGATGCGTCCCACCAGCTTTTCGTTGCCGGGGATGGCGCTGGCGGAGAGCACCACCAGATCGTTGGCGTCCAGCATTACCTGAGAGTGGTCGGAAAACGCCATGCGGTAGAGTGCCGACATGGGCTCGCCCTGGCTACCTGTGGTGATCAGCGTGAGCTCGCCGGGCTTGTAGCGTCTGATATCGTTCAGATCCACCAGAACTCCCGAGGGGATCTTCATGTATCCCAGCTCGGTGGCGGCGCTGACGATATTGAGCATACTGCGTCCCGTAATGGCGACCTTGCGCTTGTGGCGGATGCTGGTGTCAATGATCTGCTGTACGCGGTGTACGTTGGAGGAGAAGGTGGCAATGATAATACGCTTCTTTTCGTGGGTGGAGAAGATATACTCCAGAGAAGCGCCCACCTTTTTCTCGGAGGGGGTGTGACCGGGACGCTCGGCGTTGGTGGACTCGCAGAGAAGCATCATAACGCCCTCCCGTCCGATCTCTCCAAGGCGTACAATATCCATCATCTCTCCGTCAATGGGGGAGGTGTCCAGCTTGAAGTCACCCGTGTGAACGATGGTTCCCAGGGGCGTGCGGATGGCAAGGGCGCAGGCGTCGGCGATGGAGTGGTTGACGTGGATGAATTCCACCTCAAAGGAGCCCAGCTTGATGCGATCTCCCGCATTCACGGTTCGCAGATCGGGGTTCCACGGCAGAAGGTGCTCCTGCAGCTTGTTGCGGATGATTCCCAAGGTCAGCGGCGTGCCGAAGATGGGGGGATTGACGGTGCGGAGCAAATAGGGAATGGCGCCGATGTGATCCTCGTGACCGTGGGTCAGAAGAACACCCTGCAGCTTATCACTGTTCGCCTCCAGATAGGCAAAATCAGGGATCACCAGATCAATGCCGGGCATATCCTCATCGGGGAAGCCGATGCCGCAATCGATGACGATCATTTCATTCTCGTACTCAATGGCGGTCATGTTTTTGCCGACCTCACCCAAGCCACCCAAGGGAATAATGCGTACCTTACCCGTAGGTTTTACTTTCTTTTGTTTTTTTGGCATTCTGAATTCCTTTCTTTCAAAAATGGGGGATGTAACCGAAGGGCTTGCCAAGGACGGCAGAAAAAGCCGTAGTCCTTCCGTGGGAAAGACTGCAAGCCAAAACCGACCTCCTCCTCGGGGACCACGCACGTCCCGGAGTCAGCGGTCTGATATGATATTCGCAAAGGCATCGGAGGCTTGTCGCAAAGCACCGATGCAAAACGGTCTCATATAACGCGTTTATTATACTATACAATCGCCGAAAAGTCAATAGCGTGATGAAAAATTGCCCGATTTTTCAAAAAATGCACATCCGTTCTGCAAAAAAGCATCAAAAAAGCAGGAAGCAAAGCGCGAGCGCGCAGATGCCGCCGCAGAGGATTCCCGCCAGAAACCACAAAAGAAAATGCTTGCTTTTCTTTTTTTGCGGTGACTGATAAGAAAGGGTGCTTTCCTCCAGAATGCGGTTGGCTTCCTTGAGAATATCGGTTTTTTTATGCTTTTGAGATTCGATCTCCCGCCTCAAAACAAAGTACGCCTCATCAAAATAGGGGCTGCTTTGGGTTCTCACCACGATCAGCTGTTTTTGCGCACCTTTGATCATTCTTTTTCCTCCGATCCTTTTCGTCGGATTAGTATTTGCCAAGCTTTTCGTACAAAAAACAGCATTTTACGGAAAAACAAAAAATTCTCAGGGAGATTTTTTCGCGTGTCATTTTTTGTCGGAAAGTTTTTTGCGGATTTGACAAAATTTTCCAAAATTAGCTATTGACATCCATAAAGAAATCGATTATAATATTTTACGCAGATGAAAAAACGACTCTTTTGTCGTATCCTAAAAATAAATGCAATATCAAAGGGAAAAAGGGAGAAACAAGATGAAATCAACAGGCATGGTTCGTAAGGTAGATGAATTGGGAAGAATCGTTCTTCCCGCGGAGATCCGTCAGAGCATGGATATTCAGGTGAGAGATTCGCTTGAGATCTTCACCGATGAAAATCGCATCGTTTTGCAAAAATATCATCCCGGCTGTATCTTTTGCAAGAACGTGGATCGCATTGTGAGCTTTCAGGACAAGCGCATCTGCGCCGATTGCCTGGAGCAGCTGAAAAAGCAGTTCTGAAATTACTGTATGCGTTTTTACGGACGTTTATGACGGGAATCCCCACAGCTTGAAAAAGCATGATCCCATAAACAGCGAGAGCCGCGCGTTTGCGCGGCTCTCTTTTTGGGTTATCGGGAATCAGTTGCAGCAGCAGGAAATCAAAAGAATGGCAATGATGATCAGCCAGATCCAGTTGTCATCGAACAGATTGCAGAAGCAGTTATTCATGATCGTTCCTCCTTGATGATCTGAGAGTCGGCAGGCGTCGATTTTTGCCCGTCTCCCGCTCTCTGTTATCATTTTATGCCGGGGAAGGAGGTTTGTGATAGAATGCTGTCGAATTTTTTGATCAGCTGATCAGTCCGCTGTCAATGGAAAAGGTCTCCTGCACGCGGCGTGCGAGAAGGGGATGGTTTTTCAGCGCACCGTCGGAGGCGAGCAATGCCCGCGCATCGGCGGTGGCATCGGTGAGGATGGAAACGTCCTCGCCCGCGTCGGCAAGACGGAAGCAGAGTCCGCCGCTTTGCCGTACCGAGCCGTCGGAGGCGGATGCCAGAAAATCACCGGGGCCGCGCTGGATCAGATCCTGCTCGGCAATGGCGTAGCCGTCATAGGTGGTGCGCATGGTGTCAAGACGGGCACGGGAGCGCTCGCCCACGTCGTCGGTGCCGCCCGTAACCAGAACGCAGTAGGATTTCCGTTTGCCGCGTCCCACGCGTCCACGGAGCTGATGGAGCTGGGAAAGTCCAAAGCGTTCGGCGTTTTCCACGATCATCAGACACGCGTTGGGAACGTTCACACCCACCTCAATGACGGTGGTGGAGACGAGGACGTTGATTTTGCCCTCGGAAAAGTCCTGCATGATCACATCCTTCTCACCGCTCTTCATCTTGCCGTGCAGAAAGGCGACGCGATGCTGTGGGAACCGCTCCTGAAGCTCCTTGGCGTAGGAAATTGCCGCTTTTAAGGGGGGACGTGGGTCTTTTTCGGGCAGGGGAGCGTTGTCGAGAAGGTCGTAAAGAGGGAACTCGTCGCAGGCGTTTTCCTGCTCCTCAATGGCGGGGCAGACCACGTAGACCTGACCGCCCTCCCGGATTTGCTTATCGATAAAGGCGTTGAGCCGCGCGCGGTAGGATTCGTTGACCGCAAAGGTATCCACACGCTGACGTCCGGGGGGCATCTCGTCGATCTTGGAGAGGTCCAGATCTCCGTACAGAACCAGCGCAAGGGAACGGGGGATGGGCGTGGCACTCATGACCAACAAATGGGCGTGGGTGTTTTTTTCGGATAGAAGAGCCCTCTGTCGCGCGCCGAAGCGGTGCTGCTCGTCGGTGATGACAAGCCCGGGAGCGGCAAATTCCACACCGTCCGAAAGCAGGGCGTGGGTGCCGATGACAAGAGGAAGCCGCAGAGCGGGATGGGGATTGCTCAGCAATGCCTTGATCCGCTTTTTCTCGGCGGCAGAGGTGGCGCCGATGAGCAATGCGCAATCGTACCCCAATTCCTTGAACAGGGGGGCGAGATCGGCGTAGTGCTGGCGCGCAAGAATCTCGGTGGGCGCCATGAGAGCCGCCTGTCTTCCGTTTTGCACGGCAAGCATCATGGCGGCGGCGGCACAAACGGTTTTTCCGCAGCCCACGTCACCCACCAGAATGCGGCTCATGGGGATATCGGTTGCCATATCTCGCTTGATGTCGTCAATGGCGCGCTTTTGTGCTCCCGTCAGCGCAAAGGGGAGCTTTCCGAGAAACACCGTCAGATCGTTGTTCTCGCATTTGGGCGCACCCGCCGATTTTGTCGCCCGTTGCGACATGGCGGCACCCAAGGAAAAATAGAAGAATTCATCGTAAACAAGCCGCTTGCGCGCAAGGGCAAGGCTCTCGCGGCTTTCGGGCAGATGGATGTTCCGCTCGGCAAAGGAAAGGGTGCAAAGCCCTCTCTTTTCCCGTAAAAAGGCGGGGAGCGGGTCTGTGCCGGATGCCGCAAGCAGGGAAAGCGCCGCCAAGACGTCCTTGGCGATCTGCTTGGCGGAAAGTCCCTCGGTCAGTCGGTAGACCGCCGCAAAGGGGGGCAGGGACGCAAATTCCGTCCAAGGCTCAAACACGGGGGATGCCATGGAATATTTGCTTCCGCTTCGCTCGACCCTGCCGTAAAAGCGGAAGACCGAGCCTGTGGGGAAGGTGCTCTTGAGGTAATCCTGATTGAAATAAACGATCTCGCAGGAGCCGCTGTCGTCAAAGGCGCGGAATTTTAAAAAGGACTTGTGACTTCTCAGGCGTACGCACCGAGGCTCGGTGGCAACCGTCAGAATCAGAGCGCATTTTCCTTCGGCGGGGGCTTGGGTCAGAAGCCGCACGTCACCGCGGTTTTCGTAGGCGCGGGGGTAGTGGCGGAGCAGGTCACCAAGGGTAAAAATTCCCATTTTCGCATAGGCAGAGGCGCGTACCTTTCCCACGCCCGCGAGCAGGGTCACGGGGGAATCGTACGTGATGCACAGGTCGGGCTTTTCATTCATATCGGCAACCTCCTTTTCTCTTGTATTTCCGCATTCATTATAGCATTTGAAGGATGGGTTTGTCAAGAAAATTTATAAAAGGACTTGACTTTTTTTCAAAAAGAAGGTATCATAAGACCAACGAAATGCTTGGAGGGCGCGCGGTATGATCTACAAGGGCTCAAAACAAAATTGCATCTCATTTCCCATTGGCGGAATCGGTACGGGATCCATCGGTCTTGCGGGCAACGGAAGGCTCGTGGATTGGGAGATCTTCAATCGCCCCGCTAAGGGAAGCATCAACGGATATTCCCACCTTGCGGTACGCGCCAAACGGCAGGACGGTAGCGTGATCGCCAAGGTTCTTTGCGGAGATCTGCCCGGAAATTACATGGGACAGTACGAAAAAAAGACCTTTCACGGCTACGGCTTTGGACCTGCGTGCGAGAGCATGTGCGGATATTCCCATTTTTCGGAATGCGAGTTCAAGGGGGAGTTTCCCGTAGCGGAGATCACCTTCAAGGATGCGGATTTTCCGGCTGCCGTAAAGCTTCGCGCCTTCAATCCCATGATCCCTCACGATGCCTTTGCGTCAAGTCTGCCGGCGGCGTTCTTTGAGGTGGAATTTCTTAACACGTCGGAGGAAAACGTCGAATTTTGCGCGGCGTTCTCGGTGGCAAATC
Organism: Oscillospiraceae bacterium; assembly: GCA_015064315.1. GTDB lineage: Bacteria > Bacillota > Clostridia > Oscillospirales > CAG-272 > UMGS1865. The sequence continues at coordinate 32,612 of SVSL01000017.1, forward strand.
CTTTTGAGGGAGGCTTCAATCAAGGGTTGGAAAAGGGCGTTTTTATGCGCAGTCCTTTGGAGAAGGAGGAGCTTTCCTACGGCGATATGACCCTGCTTTCCTGCGGGGACGGTGTGGGCATTCAGCCCTATTGGTACCGTGGAGGCTGGCAGGACGCTCCCGTGGTGTTCTGGAATGAGTTTTCCTCGGGCGCGCCTCTGAAAAATAGGATCTATACGGAA
>SVSL01000018.1 GCA_015064315.1 Oscillospiraceae bacterium
CGCCGATGCGGAGTGGAAATTCTTTCGCTTTCGGGTCGTCGAGTTCTCGTTGCGACTCGGTCACGCTCGGGTTCTAACATGCCCCCGGCATGTTATTCATCCCCCTCGCGCCGCTTTGCTACGTCGACCCCTACAATCAATGCGCCTATGGCTTCAAAGAAAAAAGTGGCTAAGGAGCTTCGCCTGTTTAACGGCGGGCGACCAATGGTCGCCCCTACGATCAAATTTTTCACCATATCAATCCGCCGATGCGGTTTGAATTTTTTGCCTGTAGGGGGCGACGTCCTCGACGCCCCGAGAAGAAAAAGCGTTTGCTTTGCGTATGGCTACATACCAATAGCCGTATAAAAAGCAAAATTTGTTGCTTTTTGGACCGTCGGGGACGCCGGTCCCTACAATTAAATTGCGCCTATGGTGTCAAAGAAAAAGCGGCTAAGGATCTTCGCCTGTTTAACGGCGGGCGCTTCGTAAAGCGCCCCTACGGTTGAACAAGGCGAGCATGTCGATTATATGGCGAAATATCATCATTTTCCCGTAGGGGAGACCTGTGGTCTCCCGTTTGTGGAATATTCGTATTTTAAGAGCGAACGATTCTTGAATTGCCTATCCGTAATAGGAGGAACCAAATCATGGAACAAAATATCCAGGAAGCCATGTGGTCGCTGACACAAAAGCCGATTTTTGCCACGTCAGCGGAGCGGTTTCTCATTCTCAACGAGCTCAAATCCTCTCACAAGGAGCTTCCCCTTCCTATACGTTTTTCCAAGGTTTTGAATGCGCTTTTGTCGCGCGTGTCGGTTCCCGTGGAGGAGTACGACCTGCTTGCCGGCAGATGCGTGGACAGAGAGCTTACCGCCGACGAGGAGGAACTGTTTCAAGCCTTTATCAAGCACCCCGATTATCTCGGAAAAACTCTGTTTTTCTCCTCGGGACACTGTACCTATTCCTGGGATATGCTCTTGGAGGAGGGCTTGACGGGATTGCGCCAAAGGGTGCTTTCTCGCATAGAAAACGAGACGGATAAGGATAAGAGGATCTTCCTCACCGCCATCAAGGAGGTTTATGACACCATCATTGCCTACCTGCTTCGCTATGCCGATGCGGCAAAAGAGAAGGGCATGACAGAGGTGGCAAACAATCTCCGCATCGCCGCTTGCTCCAAGCCCAATAGCTTTGCATCGGCGCTTCAGCTGCTTTGGACCGTGACCTTGATCAACTGCGCTTATATTTCGGAAAATCCCACCCTTACGGTAGGCAGACTCGATCAGCTGCTTGCCCCCTTCTATGAGGGGGATCTGAAAAATGGAATCCTCACCCGCGAGAGAGCGAGGGAATATATCACCGACTATTACTGCAAGCACAATCTGATCATGGGACGCGGTGAGCATCAGCTGGGAGACGAAACCAACAGCACCACCTTCAAGCGCATCCCCAATTTTGATGCGCCGCAGTATCTGCTTCTGGCAGGAAGTGACGAAAAGGAGCAGCTTGCCGCAAACGAGCTGACTGAGCTCTTTGCAGAGTGCATCGTTCCCGCATTCAAGAACCCCGTGGTAGTGGTTCGCTACGTGGGGGGAATGAATGAAAAAGCGCCGCGCCTGTGGAAGATTCTCTCTGAAAAGGCGCTTGCCGGCGCATCCTTGATGTTTTACAACGATGCCAACGTGATCAATACCTTCCGCCGCATCGGACTTCCTCCGGAGGATGCCCGACACTACGCGCATTTCGGATGCAACTGGTGCTCCCCGGGAGATATGGGCGGCTGGATGAACAGCTCGCCCCACAGCTGGCACTATGACAGCGGGATGTCGGAGGAAGAAAAGCAGCGGAAGCAAAAAATATCCCCTATGAGAGCCAACAGTCCTCACAGCTGGCCCGAGGATTTTGTGGAAATTTTGCGCGAGCTTTCCAAAAAGGACCCCGAATCGGTCTCCATAGAGAATTTTTACACCGCCTTTTTTGCGCGCATGGGGGACTTTTTCGAGCGCAAGCTGGCGTTCTTTTCCCGTGAGCTTTCGATTCGAAAAAGAAAGCCTTCCTCCGCCATCAGCTTTACCGATTGCTTCCTAAGAGGCTCTCTGGAAAGCGGCGAATGTTTTTCGGCAGGCGCCAAATATCACTTTGGATTGGGCTCCTTCCAAATGTTCGGAACGGTTGCCGATTGCTTCATCGCGGTGGATCAGCTGGTGTTTACGGAGAAAAAGCTGACGCTGAAAAGGCTGACGGATGCGGTGGATGCCAATTTTGAAGGCTACCCCGAGGTGCTTTCTCTTTGCCGACGCGCCGACAAATACGGCATGGACACCCCTCTTTCGGCAAGGCATACGGAAAGGCTCTCACACACGGCGTGTGATATGATCATCCAAAAGAACAAGCCCTATTTTGAAAAGGAGCGGCTCTTTTTGATCCCTTGTATGCAGAGCGATACCTGGCATTTGAAATACGGCGAGACCTTTGGTGCCACTCCCAACGGAAGAACGGCACACACTCCTTTTTCCCAAAACACAAGACCCTCCAACGGGGCTTGTGTCAACGGACTTACGGCAATGTTCAACGATATGCTTCGGCTCCCTCAGGACGGCTTGGTTTCGGGGGCGTTGAATCTGGATCTCAATCCGAGTCAGTTTGAGGGAGAGGACGGAAAAAACACCTTTTCCGCTCTTTTGGCAACTTATTTCAATCGCGGCGGTCTTCACGCGCAGGTCAGCGTTCTGGATGCAAAGGAACTGATGGAGGCGCAGAGGAATCCCGAATTATACCGAGATTTGCGGGTACGCGTTACGGGATACAGCGGAATTTTCGTTGACATCTGCAAGAAATTGCAGGATGACATCATTGAGAGAATGAAATAACCCCCCTGTTCACACAAACCCCAATGTGAAAAGTTTTGGTCAAGCTTTTTCAAAAGCTTGTGGGGTGGAGGGGCGAAGCCCTCCTCGCGCTCCGCAGAGCGCGAAACATCCTCGGCGTTTTTCTTTTGTAAACTTTTCTTTTTGCGCCTATGGTGTCAAAAAGAAAAGTGGCTAAGGATTTTCGCCTGCTTCAGGGCGGGCGACCAATGGTCGCCCCTACGGGCAATACACCTGTGGTGTCAAAAAGAAAAGTGGCTAAGAAGTTTCGTCTGTTTAACGGCGGGCGAACACAGTTCGCCCCTACGGTCAATACGCCTATAGTGTCAAAAAGAAAAGTGGCTAAGAAGTTTCGTCTGTTTAACGGCGGGCGACCAATGGTCGCCCCTACGGGCAATACACCTGTGGTGTCAAAAAGAAAAGTGGCTAAGAAGTTTCGTCTGTTTAACGGCGGGCGAACACAGTTCGCCCCTACGGTCGAACAAAGCGAGCATGTCGATTGCGAGCGGAAATTTGTTCGTTTTCGGGTCGTCGAGTTCTCGTTGCGACTCGTGTCACAAGGAGATTTGCCATCGGCAAACTCCCGTTCTGACACCACACCGTGGTGTCATACATTACGCTCGCGCCGCTTTGCTACGTCGCCCCCTACAATTGAATTGCGCTTATGGTGTCAAAAAGAAAAGTGGCTGAGGAATTTAGGCAATTTAAGGGCGGGCGACCAATGGTCGCCCCTACGGTCGAACAAGGCGAGCATGTCGATTGCGAGCGAAAATTCGTTCGTTTTCGGGGCGTCGAGGACTGTCGACCCCTACTCATCGAAAGGACAACTACCATGAAAAAAATACTTCTTCCCAACGGGCTTTCGGTTTCCGAGGTGGCGCTGGGCGCTATGATGTTTGGAACCACGGTTTCCAAAAGAGATGCTTACGAATGCCTGGATCTCTTTTTGGAGATGGGGGGCAATTTCATTGATACCTCCAACAATTACGCCCATTGGGCAGGCACGGGCGACGAAAGCGAAACTCTGCTGGGCGAATACCTGCGGGATCGCGGATGCCGCGACCGCGTGGTGCTGGCAACCAAGGTGGGCTTTGACCGCCACGGAGAGGGCGCAGGGCTGAAAAAGGAACAGATCGAATACTGGATCGATCAAAGCCTTCGCAAGCTGAAAACCGACTACGTGGATCTGTATTACGCTCATACCGACGATCCCGAAGCTCCCTTGGAGGAGACGATGGAGGCGTTTGATTCCTTGATCAAAAAGGGAAAGGTTCGCAACCTCGGCGCCAGCAATTTTGACACTTGGCGGCTTGCCGAGGCAAATCTTTTGGCAAGGGAAAAGGGACTTACTCCCTACACCGTCATGCAGCAACGCTTCACGTATCTGAACCCCAAATTCGGCGCAGCCCCCAAGTATGCCTATAACGAGGCGGTAAACCGCGAGCGGATGCGCTTTCTTTGCGATAAGAAAATGCCTCTGGTGGCATATTCCTGCCTGTGTAAGGGCGCGTACGAAAATTCCGAAAGACTCCCCGCCGATTACGAGAGCGGAGGACGCATGGAGCTGATCCGCTCTATGGCAAGGGAAAAGGGCGTTACGCCCAGCGCCATCGTGGTGGCGTGGCTGACCAATTTGCACAGATGTCAGGGATTTCCCCGTGTGATTCCCCTCTTTTCCGCAAGCCCCGCGCACCTCAAGGAAAATCTTTGCGGCTTGGAGCTGTCTTTAACCGACAGCGAGCTGGAAACGATGAACGCCGCAGAATAAAAGCAATACCGATACGAAAAAGGACGATTATTCATGACCGATTTACTTTGTAAGATCTTTGTAAAGGATCACAAAAACACCACCGACCCCCACGTGCGCTCGGCATACGGAACGCTGGTCAGCATTGTGGGCATTCTTTTAAATCTTCTTCTGTTCGCCGCCAAGTTTTTGGTAGGAACGCTTTTTGGAGCAGTCTCCATTGTGGCGGATGCCGTGAACAATCTTTCCGATGCGGGCTCGCAGATCATTTCCCTGATCTCCTTCCGCATTTCGGCAAAGCCCGCCGACCGCGAGCACCCCTTCGGGCACGCGCGCATTGAGTACGTGGCATCCATGATCGTTTCTTTCTTGATCCTCCATATCGGCTTGGATCTGCTCATGGAATCCGTCGATAAGATCATCCACCCCCAGCTTCCCGAAAAAAGCTGGCTGGCGGTTTGGGTGCTTCTCGGCTCTATTCTTTTCAAGCTTTGGCTGGCACTCTTTAACAACCGCATTGGAAAACGCATCAATTCCTCGGTGATGAGAGCCACGGCGCAGGATAGCCTTTCCGACGTTTTTTCCACCACAGGTGTTCTGATTGCAACGCTTTTACTGCTCCTGTTCCCCCATTTGACCATCAATCTGGATGCTTATATGGGCGTCATCGTTGCCGTCCTGATTCTGGTGGCAGGGCTTAAAATTCTGAACGAAACCAAAAATTCCATCCTCGGTGAAGCCCCTGCGGAAGAGATCGTGGAAAATATCAACAGCACGGTTTTAAAATACGATGGGGTCATCGGTATTCACGATCTGACGGTGCACAATTACGGCCCCGGTCACGTCATTGCGGCCTTGCACGTGGAGGTGGACGGAAGGGTGGACGTGTTCGTCAGCCATGATATGATTGATAACATCGAACGTGAGCTGCGAAGAAATTGCGGCATTGAGGCAACCATCCATATGGATCCCGTGGTCACCGATGACGCGCGCATCAACACCTTGAAGCCTTTGGTAGAGGCGGCGGTCAGAGAGATCGATCCCTCCCTGCGCATCCACGATTTCCGATTTGTGGAGGGTGCCACCCATACCAATCTGATCTTTGATATCGCCGTTCCCTTTGAGATCAAAAAGAGCGACGAAGAGATCAAGCAGCAGGTGGCGGATAAGATCAGCCGCCTGGATCCCTCGTATTTTACCGTGGTTACCGTTGACCGCGGGTAAATAAAAATAATGAATAATGAATAATGAATAATGAATAGTGAATGATGAATAATGAAGAATGGGGAGTAGAAGGGAGGATGAAATAGATGTCGTATCGGAATTATTCGGTAACGGTGTATGAAAATTTAAAGGAGATGTATCACGCCACGGCGAAAAAATGGGGAAGAAAGACTCTGTTTTACCAAAAGCAGACCGATTTTTACCGTCGATTCAGCTACGCGGACTTCTGCCGCGACACGGATGCCCTTGGTACGGCACTTTGCCAAATGGGCTTGCAGGGCAAAAAAATCCTTTTGATAGGCAAAAATTGCTATGCGTGGACACTTTCCTATATGGCGTGTGTCTGCCTTGGCGTGGTAGTCCCCCTTGACAGAGAGCTTTCCGCCGAGGAGATCGGCAGATTTGCGGAGCTTTCCGAGGCGTCTGCTGTGATCTTTGGCGACGAGCTTTCTCAAAAGCTGGAGGCGTTGCCCGAATCGGTGGAAAAAATTCCTTTTTCATCCTTGAAACAACTCTTACAAAAGGGACGCCGACTGCTTGCCGCAAATGACCGATGCTATCTCGATCATCCCATTGACCCGTCCGCCATGTGCGCGCTCCTGTTCACCTCGGGAACCACGGGGGAAGAGAAGGGAGTTATGCTTTCCCATCGCAACCTCTGCTTCAATATCTCCGAAATGTGCAGAATGTTTTATATTGACGAGAAGGACGTTTTTCTTTCGATCCTTCCTCTGCACCATGCCTACGAGTCCACCTGCGGATTTCTCTGTCCCATGTCCCGCGGTGCCGAGATCGCGTTTTCCGAGGGTCTGCGCTACGTGATGAAAAATATGCGTGAGGTACGCCCCACGGTCATTCTCTGCGTCCCCCTGTTTTTGGACACCCTGTACCGCAAAATTCAATCCACGCTCCGCAAAAACGGGATGGAAAGCAAGATCAAGCTTGCCGTTTCCATCACCGATACCGCCGTATCCGAAAAGCTTCGTCCCGCCGCCAAAAAGAAGCTCTTTGCCGATATTCACAAGAGCCTTGGCGGCAGATTGCGCGCGCTGATCTCGGGCGGAGCTTCCGCCGATCCGGAGGTGATCAAAAAGCTGCGCGAGCTGGGCTTTTCCGCTTATCAAGGCTACGGGCTCACCGAATGCGCGCCTTTGGTTGCCATCAACCGCAACGGCTTTTTCCGTGACAAATCGGCGGGACTCGCTACCCCCAACACCCTTCTCGATATCTACGAGGCGCAAGGCGACGGCATTGGCGAGATCCGCTTCCGCGGCGACAACGTCATGCTGGGATATTATCAAAACCCGCAAGCAACGGCTGAAATCATCCGCGACGGATGGCTCTATACGGGCGATCTCGGTTTCATAGATGAAGACGGCTTTTTGTACGTCGTGGGACGAAAGAAAAACCTTATCGTCACCGCAGGCGGAAAAAACGTCTTCCCCGAAGAGCTGGAATATCACCTGAACAAAACCGCCTTTGTAAAAGAAGCGCTCATTGTGGGCTGTCGCGGAGCAAAGAAAGCATCCCTCGACATCGTGGCGGTGATCTATCCCGATTTTGAAAAAATAGAAGCCGCCTACGGGGTGAATTACTCCGAAGAACGCCTGCGTCTGGAAATGAAAAAAGCAGTCTCCGAGGTCAACGGAAAGCTGCTCCCATATAAACGCATTACCACCTTCTTGATCCGCAAAGAAGAATTTCCCAAAAATTCCTCGCAAAAGATCCTGCGCGAAAGCATCGTGCGTGACGTAACGCAAGCCTACCTCTCAAAATCCGATCCCGAATAACCTTCCCCTCACATCCGTGAACGGCTCCCCCTTCACGGATGTGTTTTTTTGCCCTCTGCGGAGGACGTGGGGGGAAATTTCGTCGTCTGCGGACGACGACCAACGCCGCGCGGCGTTGGATCCGCGCCACCTTTTGAAAAAGGTGGACGAAAACTTTTCACAGAAAAGTTTTTTGATAGGTTAGATGAAATTAGGGAAGTCTTAGTCCCGATCCGCAGACACCCCTGTCGTGATTTGTTAGGGAATGGACAGACGGAAGATTTGCTCCCGCGAGCAGCTGGGGGCCACTACCCAAAATGCTCCATGAATTTAGTTTACGCAAAGGGGGGAGTTTCGCGCTCTGCGGAGCGCGACCAACGCTACACGGCGTTGGATCCGCGCCACCTTTTTGAAAAAAGGTGGACGAAAAACTTTTCACAGAAAAGTTTTTTGATAGGTTGTATGAAATTGGGAAAGTCTTAGTCCCTACCGTCAGCTATCCCTGCCGTGATTTGTTAGGGCATGGACAGACGGAAAGAATAGCTCCCGCGAGCATTTTGGGACCGCTCTCGTTGCGACTCGGTCACGCTCGGGTTCTAACATGCCCCCGGCATGTTATTCATCCCCCTCGCGCCGCTTCGCTACCCAAAATGCTCACCGATGTTAGTTGAAGAAGGTGTAGCGGCGTATCGATGCGGTTTGAATTTTTGCCTGTAGGGACCGGCGTCCTCGACGGTCCGGAAGCGAAAGAATTTCCACTCCGTATCGGCGTATCGATGCGGCTTGATTTTTTTGCCTGTAGGGGTCGACGTCCTCGACGACCCGGAAACGATAAGGTTTTCGCTCCGTATCGGCGTGTTGATGCGGTTTGAATTTTTTGCCTGTAGGGACCGGCGTCCTCGACGGTCCAAAATCAAAGGATTTCTAATTCGTGTCCGGCTACATACCAATAGCCATATAAAAAGCAAGTGCTTTTTTCTTCATGGACCGTCGGGGACGCCGGTCCCTACAAGACTTGAAGAGAATCGAACGAAAAAGCGTAGCCGTGTAATCCACGATTTCCGTTCCTCTTGATCGTAGGGGCGATTCATGAATCGCCCGTTTTTTCAACGTCAAGATTTTTTACAGGCGGACGACCAAACACCACGCAAGCGTGGCAGTCGCCCCTACCTTATTCCCCTCTCACCCACCTGCGGTGGGAGCTCCCCCCAAGGGGAGCCTTTCGAAAAATTGCCCATTGGTGAAAAATTGAATCTCCATAAACGGACACGGCGATAGCCTTGAATCGCCCCGGAAACGATAAGGTCTTCGCTCCGTATCGGCGTGTTGATGCGGTTTGAATTTTTTGCCTGTAGGGACCGGCGTCCTCGACGGTCCGGAAAGCAACAAATTTTGCTTTTTATACGGCTACCAATCATAGCCGGTTGCAAATTAAAAATTCTTTCGTTTCCGGACCGTCGGGGACGCCGGTCCCTACAAGGTTTGAGGAAAATCGGACAAAAGAGCGTAGCCGTGTAATCCACGATTTCCGTTCCTCTTGATCGTAGGGGCGATTCACGAATCGCCCGTTTAAAAAAATATCGAATCCGTACGGGCGGGCGATTCGTGAAGCGCCCCTACGGGTTTGCGCGTAATTTATCATTTTTGTGTCACCGCAAACTAACTTTGTGGAGCAGATGGGGTAGTGGCCCCCAGCTGCTCGCGGGAGCTATTCTTCCCGTCCGTTTGAAAAACTAACAGAAAACAGTAACCCAATTAACGACAGAGGCAGAGCACCAAAACAAATAAAAAAACTTTTCTGTGAAAAGTTTTCGTTAACGTGCTTGCACGTTTTCTTTTCTCAAAAGGTGGCGCGGATCCAACGCCGCGCGGCGTTGGTCGCCCGTCGCAACGGGCGAAATCCCCCCACACTCTCCGCAGACGACGAAATCCCCTTTGTCAAGGTTTTGACAAAATATTTACAAAATTGCAAAAAACGGAGGCGGTTTTTCTATTTACTTTTACCAAAATGGATGATATAATATAAACTGGAAGAAAATGAACAAGATTCTAATTATGGAATCGAGAGCAGAAAGGATCGAAGCATGAATATTTTAGTTTGCATCAAGCAGGTTCCGGGCTCCAATCACGTGGAGGTCGATCCCGTTACCGGCGTACTCAAGCGCGACGGTGTTGCGGGAAAGATGAACCCTTACGATTTATATGCCATTGAGCAGGCGTTGACGCTTACCGAGCAATACGGGGGAAGCGTAAAAACCATCACCATGGGTCCCCCTCAGGCAAGACGCGTGATCGAGGAATCGATCTGCATGGGAGCCGAGGGTGGCACCGTGCTTTCCGACCGTAAATTCGCTGGAGCCGACGTGCTTGCCACCGCTTATACACTGTCGCAGGGCATTGAGAGAATGGGCAATTACGATCTCATTCTTTGCGGCAAACAGACCACCGACGGAGACACCGCGCAGGTGGGCGCAGAGGTTTCGGAATATCTGGGCATTCCCAATCTTTCCAACGTGCTGTCCGTTGAGAGCGTGGAGGAGGATAGCATCACCGTGGTAACGTCACTGGACAACCGCGTGGTGACCCAGAGGGTCAAGCTTCCTTGTCTGCTTTCCATGGAAAGCGACGTCAATACCCCCCGTTTGCCTTCTTACAAGAGAAGACAGACCGTTACGGAGGACATGGTCTCTTTCCTTTCTTTTGCCGATTTTGCCGATCAGGACGCCAACCATTACGGTTTGAACGGCTCGGCAACTCAGGTGGAGAGAATCTTCCCGCCCGAGAAGAACACCGAGAAGCATAGCATCACGGGAAGCGCCGCCGAGCAAACGCAGGGGCTTTTCGATCTGATCACCGCGCGCAAGCTCATTTAAGGAGGCAGACATGGGATACTTAAAGATCAATCAAAATCTGGTAACGGATGAAAACGCCGCTACCCTTGGAAAGCTCTGCCCCTTTGGCGCGTTCTCTTATGCCGACGGCAAGCTGGAGATCAATTCGGCTTGCAAGATGTGCAAGATGTGCGTGCGCAAGGGACCTGCAGGCGTGGTGGAATTTGTGGAAGAAGAGCCTGCCGGCGAAAAGCTGGATAAATCCCTTTGGAGAGGCGTTTGCGTTTACGCCGACCACGATGGCGAAAGGATCCACCGCGTAACCTACGAGCTGATTGGAAAGGCAAGAGAGCTTGCCGCCGTGATAGACCATCCCGTTTACGCCCTGCTCATCGGTGCCAACGTGGAAAAATTCGCAAATCAGCTGCTCCGCTACGGCGTGGATAAGGTGTTCGTTTACAATGATGCCGCGCTGAAGGATTTCCGCGTAGAGACTTACACCGCCGCATTCTATGATTTCATCGAGCAAATCAAGCCCTCCAGTATTCTGGTGGGCGCAACCAATCTGGGACGCCAGCTGGCGCCTCGCGTAGCCGCAAGATGCCACGCGGGTCTTACCGCCGACTGTACGGTGCTGGAAATGAAGGAAAATACCGATCTTGTGCAGATCCGTCCCGCATTTGGCGGCAACATCATGGCGCAAATCATTTCCACCAACCACCGTCCTCAGTTCTGCACCGCAAGATATAAGGTCTTTTCCGAGCCCAAGCCCGTGGACGATCCCCACGGCGAGGTGATCTCCATGACCGTCAAGCCCGAGATGCTCAAGAGCGGTATCGAGATCCTGTCTTCGGTGGAAAAGCCCAAGGATATTGATATTTCCGAGTCCGATGTCATCGTTGCCGTAGGACGCGGCGCTGCAAGTGAATCGCTTCGCGCCATGGCAAAGGAGCTTGCGGATGCTCTGGGCGGCGTTCTTGCTTGCACAAGACCTCTGGCGGAGGCAAACGTTCTTGACGCCAAGCATCAGATCGGTCTTTCGGGGCGAACCGTAAAGCCCAAGTTCATTCTGTGCCTTGGAATTTCGGGCGCGGTACAATTTGCCGCAGGCATGAAATCCTCGGACTGCATCGTTGCCGTAAACACCGATGCCACAGCACCCATCTTTGACGTTGCCCACTACGGAATCGTGGGAGACGTGAACGAAATCCTGCCGGAACTGCTGGCAAAGATCAAGGAGGCAAAGGCAGATGTATAATCAGATCACGCAAAAAGAGATAGACGCCCTTAAAATTCTGGCGGGAGCCGATGCGGTTTTTGCCGGTGAGGAGATCAATTCCGATTACTCCCACGACGAGCTGGGAGGCGTTAGCCGTATGCCCGACGTGCTCATCAAGGCAAGGAGCACCGAGCAGATCGCGGCGGTTATGAAATTCGCGTATGAAAACACCATTCCCGTAACGGTTCGCGGAAGCGGAACCGGTCTTGTTGGAGCGGCAGTACCCATAGAGGGCGGAATCCTTTTGGAAACCACGGGCATGAACAAGATCCTCGAATTGGACCGCGACAACCTGACGGTTACGGTTCAGCCCGGCGTGCTGCTCATGGAGCTTGCCGCCTTTGCCGAGGAGAACGATTTTCTCTATCCCCCGGATCCCGGTGAAAAATCGGCTACCATTGGCGGAAACATCTCTACCAACGCAGGCGGCATGAGAGCCGTCAAGTACGGCGTTACAAGAGACTACGTCCGTGCACTGACCGTGGTGCTTCCCACGGGCGAGATCCAGCAGCTGGGTGCCAAGGTGGCAAAGAACAGCTCGGGATACAGCCTCAAGGATCTGATCATCGGCTCAGAGGGCACCCTTGCCATCATCACCGAGGCGATCTTAAAGCTGGTTCCCCTGCCCAAGTCCTCCATCAGCCTCTTGGTTCCGTTCCCCGATATGAAGAGCGCCATTGAGGCGGTTCCCAAGATCATCCGTTCCAAGGTGACGCCCACGGCAATCGAATATATGTCGAGGGATACCATCCTCTTCTCCGAGAGCTATCTGGGCAAGAAATTCCCCGATACCAAGAACGATGCTTACATTCTGCTCACCTTTGACGGAAATACCGACGCGCAGGTGGAAAACGATCTCAAAACCGTTGCAGACCTCTGCCTTGAGATCGGCGCTTTGGATGCTTACATCGTGGATACCGAGGAACGAAAGAAATCGGTATGGTCGGCAAGAGGCGCGTTTTTGGAGGCGATCAAGGCTTCCACCACCGAGATGGATGAATGTGACGTGGTAGTTCCCGGAAGTCAGGTAGACGAATTCATCAAGTACACCCATCAGCTTGCTAAGGAGATCGGCGTACGCATTCCCAGCTTTGGACACGCGGGCGACGGAAACCTGCACGTTTACATCTGCCGCGACGCGCTAAACGATGCCGAGTGGGAAAAGACGCTGGAGGTATGCTTTGACAGAATGTACCAAAAGGCGCAGGAGCTGGGCGGACTGGTTTCGGGCGAGCACGGAATCGGCCACGCCAAGAAGGGATATCTGCACCGCCAGTACGGTGAAACGCCCATGCAGCTGATGCGCGGCATCAAGGCTGTTTTTGACCCCAAGAACATCCTCAATCCCGGAAAGATCGTATAATAAGAAGAACCGCTTTCAAAAGAAGGCGGTTCTTTTGTCATGTTCGCACTGCACCCAGTTTGAAAGTTTTGGTCGGTTATCGATGTTCGCACTGCACCCAGTATGAAAGTTTTGGTCAAGCTTTTTTAAAAGCTTGTGGGGTGGAGGGGCGAAGCCCTCCTCGCCCGTCGCAACGGGCGAAATACCCCAAACGGCGTTTCTTTTTTGATAACTTTTTTCTTTGCGCCTCTGGTGTCAAAGAAAAAAGTGGCTAAGGAGCTTCGTCTGTTTAGAGACGGGCGAACACAGTTCGCCCCTACGGTCGAACAAGGCGAGCATGTCGATTGCGAGCGGAAATTTGTTCGTTTTCGGGTTGTCGAGTTCTCGTTGCGACTCGGTCACGCTCGCGTTCTGACACCACACCGTGGTGTCATTCATTACGCTCGCGCCGCTTTGCTACGTCGACCCCTACAATTGAATTGCGCCTATGGTGTCAAAGAAACAGCGGCTAAGGGATTTAGGCGTTTTAAGGGCGGACGACCGATGGTCGCCCCTACGATCCATTTTTTCACCATATCAATACGCCGATGCGGTTAAACATTTTGCCTGTAGGGGGCGACGTCCTCGACGCCCCGGAAACGATGGTTTTTTGCTCCGTATCGGTGTGTCGATGCGGTTTGAACTTTTTGCCTGTAGGGACCGGCGTCCTCGACGGTCCAAAAAACAAAAGAATTTTGGAATTGCATTTGGCTGTTATTTGTAGCCACACGCAAAGCAAACACTTTTTCTTCTTGGACCGTCGAGGACGCCGGTCCCTACAAGGTTTGAGGGGAATCGAACGAAAGAGCGTAGCCGTGTAATCCACGATTTCCGTTCCTCTTGATCGTAGGGGCGATTCATGAATCGCCCGTTTTAAAAATGATTGAATCCGTATGGACGGGCGAAAAGTGAATCGCCCCTACGATCCATTTTTTCACCATATCAATACGCCGATGCAGTTAAACATTTTGCCTGTAGGGACCGGCGTCCTCGACGGTCCGGAGAGCAACAAATTTTGCTTTTTAAACGGCTACCAATCATAGCCGGTTGCAAATTAAAAATTCTTTCGTTTTAGGGGCGTCGAGGACGTCGCCCCCTACAAGGTTTGAGGAAAATCGGACGATCAGCACGCCTTTGGTCTACAACCTGCAAAAAGCCACCCTTTGGTGGCTTTTTGGAAATTCAATTCTTTTTATATTTTTCCATTTCAAGCAAAAGGCGATAAAGCTGTTCTTGTTCTTTTTTCGTCTTTTCGGAGAGAAATTCGTAGCATTCCAAGGGAATATTGCGCGTTCCTTCCTCTTGGGCTCCAAGCTTTTCAAACAGCCTTGACAACGGAACGTTCAAAGCCTTTGAAATTTTTTCAAGGCTTTCTATTGTAGCATTTTTCTCCCCTCGCTCAACTTGACCGATATATGTGGGATGAAAATCCGAAAGCTCCGCCAGCGTTTCCTGACTCCATCCCTTTGACATTCTGTAATTTCTGATTCGTTGACCTACAATCTTTGCAATATCACTCATAATAAACCCCCCTTCCACCTACTTTATATATAGTCTATAAATATTAAAACAGATTTTCTATAGACTATTGATATTTTCCCTCGTTGGTGATATACTATAAATATGATTTCTTGTTTTTTTGTATTTATAGTGTTGAAAAGAGGTCGAATGTAATGAATAATTTTACAGTTTCTTTCTTTGGACATCGAAAAATAAAGGACCTGCAACAGTTAGACGAATGCCTCGCCCCCATGATAAAAAAGCTGATACAAACAAAACCATACGTAACCTTTCTAATCGGACGAAACGGCGAATTTGACGAATATGCGGCATCAGTAATTAAGCGTGCGCAAAGAGAACTGGGGAAGGAAAATAATGAACTTACCTTGGTACTTCCATATACAGTAGCAAATCTTCCATATTATGAAAGATATTACGACTATATTACCATACCCGAGAGCGTGGACTGCGCGCATCCAAAATCCGCGATCACATTAAAAAACAGATGGATGATCGATCAATCGGATCTTGTCATTTTTTTCGTTAAAAATGACGTTGGCGGCGCACATACGGCAATGAAATATGCTAAAAAATCAAGCAAACATATGATCAATCTTGCAAATATCATTTGAGCGATCTGTATCAAAGAGTTTTTCTCGACTGTCAAGTCGCGAAAGACTCTTTTTTTCTTAAAAATCCCCCGTATCCTATTGCATTTTCTTCACTTTTCTGTTATAATAAAATGGAATATATTTTTTAACGAGGTAACCATTATGAGCGAAAAGCTTTCTACCAACCCTTACAAGGGCACAAGAGATTTCTACCCCCGCGAGATGCGTTTGCGCAACTGGTTCTTCGGGGTGATCCGTGACGTTCTGGAAAACTCCGCATTTGACGAATACAACGGTCCTATGCTGGAATCCCTCGAGCTTTACGCCGCCAAGAGCGGAGAAGAGCTTGCCTGCGAGCAGACCTATAATTTCTTTGACAGAGGCGAGCGTCACCTTGCCATCCGTCCCGAAATGACTCCCACCGTGGCGCGTATGGTGGCAGGCAAAATGGGAGAATTGAACTTCCCCCTGCGCTGGTTCTCGATCCCCAATATGTACCGCTACGAGCGTCCTCAGCGCGGCAGACTCCGCGAGTTCTGGCAGATCAACGTGGATATCTTCGGCTGTGATTCCTATGAAGCCGATCTGGAGTGCATCATCAGTGCCATCAACATTCTGCGCGCGTACGGCGCGGATGAGTCCATGTTCACGGTTCACATCAACAACCGCCGTTTCTTCAATGACGTTATTTCCGCCATTGCGGGAACCGACACCGAGGGAAGCCGCAAGGTCTCCAAGGTGATTGACCGCAAGAACAAGATTCCGCGCGAGGCTTACGAAAAAGAGCTGATCGAGCTGGGACTTTCCGAGGAGCAGATCGCAAAAATCGATTCTCTTTACACCATGGGCGTTGAAGAAGCCACCGCTATTTGTCCCGAATCTCAGGGCTCCAAAGAGCTGAGCCAGCTCTTTGAAATGCTCAAAAAGACAGGACTTGACCGCTTCTGCACCTTTGATTTTGGTATCATTCGCGGTCTGGATTACTACACCGGCACCGTATTTGAGGTTTTTGACAACGCGCCTGAAAACAACCGCGCCATGTTCGGTGGCGGCAGATACGACAATCTGGTAGGACTCTTTGTCAAGAACGCCAAGGTTTCGGGCGTTGGCTACGGCATGGGCGACGTAACGCTGGAGAACTTCCTCTTTACCCACAAGCTGGTGCCCGAAAAATTCGGCAACGGCATTAAGGTTCTCGTTACCCGCTTTGACGACGTCCCCTACGAAAGCTACATCGCGCTGGTGGAAAAGCTCCGCGATGCAGGCATTACCGCATCGGTTTACCTTGGCAGCAAAAAATTCGGCAAGCAGATCGACTTTGCGGTCAAGGAGGAATATTCCCACGTCATCACCATGGGCGGCGACGAGCTCTCTCGCGGTGTGGTTCGTCTCAAGGATCTTACCACCCGTGAAGAAAGCGAGCTGACGGTGGACGCCGCCATCGCAGCGCTCAAGGCATGATGGAAAAATTTTCTTTCCTGTCCTCAGATCAAAAAACCACCCTCGCGGCATATCGGGTAATTCCCGAAAAGCCCAAAGCCATGGTGCAAATTTCCCACGGAATGTGCGAATATTTTCTGCGCTACGAGGGCTTTGCCGAATTCTTGGCGGCGCACGGATTTTTGGTCTTTGGTCACGATCATTTAGGGCACGGAAGCAGTGCCAAAAGCGAGGATGATCTCGGCTTTACGGCAGAGGGCGGCGGAGCCGATCTTCTGGTGGAGGACGTGCTCGCGCTCTCTCAAAAAATGAAGAAAGAGCATCCCGCGCTTCCTCTGATCCTTTTTGGTCACAGCATGGGCTCCTTCATTGCCCGTGAAGCGCTGGCAAGAAACGGCGCGCTTTATCACGCCGCCGTCATTTGCGGCACGGGAGGTCCCGATACTCCTGCGGCGGCAGGGAAGCTTTTGGCGTCACTTCTGATGAAAATCAAAGGGGAGCATCATCGCTCGAATTTGCTGAAAAAGATCGCCTTTTCCGGCTACAACAAAAAATTTGAAAAGAACTGCGATCCCAATGCCTGGCTGACGCGTGACGGGGCGGTGGTGGAAAAATACAATGCCGATCCCATGTGCGCCTACGTCTTCACGCTTCGCGCCTATCACGATCTGTTCACGCTGGTGGATTGGGTCTCCAAAAAGGATCACGCCGCGCGTCTTCCCCAATCGCTCCCCGTTCTGCTGGTGAGCGGAGAAGAAGATCCCGTTGGCGCGTGGGGACGCGGTGTGAAAAAAGTCTATGAACGCATGGAAACGGCGGGTGTGCGCAACGTTACGCTCAAGCTCTATCCCGCTATGCGGCACGAAATTCTCAACGAAATCGAAAAAGAACAAGTATGGAGCGATCTGTTAGCATGGATGGAACAATACTGCAAGTCATCGACCTGAAAAATACCACGGGGCGCATCCTTGGGGTGGACTTTGGTGACACGCGCACAGGTGTGGCGGTGTCGGATATCAGCCGCTTTCTGGCTACGGGGATCGGATATATTTCCCCCGGCGGCATCGAAAAAACAGCCGACAAGCTTGCCGAAATCGCAAAAGAGCATCAAGTGGGGGCTATTGTTGTGGGGCTTCCCAAAAATATGGACGGCTCCGAAGGCTTCCGCGCCGAACGCTGCCGTGAATTTGCCCTGCTTCTGCACGAAAAACTGGAACAAAAAGTCCCCGTTGCCATGATCGACGAGCGCCTCACCACCATGAGCGCATCCCGCTACCTCAACGAAACCAACACCCGCGGCTCCAAGCGCAAAGGTGTCATCGACACCCTCTCCGCGCAAATCATTCTGCAAAACGCGCTTGATCGGTTGAAGTTTTAACGGAGGGGGATTTCGCCCGTTGCAACGGGCGACCAACGCCACGCGGCGTTGGATCCGCGCCACCTTTTTGAAAAAAGGTGGACGAAAAACTTTTCACAGAAAAGTTTTTTGATAGGTTAGATGAAATTGGGGAAGTCTTAGTCCCTACCGTCAGCTATCCCTGCCGTGATTTGTTAGGGAATGTATAGACGGAAGAAGAGCTCCCGCGAGCATTTTGGGACCGCTACCCAAAATGCTCACCGATATTAGTGAAAGAATAGGAATGAACGAATGCGAACATCCCGTCTATGTGTCACCCTGAGCGGAGAAAAATATCCGGTGGATGTTTTTCGTAGTCGAACCCGACCACAGGGAGGGCGACGTGCGTAGCACGACGGGGTCTCCTAACGATTTTCCATATCCCCTGCGCGGAGAAAAAACGCACGTTCGGCGTGTCAATGCGGTTTGAATTTTTTCCTGTAGGGACCGGCGTCCTCGACGCCCCGAAAACGATGGAATTTCCGCTCCGTATCGATGTGTTGATGCGGTTTGAATTTTTTGCCTGTAGGGACCGGCGTCCTCGACGGTCCGAGAAGAAAAAGCGTTTGCTTTGCGTGTGGCTACATACCAATAGCCGTTTAAAAAGCAAAATTTGTTGCTTTCCGGACAGTCGAGGACGCCTGTCCCTACAAGGTTTGATGGAAATCGAATAAAAGAGCGTAGCCGCAAAATTCACGGTTACATCCATCGTTGATCGTAGGGACGACCATTGGTCGTCCGTTTTAAAAAACATCAAATCCGTACGGGCGGGCGCTTCGTGAAGCGCCCCTACGGGTTTGCGCGTAATTTATCGTTTTCCGTGTCACCGAAAACTAACTTCATGGAGCATTTTGGGTAGCGGTCCCAAAATGCTATCGGCAGTATCTTTCCGTCTGTCATAGAAACTAACAGAAACCAGTAACCCAACTAACGACAGAGGCAGAGCACCAAAACCAATAAAAAACTTTTCTGTGAAAAGTTTTCGTCCACCTTTTCCAAAAGGTGGCGCGGATCCAACGCCGCGTAGCGTTGGTCGTCGTCCGCAGACGACGAAATCCCCCCGCGCCCTCCGCAGAGCGCGAAACTCCCCCAAGAAAGGAAAGGAGTAAAGATGACACAGGCTGAGAAAAATCCTTTTCTTTACAGCGATACCAATAAGCGGTATCACACTTACACGTATTATTTAAAAAAGCAATTTGGCGGGAAATGCGCCAAGCTTCCCATTGACGCAGGACTGACTTGTCCCAACATCGACGGAGGATGCTCCACGGGCGGATGCATATATTGCTCGGGGAGAGGGAGCGGAGATTTTGCTTTGACGGATAGCCGATCGGTCAAGGAGCAGATTCGGGAGCAGAAGATGATTCTTTCTAAAAAATGGGACACGTCGAGGTGCATCGCGTATTTTCAGGCGCACTCTAACACGTACGCGCCCCTTTCGGTGCTAAGGCCTCTGTACGAGGAGGCGCTGGCAGAGGAGGGAATTGTGGGCATCAATATCGCCACCCGTGCCGACTGTCTTGCGGATGACGTTGTGGAATATCTTGCGGAGCTTGCCGAGCGAACCGTGCTTACCGTGGAGCTTGGTCTGCAAAGCGTTCACGATTCCACCGCAAGGCTGATCAATCGAGGTCATTCTTTTGCGGATTTTTGCAAGGGATATGAAAAGTTACGCAAGGCAAGCCCAAAGATCCGCATTGGCGTGCATCTGATTTTCGGGCTTCCCGAGGAAAGCCATGCGGATATGATGGAAAGCGTGAGGCGGGTTGCCTCTCTCCATCCCAACGAGGTCAAGCTTCACTTGTTGCATATTTTGAAAAATACCCGTCTTGCCGAAATATTCGAGGCAGGCGGTTACAAGCCTCTGGAAAGAGAGGAATATATCACGCTCGTTGCCAACGCGCTGGAGCTTCTTGCGCCCGATACCGTTATAGGGCGGCTCACGGGAGACGGCAAGGCAGAGGATCTTGTCGCGCCCCTTTGGAGCCGAGACAAAAAGAGCGTTTTGAATGACGTTGACAAGCTTCTTTATCAGAGAAATTCTTATCAGGGAATCAAGAGGAACTAAAAAATGATCGGTGTTTCTTTGGCGTACGATTGGCTCGCAGGCAGAGAGGGTCTGCTTGGCGACGTGAATACAGTATTAAAGAATCTGAGGGAGCTGGGCGTGGACAGCATCGAGCTTCGCACCGTATTTTTGCGCCACGATCCTCTCGAGGTGCTTCGGGTTGCCGAGATGCTTTGGAAAAACGGATTTCAGATCACCGTACACGCCAAAGCGCATTCCCGCGAGACAGCGATCGAGGAGGTTTTTTCTCCTATTTCCGAGGTGCTGAAAAATTTGAGGCAAGAAAAACTCACCGTGGTGATCCATCCCGTGAGGGGGGACAACGCCGCCATGCTGTGCGAGCTTGCCGATTACAGAGACGCCCACGGCTATCCCGTAACCGTCGCGCTGGAAAACAACCGCCTCCTTCCCGACAAAAGCGAGGGGGATTGCGCGGCGACGGTGCTGGATGCCGTTATCGCGGCAAACCGCAAAAACGTGGGCATCTGCTTTGATATGGGGCATTACGCTTATTATTGGAAAAAGAACCGCGTGGGCGAGGATTTTCAGCTTCCCCCAAAGGAATTTATCAGCCGCGTGGTGCATACCCATATTCACGCTTTAAACGGACTCAAAACCCATTTTCCGTTGGGAAGCTATGAGCTTCCTTTGCAGGAAATTTTCGAAAGGCTTTCTTACAAATACTTTGGCGTTTACAATTTGGAATTGGATTTTCCAAGATTCAAGGATGAGGTTTCCAATCTTTACGCCGCCCTTTCCCGTTCGGTGGAATATTTGAAAGAAGCACTGCCGCAATGCGCCCGCGTTTACCGCGAGATCCAAAAGCATTTTGACGGCAATTTTGAAAATTCCCGTTCGATTTTGAAAAAAAACAAGGGGTGCTGCTGCTCGCTTTTGGGCGCGTCCTCTTATTTGTTCAACACCAACGGCTACCGCTGGTGCATGGACCCCTCCTTCCGCCACGCTTACGAGCTTGCAAAAGCACCGCACGGGGTAGAGGAATCGCTCAAGGATCTGGAGCTGATCCTCATCACCCATTCTCATGCCGATCATTTTGAAGAAGCAACGGTGCGTCAGCTGGCAAACAACGACACAAAATGGGTCCTTCCCGATTTTATGAAAGAAAAAGCGATTTCCTATGGAATATCTCCCGAGAAGATGATCCTTGTAAAAGCAGGAGATACTCTGAACGCAGGACCCTTGACGATCCGCGTGTTTGAAGGACGGCATTTTCGTCCCGACACGGGGAAAGGAACGAGGGCGTACGGATATTACGTAACCGCCAAAAACGCGCCGTCCGTGGTTTTCCCCTCGGACGTGCGGGATTATTCCGTCAAGAACCTTCCCGAGCTGCCCCAAGCCGATTATTGCTTTGCCCACGTTTGGATGGGCGACCGAAGCGACCTTGCAGACTTTGGAGAGTATCCAAAACAGGTTGCGGAATATATGCTGAATTTTTCCAAGAAAAATCTGATTTTTGCCCATCTGTACGAAAACGGACGCAAGGATTCTCAAATGTGGACAAAATCACACGCTTGCCTGTTGGAAAAAGCTGCAAAAGAAAATTACCCCGAAATCAAAACGGTGATCCCAAAAATAGGTGAAATCTTGAAACTGATGTGAAGGGGTTTCGCCCGTTGCGACGGGCGACCGGGGCTCTGCCCCTGGACCCCGCAACCTTTTTGAAAAAAGGTTGATCAAAAACTTTTCACAGAAAAGTTTTTTGATAGGATAGAGAAAAAGGGGACGCATTAGTCCCTATCGTCAGACACTCCTGCCGTAATTTATTAGGGAAGGAATAGACGGAAGAAGGGCTCCCGCAAGCATTTTGGGACCACTACCCAAAATGCTCACCGATGTTAGTTGAAGAAGGTGTAGAGGCGTGTTGATGTGGTTAAACATTTTGCCTGTAGGGGGCGACGTCCTCGACGCCCCGGAAACGAAAGAATTTTTAATTTGCAGCCGGCTATGATTGGTAGCCACATAAAAAGCAAAATTTGTTACTTCTCGGGGCGTCGAGGACGCCGGTCCCTACAAGGTTTGAGGAAAATCGAATAAAAGAGCGCAGCCGGATCATTCCCGATTTCATCTATCCTTGAATCGCCCCTATGGGTTTGCGCGTAATTTATCATTTTCGTGTCACCGAAAACTAACTTCATGGAGCGGGCAGGGTTGGTGGTCCCTGACCGCTATCGGCAGTACCTTCCCGTCCGTTCGAAAAACCGACAAAAAACAGTCACCCAACAAACGACAGAGGCACCGCACCTCCAAAAAAGCAAAAAACTTTTCTGTGAAAAGTTTTCGTCCACCTTTTTCAAAAGGTGGCGAGGTCAAGGGCGAGGAGCCCTTGGCGCCCTCCGCAGAGGGCGAAATCCCCCTTTGCAGAACGCGAAACACCCAAAAAGAAAGGAACAATTATGTCAACTCGCAGAACCATTCGAATCATGAGCATAGTCATCAAGGCGATGCTGTCGCTGTTTGTATTTTCGGTATGCGCTTTAATCATTTGGCGCGTCTTTTTCTCAACGAAGGAGCCGGAGAGCATCAAGGATTTATACGTCAACGAGGAGCTTGCCGAGGCGTACGCGGAGCACGGAGACGATTTGGTGCTGAAGTATCAGAACCAGTTTTCCATGACGTATTCGAAGGACAACGCGGGATATTTTGGCATTTCGAGGTACGTGATCATTCCCCAGGCGAACCAGATCCAGATCGTTTTGCGGTACAATGACAAGACGTTAAAGCATCTCAAGGAGGACTTTGATCTGGACGAGCTTCCCGAAAAGGGAGAGGAGCTGTTGGATTTGACGTTGCGTCAGATCATCGACCTCACCCCCGACGACACCACCGATAACGAGGATCTTTCCAAGCTTGCCATTCTTCGCCACAAGCCTTCCAAGGTGATCACCGACACCACCGCGCTTTATACCTACCATCGCATTGTGTTCGACGGCGTGGAGATCGACGAGGATGACGTAAGCAGCATCATGCTGGACATTTACTATGAGGACGCGGTCAATTATGAGGAGAGCGCGTACGGAGCACTTCTCATTTACGATAACACCGCCCCTTGGTTTGAATACAAGCTGACCGCCGCCGATAAGAAGGCGCTGAAGGATTTCGACTGAAAAATTCACATCACGCTGAAAGGAGAACAGACCATGAATCTTTCTTACAATCACACAAGCATCCGCCTCACGGGCAGATGGGATACCCGCGATTCCCGCGTCGCAACGGCAACGGCAACCGGCTCTTATATCGAATTTGCCTTTGAGGGAAAAATGGCGGTGGCGCGCTTTGACGTGCTGACCAACGCTTATCCCCGTCTCCATCTTTGGATCTCTTTGGACGGCGGCGATATGTTCTCCGCTCCCATTGATTCCCACCTTCGCATCATCGCCAAGGAGGATGGAAAGCACGTCTGCCGCATCATTTACAAGGGCGGAACCGAGCAGGATCGCCGTTGGTACCAGCCTTTAACGGGAAAGGTGTCTTTCATTGGCGTGCAGGTGGAAAAAACCGCCGAGCTTCCTGCCGATGAAAGAAAGACCATCGAATTTGTAGGCGACTCGATTACCGAGGGCGTTCTCATTGACGTGGATTTTTATGACAGGGATACCGATTTTATTTCTTCCAAGGATCAGGACAACCGCTGCTACCAGGACGACGTTTGCGCCACTTACGCATGGCAAACCGCAGAGGCACTGAATCTGCGCCCCATCTTCATGGGCTACGGTGCCGTTGGCGTTACCAAAGCGGGCTGCGGAAAGGTTCCCCCTGCCACCGAGGCATACCCTTATAATTTCGACGGCTCCCCCATCACGCGGGAGCAGCCCGATTACATTCTCATCAACCACGGCGCCAACGACAGACCCAAGCCCGTGGAGGAATATTTGGAACAATACGCCGCGCTGTTGGACGTGATCCGTTCCATGAACCCCCATTCCACTCTGATCTCTCTGTCGCCGTTTTGCGGCGCGTTCCACGAGGAGCTGGGAAGGATGATCACGGAATACAACCAAAAGAACGGCTGCAACGTGCATTTCATCGATTCCAACGGATGGATTCCTCTGTCTCCTTTGCATCCTCTGCGCGACGGACACACCACCGTTGCTAAAAATCTGATTCCGATTTTGAAGAAAATAATAGAGGATTAAAACGATGAAACTTTCGGTTGGAAGCTACAACATCTACCACGGTGAAAACAAGTGGAAGCAGATTGAAAACGATGAGCATATCATCGATTTAAAGGAAACCGCCAAGACCGTTGCGGCTCTTGGTGTAGACCTTTGCGGCCTGAACGAGGTGCGCAACCAATGGGGCGAGGAAGGGCTTTGCAATCAGGCCGAGGTCATTGCAAGGGAGCTTGGCTGGCATTACTATTTTGCAAAGGCCATCAACATTCCGGGAGGCGAGTACGGAAACGCGCTGGTATCAAAATACCCCATCCGCTCGGCGTACTGCGTACCCATTGAAACAACGGCTGAGGAGCGCGATCCCACTCTGCGCTACGAAAACCGCATCCTGCTGGTTGCCGAGGTTGAGGTAAAGGATCGGATTTTAACCGTCACGGTCTGCCATTTCGGTCTGCGTCCGCAGGAAAAAACCAAGGCGGTTGCGGTTGTGACAAAGGAAATGGGAAAGATCACAACCCCCGCGGTGTTCATGGGAGATCTGAACATCACCCCCGATACTCCCGAATACGCCGCGCTGGCAGAGGTCATGACCGATACGCTCCCCGATCCAAAGGGCGAGCATCCCACCTTCTCCCACCAAACGCCAAAGGCAAAAATCGATTATATCTTCACCAACGGGTTGTGTAAAACCGTTGATGCGAAGATTCCCGCCGTTGGCATTTCGGATCACAGACCCATTGTGGCAACCATCGAATTTTAAGGAATACGAGTATGAAAGCATTTATCTACACAGGTGGCTCGATTTTTGAAAAAAAGATTTCCGAGCAACCAAAGGAGGATGACCTCGTCATCGCCGCCGACGGCGGTTATCATAACGCAAAAAAAATGGGCGTAACGCCGCAGATTCTCCTTGGAGATTTTGATTCTTTGAAAAAAACCGAAAGAATCCCCGAGGAAATCGAGATTCTTCAGGTTCCCGCCGAGAAGGATGACACCGATACCCAGCTGGCGGTGCAGGTGGCGTTGGAGAAGGGAGCCACCGAGCTGGTTCTCATTGGGGGATTGGACGGCAGACTCGATCACACCCTTTCCAATCTTGCCATTCTGGAGGAGCTGTACGAAAGGCACATCCGCGCTATCTTTACCAATGGACAAAATCGGGCGCGCTTTATCCGCAACAGCGGCGTGATCCTTTTGCGTGAGAATTTCCGTTATTTTTCCATCCTTGCCGCCGACCCCGTCATCAAGGGCGTTTCGGTGGACGGATGCAAGTATCCGTTGAAAAAAGCCAGGCTGAAAAGGACCCGTCAATACGCCGTTTCCAATGAGATCGTTGGAAATTGCGCCCTCATCGAGATCAAAAAGGGCGGCGCGTGGGTCATTGAAAGCAATGATTGATAACGTAAAATATTCCATTTATTAAGACGTCCCTCTCACCCGCCTTTCGGCGGGAGCTCTCCCAAAGGGAGAGCCTTACATAAAAATTCAAAGCGATTTTATCTTTTTGGCTTTGTAAGAATCGTGCGATCAAAAGCCTCTCACTTTGGGAGAGGCGGCACGCCTTGGCGTGACGGAGAGGGCTTTTTCAAAAAAAAACAAAACTTTCACATAGCGGAGGAACACACCAATGAGAGAAAAGATTCTTTTTAACAGTGATTGGAATTTTCACAGGGGGGATATCAAGCAGGACTATCCCCGTATCAAGGCAATGGCGTACCGAAGCGCCAAGACCGAGCGATACCTCATGGGACCCGCTTCCCAAAATTATATGATTCCGGGTGTCAGCGTGCTCAAGGGCTCCAAGGCAGAATTCAAGTCCGAATTTTGGGAAAAGATTGATCTTCCTCACGATTATATGGCGGGGGACGAGCCCGACCAAAGATACAATGAATCCCTCGGCTTTTGCAAATATGAGAACGCTTGGTATCTCAAGCGCTTCACCCTCTCCGAGGATGACCGAAGCAAGCGCTTGATTCTCCTTTTTGACGGTGTTGCCACTCATGCCACCGTTATGCTCAACGGATGCCTTCTCAAGCACAATTTCTGCGGCTATACACCCTTTGAGGTGGACATTACCGACATGGCAAAGTTTGGGGATACCGAGACCAACTTCCTTGCCGTTTACGTCAACACCGACGAGCACGAGGGCTGGTGGTACGAGGGAGCCGGCATCTATCGCAACGTGTGGCTCATTAAGACCGAAAAGGTCTCCATTGATCTTTGGGGCGTTTATGCCAATCCCGTCAAGGGCGAGGACGGAAATTGGACGGTTAAAACCGAGGTCACTCTTCGCAACGATACGCAAAACCGCAAGAGCACCCATATTTTGGGGGAGATTCTTGACGCCGAGGGCAACGTGATCGCAACCACCGAGGTAGCGGGCATTGTTCCCGACCGTGAAAAACGGACGCTCTCCTATAAATTTGCAATCAATTCTCCCCGTCTCTGGTCTCCCGACGATCCTTATCAGTATCAAATGCGCACCACGCTTTTCGTAGGCTATAAGGAATTTGATCAAACGGTGGTCAAATTCGGCTTCCGCACCCTGCGCGCCGATAAGAACGAGGGACTTTTCATCAACGACAAAAAGTATATCATCAAGGGCGTATGCTGTCACGAGAACTGCGGTCTGACGGGAAAATACGTTCCCGATAACATCCAGCGCTACCGCGTAAAGCTCCTCAAGGAGATGGGAGCCAACGGCTACCGAACCAGCCATTATCCCCAGTCCGAGGCAATGATGGACGCGCTGGACGAAAACGGCTTTATCGTGATGAACGAGACCCGTTGGTTCGAATCCACCGACGAGGGCAAGCAACAGCTGGAAACGCTGATCAAGCGCGACCGCAACCGTCCCGGCGTTATTTTCTGGTCGCTGGGTAACGAGGAGCCTCACCATTGCACCGAGCAGGGCGTGCGTATTCTGCGCTCGCTGGTGCCTTTTACGCGAAAATTGGATCCCTCCGACCGTTTCATCATGACCGCCATCACCCATCCTCAGGCGATCTGCTACGATGAGGTAGACGTGGTGGGAACCAACTACCTGTGGAGATTTATTGACGAAATTCACGATAAGGCATCCCACAAGCCCTTTGTATCCTCCGAATGCGGCGCCACCGGCACTACCAGAGGCTGGTATTTTGACGATGATCCCGCCCGCGGATTTATCAAGAGCTACGATCACGATATCAACGCCACCTTCTTAAGCCGTGAGAATACCTGGAAGGCGATCATGAACCGCCCCTGGTTTATGGGTGGCTATCAATGGACGGGCTTTGAATATCGCGGCGAGGCAGCATGGCCGCGTCTTTGCTCTCAGAGCGGTGCCATCGACCTCTATCTGCAAAAGAAGGACGCCTTCTATCAAAACCAATCCCATTGGCTGGAAACGCCTATGATCCATGCCATTCCCCATTGGAATTTCCGTGGCAGAGAAGGGGAAATCATCGACGTTTGGGCATACACCAATCAGAGCTCTGCAGAGCTCTTCCTCAACGGGGAAAGCCAAGGCAGACGCGAGATTGAACAGTGGGGACACGCCGAGTGGAAGGTTCCCTTTGAGGCAGGCGAATTGAAGGTTGTCGCTTATGACGAAAACGGAAGAATCGTTGCCGAGGATATCAAAAAGACCTCGGGCGCACCTGCGGCTCTGAAGCTGCATCTGGATACCCCCGACGTCAAAAAAGGCGACCTTGCCGTGGTAACCTGCTACGTTGTGGACGCCGACGGAAACGAGGTTCCCGACGCATCTCCTACGGTCTCCTTTATGGGCGGCGGCGCGGCAAAGATTTATTCTACGGGCAGTAGCGTGGCGGATCACAAAACCATCTTCTCGCCCGAGCGCAAAATGCACATGGGCAGAATCACCGTTGGCGTGAAAATCAAGGACGTAGGCAGCTGCAAGGTCTACGCCACGGCGGACGGACTCATCACAGCCTCTCTCTCTTTTGAGGTCAACGAATAAAAGCTTTTCAAAAACAGAAAAGCAGAAGAAAAACAGGTAGAAGAAAAAAATAGAAGAACGGCGCAGCCTTGAAAAAAAATCGGGGTTGCGCCGTTTATGTCATATAATTTCATGGTCGATAACGTCACGATTGCCTTGGCGATTTCAAACAGAATTTTTGAAAAATCTTCGGGAGGGGAATTCTCGTTGCGACTCGTGTCACAAGGAGATTTGCCTGCGGCAAACTCCCGCTCTAACACGCCCCCGGCGTGTTATTCACTACCCTCGCGCCGCTTCGCTACCCCTCCCCTACAAAAGAGGATGATGTTATATCAAAATCATCGGTGTGTTATCTTTGATTATTTTTTGCCCGCCCATACGGATTCGATATTTTTTAAAACGGACGACCAATGGTCGCCCCTACGATCAAACAAGGAATGCTCGCCGCGCGTTCGGCGTGTTGATGTGTTGAAATATCGGTAGGGGACGGCGCCCTCGACGTCCCGAGAACAATTTTTTTGATCCGCATCGTCGTGATGAAAGGCGTTTTTCTTTTTAAAAAATAAAAAATTCTCTTTACATTTGGCAATCATTATGATATAATGAAGATGCTCAACAAACTAAATATATGCGGAATAGGTATGTTTTTTATATACCTTTTTTGTCGCGCCTACATATTGAATTTGATAAAAATGCAAATTCCACGTATGTAGGTGTATTTCCGCATAAAGTTTGTTGAGCGACAAATCGGAGTTTGCGTTTTTAGTGCGTAGCTTCGGTTGCGCACTTTTTTTATTTTTGGAGAAAAACCCGTGGAAGAATACAATATTTTAGAATTTGATTACAGCAGCGAGGATTTTAAAAAAATGGATCGGGGCGATCTGATCTTGTTTGCCAATCGAAAAACCGATTCTTTAAAGAATTTGTTTGATCAAGACCCCGTTTTGCGAAAATTAAACCAAGATCAACAAAACCAATTTTTTGACTTTGTTTCCAGACTCCATACCTGCGCCGCGCGGGCAAGAGGAGAGTTTTCTCTCGCAATTCATCCCGATACTATGGAGGCAAGCATTATGATCATTTCCAAAAATATGGAAATGAGACGTCCATTAAATTCTACCTTCGCCGCTTCCGCAGATATTTGTCATTACGTTTTTATTGAACCCATTGAGGAAAACGGCTTAAAGTTACTTTTTTATTTCAGATACCATCTCATTTAAAACTTTTAAAACAATTTTGATATAACAAAGGCGATCTTGGATTTACCAAGACCGCCTTTTTAAGGTTGCTACGGAATGAAAATTAAAGAATTTCGTATCCCGCTTTGACAATGGCATCCTTAAGAGCTTCAAGCGTCACTTTATCGGATGCGGTAACAGTGGCTTTCTTTTCATCCAGACTCACGTCAACGCTTTCCACGCCTTTTACGGCGGTGAGCGCTTCTTTCACGTGGGCAACGCATCGCATACACATCATGCCTTCTACACCGATTTCATGGGTCACAAGGGCTTTTTCTTTTTTTCCAAATAACATTTCAGAGTTTCCTTTCAAATCAATATTTCGCAAACGCAGGGCGTTTAAAACAACACATACCGAGGAAAAGCTCATGGCGGCGGATGCCAGCATGGGACTTAATTGCCATCTGAGCAGAGGATAAAACAAGCCTGCCGCTACGGGAATGCAAATGGCGTTGTAGAAAAGTGCCCAAAACAGATTTTGCTTGATGACGCGGATCGAGGCACGGCTGAGAAAATAGGCATCAACAACGCCCGAGATGGAATTTCCGGAAAGAACGATATCCGCGCAATCAATGGCGATCTCGCTCCCCGCGCCCACGGCAATTCCCACGTCGGCGCGCGCCAGAGCGGGAGCATCGTTAATGCCGTCTCCTACCATGGCACAGTATCCTTTTTGCGAAAGCTCACCGACAATACGCTCTTTATCTTCGGGCAACAGAGACGCGTAAAATCCGTTTGGATTCGTTTTTTCAGCCACAAAGGCGGCGGTGCGCTCGTTATCCCCCGTCAGCATCAAACAGGTCACGTGAGCGTTTTTCAGCGCGCTTATGGCATCGGGAGCGTCGGGATGAACGGTGTCGGCAATGCCAAGCACACCAACGGGAGCACCGTCAAAGGTGACCAGCACAGCTGTTTTTCCTTGCGCTTCCAGCAATTCAAAATCGGAGCGAAGAAGGGAAGGATCCTTTCGGGTGTAAACGTCAGCCGAAAGACGCGCGGAAAGCACCGTGTTTTTTTCGGCTTCCAAAGCATCGTTTTTTGCATACGTGGTTGAAAATTCATCCCAAAATTCGGGATTTGGCTTGCCCACGCGGCATCGGACTTCTTGCACGGTTCCTTCGGCGCCAACACCGACCAAGGATCGAAAATCCTTCACCTCCAAAAAAGAGGAGCAGGCGTCCGTGCATCTTGTAATCGCAAGCGCCAAGGGATGGGAGGAGAGATTTTCCACCGCCGCCGAGAAGGCGAACACCTTTTCGGCATCAACTCCGTAGGAATAAAGATCGGTCAGCTTTGGCTTTCCCTCGGTAATAGTTCCCGTCTTATCAAAGACCATATATTGAACCGAGCAGAGCTTTTCCAACGCTTCGGCACTGCAAAAGAGAATTCCCATCCGCGCGCCGCGCCCCATAGCAACCGTAATGGCGGTAGGTGTGGCAAGTCCAAGGGCGCAAGGGCAAGAAATGACGAGAACGGCCACAGCGGATCGCAAAGCCATTTCCACGCTGCCCGAAAACAGCATCCAAAGAAGGAAGGTCAAAAGAGAAATTCCCATAACCGTCGGCACAAAAACGCGGCTGACGCGATCGGCAATGCGGGCAATGGGAGCTTTGGACGCGGCGGCGTCCTCCAACAAACGAATGATGCGAGAAAGAGAGGTGTTTTCCCCCACCTGCTCGGCCCTAACGGTCAGAGCTCCCGACGTCAGAACGCAAGCTGCGCGAACAGAAGAACCGATCTCCTTTTCCACGGGCATACTTTCTCCCGTAAGCGCCGACTCGTCCACCGAGCCGCCTCCATCGGTCACAATACCGTCCACGGGGATCATTTCTCCCGCGCGGACAAGGATCAGCTGTCCCACTTGAATTTCCTCTACAGGGATCGATTTTTGTCCACCGTCCAAAAGAACCGTGGCATATTTCGGCGCAAGCCTTGCAAGGGAATTTACGGCATCCGATGCTTTTGATTTTGCGCGGGATTCCAAAAGCTTTCCAAGAGAAACAAGGGTCAAAATCATTGCCGCGGATTCAAAATAGAGATCGTGGGTCAAAGAATGAACGGCGTGAGGATCTTCCTTTGCAAAAACAAATCCAAGAATCACGAGGCCGTAAATCATCGACGCGCCCGAGCCTACGGCAATGAGCGAATCCATGTTTGGCGACAAATGGATCAGTGCCGAAAATCCGTTTTTGAAAAATTTGAAATTCAGAACAATCACAGGCAAAGTGATCAAAAGCTGCAAAATCGCCATGAGAACGGGATTTTCCAAAAGCATCCCGGGAATGGGAAGCCCTATCATATTTCCCATGGAAAGATACATCACGCATAAAGTAAAGAACGCCGAAAGAATCAGTCGTATAACGGCTTTTTTGGCTTCCTTGCGCTCCGCGCCATCCTCTTTTTGAGCCTCCTTGAGAAGGGTGTAGCCTGCGGCTCTTACCGATGCAAAAAGACGCTCCTCCAAAGCCTCCAGCTCCTGCTTTTCAAGGTCCCCGGAAAGAAAAACCGAAACCGAATTCGTCAACAGCGAAACGGTAAAAGTATCTCCCTCCTCCAAAACCCTCATAAGAGCACGTTCTACGTGCGCTACACAAGCCGCACACGTCATTCCCCGAATGGGATAATTTAATCGGATCATTAAAAATTTCATTCCTTAAAAATTATTTTTTACGGTTATATTATACACTCGTTTTTCGGTTTTTTCAAGACAAAATCAAAAATTTTGAGGAATTTCCGTGGGGGGATTTCGTCGTCTGCGGAGGGCGCCAAGGGGTTTCGCCCGTTGCGACGGGCGACCAAGGCTGCGCGCCTTGGATGGGCGCCACCTTTTTGAAAAAAGGTGGACGAAAAACTTTTCACAGAAAAGTTTTTTGATAGGTTGTATGAAATTGGGAAAGTCTTAGTCCCTACCGTCAGCTATCCCTGCCGTGATTTGTTAGGAAACGGATAGACGGAAGATTTGCTCCCGCGAGCATTTTGGGACCACTACCCAAAATGCTCCATGAATTTAGTTTACGCGGAGGGGGGAGTTTCGCGCTCTGCGGAGCGCGACCAACGCTACGCGGCGTTGGATCCGCGCCACCTTTTTGAAAAAAGGTGGACGAAAAACTTTTCACAGAAAAGTTTTTTGATAGGTTGTATGAAATTGGGAAAGTCTTAGTCCCTACCGTCAGCTATCCCTGCCGTGAT
>SVSL01000019.1 GCA_015064315.1 Oscillospiraceae bacterium
AATGGCAGGGTGGATGGGTTGGTTTATGATAGTTCAAATGCATTTATTCCCGATAAAACTGTAGATTTTATAGTTTGGTTTGACGATGATAGTAATAGAATGGGGTGGATAGAAAAAAACTTCCCGAATCCAATCTTGGAATTGTCTTTTTCTGCAAATTTCCCCGAACAAACTAATATATAAAGTAACCCCGACAGACTTTTGAAAAATCTGTCGGGGTTATCTTTGTCTTCTGCGTTGCATTTATACCTTTGCGGACAGTCGAGGACGCCTGTCCCTACAAGGAGAATGGTAACATCCTTATGAGAACCACGCTTTTGCGGCTCTTTTTTTCGTTATTTCCCAGCAACGCTCATGCCGCGCACGAGAACGTCGGGCGCGCCGAACATCGTCAGGCTTCCCGAAACGCCCCATTTGACCTCGTTGCCAAGGCACTCGATCTGCTTTAAAAGATCAAAGAAATTCCCTGCCACGGTGAAGGATTTGATGGGCTCGGCACGCTTGCCGTCACGGATCATAAAGCCTGCGCTCTCAATGGAGAAATCTCCCGTTACGTCGTTCGCGCCCGCGTGAAAGCCCTTGCATTCGTTGATATAAATGCCGTTTCCAACGGCGGCGAACAGTTCTTCCTCTGTAAGCTCTCCTGCCATGATGCCAAAGTTATAGGGCGCGATGACAACGGGAGACGCGTATCCTCTGTGAGCGTTGCCCGTGGACTCGATTCCTGCCTTCTTGGCGGTGGTCAGATCGTACAAAAGGGTCTTCAGAACACCGTTCTCCACCACGCTTCGTCTCGCGGTAGCAACGCCCTCGCCGTCAAAATTGGTCTGCATAAAGGCACCCTCGCGCATGGGATCGTCGATGATGCTCACGCAATCCGCCGCGATCTTCTCTCCCTCCTTGCCCGCAAGGCGCGAAAGTCCCTTTTGGGCGTTCTTGGCGGAAAAGGCAGAGGAAAACGCCGAAAGAAAGGCGCGGAATTGCTCGCCGTCAAAGAGAACGTCGTATTTTCCGGAATCCACCGTGGTGGCACCGAATTGATCCAGCGCGTTCCGAACGGCTTTCTTTGGCAGCTCCTTCATATCCTCAAAGGTTGCGCCTGCCGAGACCTCAAACGCCTCGTGCGCCTCCTCGCCCTCACGGCAAACAGGCATGGCGTAGCCGCAGCTCATGCCGGAGCGAGAGGAAAGATCCAAGCCCTTGGAATTGCACAGCACGGTTTCGATCACGGCGGAAAGCGCCGCACTCTGTGTGCCATCCCCCACCTTGTCGCTCTCGGCGTAAAGGGCTCTTTGCAGAGAAAGCGCCAGATCGCGAACCGCGTTGGCATCGCTCATTTCGGTCTTTCTCTCGGGCAGGCTTGCGTAAGAGGGAGAACCCTCGAAAATAAACACCTCGTCGTCGCTGTCAATGCAAGCGGCGTTGGAAATGGCTTTTGCAACCAGCTCCTCCATCACGTCCTCACGCATCAATTCGCTGGACGCCATGCCCATCTTGCCGTTTACGATGCAACGGAAGCACACGCCGCCGCTCACGCCCGAGGCAAAGGAGCTGATCTCATCCTTCAGGGTCTCGGCGCTGATGCTCTCGTCGGCTTGGTAGAAGATCTCGTATTCGGTAAGCCCCGCATTCTTGGCGGCTCTGATCAGAGCCTCTTTCATTTCTTCAAATCTCATCTTATCGACCTCCTACGGTAATGGTGGAAACACGGATCAAGGGCTGACCCACGTCGGTGGGAACGCTTCCGCTGGCAGAGCCGCACATTCCCTGAGCGCGCTCCAGATTCTGACCCACCATGTCGATGTTTTGCAGGATCTCCGAGCCGGTTCCAATGAGGGACGCGCCGCGCACGGGCTCACAGATCTTGCCGTTTTTCACCAGATACCCCTCGGTAACGGCAAAGTTGAAGGCACCCGTTAAGGGGTTGACCGAGCCGCCGCCCATCTTGCGGCAGTAAAGACCGCTTTCCATGGAGGCGATGATGTCCTCGTTCTTGTCGGGGCCGTTGGCGAGGAAGGTATTGGTCATACGCGAGGTTGCCTCATAGGTGTAGCTCTGACGGCGTCCGCTTCCCGTCATGGGCATTCCCATGCGGCGAGAGCCGAGGCGGTCGATGAGATATCCCTTGAGAATGCCGTTTTCGATCAGCACGTTTCTTTGTGTTGGCGTTCCCTCGTCGTCAATATTGACCGAGCCCCATGCGTTTGGAATCGTGCCGTCATCAATGGCGGTCACCTTGGAATTGGCGATCTGCTGACCCAGCTTTCCTGCCATCTGCGAAGCACCGATGGCAACCGAGGTAGCCTCCAGAGAATGTCCGCAAGCCTCGTGGAAGATCACGCCTCCAAAGCCGTTCTCAATGGCAACCGTCATGGTTCCCGCAGGGCAGTAATCAGCGCGCAGATTGACCATTGCCTGACGTGCCGCCTCACGGCCTACGTTGCGGGGATCCACAATTTCAAAAAATTCCAAGCCCATGCCCGCTCCGGGGGCAGAAGAGCCGGACTGGGTCTCGTTCCCCTTGCTCGCAACCGCCTCAATGGCGATACGGCTGCGCACGTGACGGTCGGTGGTATAAAGCCCCTCGGTATTGGCAACGAGGATGGTATGATCCACGCCTGCCAGCGTTCCCGAAACCTGGGAAATGGCATTGTCATATTCCTTTGCCGCAAAGCAGCCCGCGCGCAACAGGTCGGCACGCTCCTTGGCGTCCACGCTTGAGGGAACGATCCTTGCGGGATGGAGATTGGGGAGCATCGATTCGCGCAGAACGATCTGCACGTCCTTTTTCAATTCCCCCATAACCGCCGCCACCGATGCGGCGCATTTGAGAAGCCCCTCCCTTGAAATGTCGCTGGTAGAAGCAAACACGGTGCGGGTACCGAGGAATGCGCGAATACCCACGCCCGAGATCAGATTGTCGGTAACACGGTCGATCTTTCCGTCCACCATGGACACCGCATTGTTACGGGTGATCTCCCCGTAAAGCTCAACGAAATCGGCACCCGTGCTCATAGCACAGGCAAGCACCGATTCTGCAATTGATTTTGTGATCATGATAGGTTCTCCTTATTTATATCGATTCTTATGGCAATCGAGTTTTAACGATTGCAAATCCCTTAGTAGGGGCGACCATTGGTCGCCCGTCTCTAAACAGACGAAACTCCTTAGCCACTTTTCTTTTTGACACCGTAGGCGTATTGATTGTAGGGGCGACCATTGGTCGCCCGCCCTGAAACAGGCAAAACTCCTTAGCCACTTTTCTCTTTGACACCGTAGGCGTATTGATCGTAGGGGCGAACTGTGTTCGCCCGTATCTAAACAGGCGAAGCTCCTCAGCCACTTTTCTTTTTGACACCATAGGCGCAATTGAATTGTAGGGGGCGACGTCCTCGACGCCCCACCTCTAAAATGTCTGAATCCCTTAGCCACTTTTTTCTTTGACACCGCAGGCGCAAAGAAAAAAGTTCGCAAAAAAGAAACGCCGAGGATGTTTCGCGCTCTGCGGAGCGCGAGGAGGGCTCCGCCCCTCCACCCCGCAAACTTTTAAAAAAGTTTGATCAAAACTTTTCACACTGGGTTTGTGCGAACATCTTTGGTTGATCAAAACTTTTCACACTGGGTTTGTGCGAATTTCGAGCTTTATTCGTTCTCTTTTTGAATCAACTCGGGCAAACTCTCCACCGTGGGAATGCACTGCCAGAGCACGGGAGGCAGATCGGGGGTCACGGGCTGCATATCGGGGATCAGAACTACCCTCATGCCCGCACTCACACCCGACAACACGCCGTTGCGGGAATCCTCTACCACCACGCACTCCTCGGGAGCAAAGCCCATTGCCTCCGCCGTCAGCAGAAAAATATCGGGCGCAGGCTTGCTGTGTGCCACACTCTCGCCGGTTTTGATATAGTCAAAGGCATTTTCAATGCCCGACATTTGCAGATATTTGTTCACACGCTCCCGATGGGTCGAGGTCACCAGCGCCACCGAAAGCCCCTGCTTCTTCAAGCGCTCAAATACCTCGGGAAAGCCCGGCTTGAAGGGAACGCCCTCCGCATCGATCTGCTTCATCATCATCGCATCCCGTTTTGCAAAGATCTCCTCCGCGGGAAAATCCTCGCCGTAGCGCGCGTGCAGATAAGCGTAAATATCGGCGCGGTTTCTGCCGGAAATCGCAAGCAGAACCTCTGCCAGCTCCTCCTCCATTTTGCTTCCCTTAGCCACCTTGGCAAGGGCGGCACAATAGATCTTTTCGGAATCAAAAACCGTTCCGTCCATGTCAAATAATACTGCGCGAATCATAAAAAGCCTCCAAAAAGGTATCATTTCTTATATTTTAACACAAAAGGCAGAAAAATACAATTTCTTTTTTGAGAATATTTGGTTTTTGAAACAAAAAATCAGAAAAATCATTGACAAACACAGCGTTGCGTGCTACAATAAACCCTATGAAGCTCTATCGAAAACAACAGAAAAAGAGGTTCCTATGAAAAAATATTTACTGCCCAAAGAGGGATTTTTCTACAAAGCAAATCTGCATTGCCATACCACCGTCTCCGACGGTGCGCTGACCCCCGAAGAGGTCAAGGAGGCTTACGCGGCAAAGGGATATTCCATTGTTGCCTACACCGATCATGACGTTTTCATTCCCCATCCCGAGCTGACCGACGAGAATTTCCTTGCCCTGAACGGCTTTGAGATTGAAGCAAACGAGCCCAAGAATTGCGGAAAGATCCTTCGCAAGTGCTGTCACCTCTGCTACATCCCCCTCAAAAAGGACAATATCACCATGCCCTTTTTCCACCGCGAAAAGTACCTTTTCGGCAACGCCAAGAACTACGTCGATCAAGTGAAATACGATGAAAGCCACACCGACTACGAGCGCAGCTTCAGCCCCGAATGCATCAACGATATGATCCGCATGGGACGCGAAAACGGCTTTTTCGTTACCTACAACCATCCCACCTGGTCGCAAGAGGATTACAGCGACTATATGGCGTACAAGAACGTCAACGCCATGGAGATCTGCAATTACAGCTCCTATTCTTTGGGATATCCCGAATACAACGAGCGCGTTTACGACGATATGCTCCGCGGAGGAGAGAGACTCTATTGCATTGGTGCTGACGATAACCACAACAGGCACCCCGAGGCCTCCGGACTGTGGGACTCCTTTGGCGCATTCACCATGATCAAGGCGGAAAAGCTGGAATATGAAGCCGTTACCGAGGCGCTTGTCAAAGGACATTTCTACGCCTCGCAGGGCCCCAAAATCCACGAGCTTTGGTTTGAGGACGGAATGCTCCACGTCACCTGCTCGGGTGCCGCTCGCATCACCATGACCGCCGGCAGAAGAAAGGCATACGTGGCCTATTCCCACATGGGAGAGCCGGTGGAAGCCGCATCCTTCCCCGTAGCCCCCGAGGACAATTACGTCCGCATCACCGTCACCGACGCCCTGGGCTACCACGCCAATACCAACGCCTACTTTACCGACGAGCTCTTTGAGGAAGCGTGAAGTATTGACAAAATCCCCATTCCGTGATATAATTTTCTCACAGCAATACGCGGCACCGACCGCAAAGTACGGAGGCTTTTATGAACAACGAAAAAAAGACCATCGGATTTGAGAGCGCAGAGATCCTGCTCCCCGATTTCAACAAGATAAACGGAACCCAATGGGCAGTGGTTGCCTGCGATCAGTACACCAGCGAGCCCGACTATTGGAAAAACGCCGAGGAGATCGTAGGAGATTCTCCCTCCACCCTTTCCATGATCCTGCCCGAGGTCTATCTCTCGGAGACCGCCAAGAGAGTTCCCATCATCAACGAGAGCATGAAGGAGATCCTGAAAGCACATCTCGTCTCGCACCCCGATTCCATGATCCTTCTTGCGCGCACCCAGTCCGACGGAAAGATCCGCAAGGGTCTGATCGGCGCGGTGGATCTGGAATGCTACGACTACCGAAAGGGCTCGGATTCTCTCATTCGCGCCACCGAGGGAACGGTTCTGGAACGCATCCCTCCTCGTGTTGCCATTCGCCGCGACGCGCCTCTGGAGCTTCCCCACGTCATGCTTCTCATCGACGATGACCGCCGCAGCGTGATCGAGCCGTTGCTCACCGAATGCGACGGAAAAGCCCCCCTATACGACTTTGACCTGATGCTGGGAGGCGGACACGTTCGCGCCTATGCGCTGAACGCAACACAGCAGGCTTACGCCAAGGAAAAGCTGGCGGAGCTGATCGCCCCCGATGCCATCAAGGCTCGCTACGGAAACGCCGACCTCGCCCCCCTGCTCTTTGCGGTAGGTGACGGAAACCACTCGCTGGCATCCGCAAAAGCCGCCTACGAGGAGGTCAAGGCCGCCATTGGAGAGGAAGCCGCCAAGAATCATCCCGCCCGCTACGCCCTTGCCGAGGTGGTCAACCTTCACGATGATGCCCTTGGCTTTGAACCGATCTATCGCGTGGTCTTCCACTGCGATCCCAAGGATCTGCTCAGCTCGCTGAAGGACTATCTTTCCACCCTCTCGGGAGATGCCGCCGCACAGACCCTGCGTTGCATCACCTTAGCCGAGGAGTTCGATCTCACCGCCCCCCATCCCGTACAGCAGCTGACGGTTGGCACGCTTCAAAGCTTCCTCGATCTGTACGCCAAGGAGCACCCCGAAATGGAGGTGGATTACATCCACGGCGAGGATTCCCTGCGCTCTTTGGTCAAGGATGACACCACCGTGGGCTTCCTCTTTGAGGGAATGCGCAAGGACGAGCTCTTCCGCACCGTCATCTACGACGGCGCCCTCCCGCGCAAAACCTTCTCCATGGGTCACGCCCCCGATAAGCGTTACTATCTGGAGTGCAGAAAAATCAAATAACAGCTTTACGGCGGCAGATCACGGTCTGCCGTCTGTTTCTTCCAAAAATGAATAATTATTCATTGATGCAGAAAAAGCGCATTATTTTATTCAAAAAAGCCACCGTATTGCATATTATATAAATATATTATATAAATATGGAATAAGTGTTTTTCGAGATTCAAGACTTTCTTTTGCAGACAAAATCGAGCATCGGAAGACATTTTGAAAAAATCGCAAAAAAATTCAAAAAAGGGGTTGACAAATGAATATTTATGCGGTATAATATCGTCATCAAAAATTTTATTTTGGAGGAAACCAAACATGAAAAGATTTCTTGCATTAGTGCTCGCTCTTCTCTGTCTCGCTCTCTGCTTTGCAGGCTGCACTGCCGCAAAGGACGACAAGGCAAATGACGAAAGCACCGAAGCAACCGAAGCAGAAGGCGAAGGAAGCAAGCCCAAGCCCGTTCTGAAAATGGCTACCAATGCCTACTTCCAGCCCTATGAGTTCTACAAGGATGGAAAGATCGTTGGTATCGATGCCGAGATCGCAGCCGCAATCGCTGAGTACCTTGGCTATGAGCTGGTCATTGAGGACATGGAGTTTGATACCATTATCACCGCCGTTAAGGCAGGCTCTGTGGACTTTGGTATGGCAGGCATGACCATTACCGAGGACAGACTTTTGGAGGTTGACTTCTCCAACAGCTACGCAACCGGCGTGCAGTCGGTTATCGTAAAGGCCGACTCCGCGATTACCAAGGTAGACGATCTGTTTGCTGACGGCGCCACCTACAAGGCAGGCGTTCAGCAGGGTACCACCGGTGACATCTACGCAACCGGCGACCTTGGCGAGAGCCGCGTAACCCCCTACAACAACGCCAACAACGCAGTTCTGGCTTTGATCGGCGGCGACGTTGATTGCGTGATCATCGACAACGAGCCCGCAAAGGCTCTGGTTGCCGCAAACAGCGGTCTCAAGATCCTTGACACCTCTTACGCTGACGAGGACTACGCCATCTGCATTAAGAAGGGCAACACCGAGCTGCTGGGCAAGATCAACGAGGCAATCGTTGCTTTGACCAAGGACGGCACCATCGATGCCATTGTTGCAAAGTACATTCCCGCAAACTGATCGGTCAAAATTTACAGAAACAAATAAACAAATGCAAAAAAATAGGAACGGTTTAGCCTTCCTATTTTTTTGCGACTTTAGGAAGGCTTATTTATGAAACAAAACAAACACCTTCGCAACCTTCTGTATGCGCTGATTGCCGTCCTGATCGTTGCCGCCGTGATCGGCGCGACCCTGTTGGCTGACCGCTTCAACAACAAGGTTTCGCAACAGATCAGCCGCAAGGAAGCGCAAGAGCTGGTGGATGAAACCCTGGATTCCCTGCCCAACAACGTGGCAAGCTCCGCCAAGTATATCCGCTCTCAAAGCAAGGTAACGGTCAAGGAAGTGGAATACGGCACGGAGAAGGATATCCGTCTGTCCTGCACCTACGAGACCATCGACGTTTATAACACCATCAAGGATAACGTAAACGATCTGCTCAGCATTCCCATCAATGA
Source organism: Oscillospiraceae bacterium (assembly GCA_015064315.1). Classification (GTDB taxonomy): domain Bacteria; phylum Bacillota; class Clostridia; order Oscillospirales; family CAG-272; genus UMGS1865. The sequence goes on from SVSL01000019.1 coordinate 8,433, forward strand.
TCCTGTAACAGGAAGACCCAAAAACGCAACCAAGGTCATGATCGAGCTTGAGGAAAAGGTTCAAGGTCTCCTGGAAAACGCCGCTCCTATAACCGGAGAGGTGGAGATCGTGATCTATGAAACAAGCGAGGGCTTGAAGATCCATCTCTCCGACGAGCTGGTGGACACCGTGTTCGGCGGGATCCTGTCGGCAAGAGAGGTTGTGGAAAACACCACTACCATCACCGTAAACGGAAAGACCGAGGATATTAAAAACCGCACCTCCCTGCGAAACGGCTGTATCGACTGCTTCAAGCTGGTCAACTACGATATGAAAAAGCCGGACACCTCCTCGTTTATTCAGCGCACGTGGAACAGCTTTAAAGACGAGTTCCACCGAAACTTCATTGAGGAAAACCGCTGGACGTACCTCGCAAAGGGTCTTGGCAATACCCTGCTCATCACCCTGTTCGCTCTGATTCTGGGCGTTGTGATCGGCTTCTTGGTGGCGGCAATCCGATGCACCAATGCCAAAACAGGAAAGCTGAAGATCGCCAATGCCGTTTGCAAGCTGTATCTTGCCGTCATGCGAGGCACGCCGGTTATGATTCAGCTTTTGATCATTTACTTTGTCATTCTGCTTCCCATGGGAGTGGATAAATTCATCGCCGCAGTGCTTTGCTTTGGCATCAACTCCGGTGCATACGTTTCGGAAATCGTGCGCGGCGGTATCATGTCGGTGGACGAGGGACAAACCGAAGCGGGACGAAGCCTGGGTCTTGGCTACGCGGCTACCATGTGGCACATTGTCATCCCGCAGGCATTCAAGGCAATCCTTCCCTCTTTGGCAAACGAGTTCATCGCTCTGCTCAAGGAAACCTCGGTGGCGTTCTACATCGGCGTAGCCGATCTTACTCTGGGCGGCTTGAAGATCCGCTCCATCACTTACAGTAATTTCATGCCTCTCATTGCCATCGCCGTGATCTATCTGATCCTGGTGCTCGGCTTGTCGTATCTGGTATCTCTGTTGGAAAGGAGGTTGCGTAAGAGTGAAAAATAAATTGAAAAATCTTTTGAAAAAGCCTTCTTTCAAGATTCAGTTCAAAAAGCGTTCTGCCAACCAAGAGAAGCCAGACTCCGACGTACTGATCGAGGTCAAGGGGCTGGTAAAGGATTTTAACAACGGAAAGATCCACGTTCTGCGCGGAATCGATTATTCCATCAAAAAGGGCGAAAAGCTCACCATCATCGGACCCTCCGGCGGCGGAAAAAGCACCTTCTTGCGTTGCCTCAATCTGCTGGAAACTCCTACCTCCGGTGATATCTACTTTGAAGGAGAAAAAATCACCGCCCCCAAGTGCAACATCAATTTGGTTCGCAAAAAAATGGGCATGGTATTCCAGCACTTCAATCTCTTCCCCCACAAATCCATTTTGGAAAATCTGACCTTGGCTCCCGTTAAGCTGAAGCTGAAGACCAAGGAGGAAGCCGTGAAGCGCGCCAAAGAGCTGTTGGAAATGGTGGGACTTCCCGATAAGGCAGACGCCTACCCTGCGCAGCTTTCGGGCGGTCAGAAGCAGCGTGTTGCCATTGCGAGAGCCTTGGCAATGGATCCCCAGGTTCTGCTCTTTGACGAGCCCACCTCGGCGCTCGACCCCGAAATGGTTGGCGAGGTATTGGATCTGATCAAAAAGCTTGCCAAGGAAGGCATGACCATGGTGATCGTCACCCACGAGATGGGCTTTGCCCGAGAGGTTTCCGACCGTATCCTCTTTATGGACGGCGGCGTCATCGCAGAGGAAGCACCTCCCGCCGAATTTTTCAGCAATCCCAAGAATCCCAGAACCAAGGAATTTCTCAGCAAGGTGCTGTAAAATTTCAATCCGTAAAACCAAAAAGTGGCTACGTCATTCATAAAAAATGATAAGCCTTGGAAATAAAAGGATAGCGTAGCCTTGAAATGCAAAAATTTCGGCTACGCTATTTCTTTGGAACATAGGGAAATTTGTAGAGGGCGACGCCTCCGACGCCCCAAAAACGATGGAATTTCCACTCCGTATCGTGTGTTGATATCGTTAAACATTTTGCTTGTAGGGACCGGCGTCCCCGACGGTCCGGAAAGCAACAAATTTTGCTTTTTAAACGGCTATTGGTATGTAGCCACACACAAAGCAAACTCTTTTTCTTCTCGGACCGTCGAGGACGCCGGTCCCTACAAATAGTATCACGGAATTTTCAAAATAGAACGTAGCCATAAAGCTTGTCGGTTCAAAAAGAGACTGAGTCGTTCTGATGAATGACTCAGCCTCTTTCTATTTTATTTTCATTCCTTACATCACGAACTGCACGGTGCAGAAGGCGGCGTACACGCCAAGCAAAACGATACCCTGTACACGGGAAAGCTTTCCGCGAATGAGAGCGGGAACCGTCATGATCAGCATTACACCCAGCATTACGGGAAGATCCATGACCAAGGACGAGGGCACACCCATCAGCTGAGATTCGCCGGGCACTGCGAAGGGAGAAATCGCCATCGACGCGCCGCCGACCAACACCAGATTGAACAGGTTTGCGCCAATGATGTTCCCCAAGGAAAGCGCTCCGTGTCCCTTGAGCAACGCCGTAATGGCGGTTACCAGCTCGGGGAGCGAGGTGCCCAGCGCCACAAAGGTCAAAGCAATCACCGTATCGGGTACGCCCAATTCCTCGGCAATGGCAGTACCGTTGCTTACCAGCAGTCTTGCGCCAACGGCGATGAGTGCCGCGCCAACGATCAAAAACAGAACGTCCTTGATCATGGGAGACTGCTTGGTATCGGGCTCTGCGTCAAACAGCTCGGCTTCTACGCTATCATAGCCGTCAAGCTCCTTGGCAGGCGTCTTTTTCATTTGCAGGAAGGTAAGCACCATATAGACCACAAAGGTTGCCAGCAAAATGATTCCCACCAATCGGCTGAACTGCTGTGTGGTATAGGCGACCGTCATGTAAAATGCTGCCGCGAGGAAGAAGAAGGAGACCGGCATCAGAAGCGATCTTCTTTCCACCTTGCCGGGCTTAATAGCAATGGTAAGCGCGGCAATAAGAGAGGTATTACAAATAATAGAACCAACGGCGTTTCCGTACGCCATACCGCCGGATCCCGCCATAGCACCCTGCACCGAAACCATGACCTCGGGGAGCGTAGTGCCAATGGAAACCACGGTTGCACCAATGAGCAGCTCAGGCAGCTTAAAGCGGCGGGCAATGGAGGATGCACCGTCCACAAACCAATCTCCGCCCTTGATCAGCATTAAAAGTCCTACTGCGAACAAAAGAATGTTGATCAGCATTGTTGTTATCCTTTCTTTTTTCAAAAAATCGACAGATTATTGTAACACAAAACAACCGTAATGTCAAGAACAAAATATGCCCGACGGAAGCTTTCCTTTCCATCGGGCAATATTCTATGGGTTTTCTTTTATTTTTTATTCTTCTTGGGAGCAGTTGCCTTGTTGAGGATCACAGTGGTGATCACGATCAGTCCGATGACTACGAAAATACCCAGCATACCTGCACCCATATATCCTACGTTATCAACAAAATTCATAGGATTAAAATTATCGATCATTTCCTGAAACATATCAGATCTCCTTTCCTATGTACGAAAATTAAAGGAAGAAATTCAAGATCATACCGCCGGCGATAACCGATGCGATCTGTCCCGATACGTTAACGCCGATGGAGTGCATGAGCAGGAAGTTTTGAGGATCCTCCTCAAGCCCCATCTTATGTACGATACGTCCCGACATGGGGAACGCCGAAATACCTGCCGCACCGATCATGGGGTTGATCTTATTCCTGGAGAAGAGGTTGATCAGCTTTGCCACCAGAATACCGCCAATGGTATCGAATACGAAGGCAAAGAGTCCAAGACCCATAATGACAAGGGTTGCAACGTTGAGGAACTTATCCGCCTGCATCTGAAGCGCAATGGAAATACCCAGGAAAATGGTGATCAGATTTGCCAGCACCTTTTGTGCGGTCTCGGAAAGAGAATCCAGCACGCCGCATTCGCGGATCAGATTACCGAACATCAAAAATCCTACCAAGGATACCGCGGAGGGAGCAAAGATACCCGCGATCAGAGTGATCACGATGGGGAACAGAATTCGAGTGGTCTTGGAAACGCTCTTAGGAGCGTAAGGCATACGGATCAGACGCTCCTTCTTGGTGGTCATCATCTTAATAACAGGGGGCTGGATAACGGGAACCAGCGCCATATAGGAGTACGCCGCCACCATGATCGCGCCTTGATAAGAGGAGTTGAGCGCCTGCGATACGGCAATGGCAGTAGGACCGTCAGCCGCACCGATGATGGCAATGGATGCCGCGTCGTTGATATTGGGGAAGAACACCGATGCCAGACACAGGGTAAAGAAGATACCAAACTGCGCTGCCGCACCAAAGATCATCAGCTTAGGATTGCTCAAGAGAGGACCAAAATCGATCATGGCACCGATGCCGATGAAAAGCAACAGCGGGAAAAGCTCGTTTGCAATACCTGCATTATATAAGGTGGTAATGGGTCCGTGCGCCGCAATGGCATCCGCCATAGGAATGTTGACCAAGATCGCTCCAAAGCCCATGGGCAGGAGCAGGGTGGGCTCCATCTCCTTCTTGATCGCAAGAAAGATCAGAATGCCGCCAATGATCCACATGATCACGTTTTTCCAGCCGTCATTCTGGATCAGCCATTCAAAGCTGCTGTACAAAAATTCAAACTTTGCCACTGTTTTTTGCCTCTCTTTACCTTTTGAATTTTTTATTTAGAAGACGCATCGGCATCCGCATCGGTTGCCTCTTCGCCATCCTCTCCCTGTTGAACTTTGAGGATCTCGATCTTCTCGATCCTCTTTTCCTTCACGGTCAACACCTTGACCTGAAGATTCTGATAAGTAAATTCGGGGGTCTCGCCGTCCTGAGGAATGTAGGCAAGGTTTGCAATCACAAATCCGCCAACCGTATCAAAGGCATCCTCCTCGGTGCACAGTGCCACGCCCAACTCCTTGGCGGCATCCTCCACCGACATGGAGCCCGCAACCTGCCAATGATTCTCCCCGATCAGCTCGATCTCGGGAGCATCAAGAATGTCGGTCTCATCATAAATGTTACCCACAATGCTCTCCAAAAGGTCCTCCATGGTCACAAGTCCCGCGGTCTGACCGTACTCATCGACTACGATTGCCATATGGATCTTGTTCTCACGCATCTCCTTGAAGAGAATGTTTGCGGGAATGGTATCGGGAACAAACTTTGCCTCGCGGATCACGTCGGAAAGCTTGCAGTCGGCATTCTCGTGCAGCGCAAAAAGATATTCTTTGGCGCGCAGAACACCCTTGACGTCATCGGTATTCTCACCGCAAACGGGAAAACGGGAGAGTCCGCTCTCCAGCATGGTTTTGAGGATCTTCTCGGGAGGATCCGATTCGTAAATGACCGTCATATCCGAGCGGCGCACCATGATTTCGGAAACCGCCGTGTTATCAAACTCAAATACGTTCTCGATCATTTCCTTGGTATCGTTGTCGATCTCGCCCTGCTCCTCAACGGCATCCACAAGACCCATAATGTCTTCCTCGGAGACCGTTTCGGTGCTTTCGTTGGGGTTGATCCGAAGCAATCGAAGCACGCCGTTGGTGCTGACCGAGAGGAACCACACCACGGGCTTGAGAGCCTTGGTCAGTCCTCCGATGACACCGCACACCTTACGGGCAAAGCCCTCGGGGTTGCGCATTGCCACGCGCTTGGGAACCAGCTCACCAAGGATCAAAGAAAAATAGGACAGCACAATGGTAATAAACACCACCGAAACGGTATCCCACACGGCAACCGTAAAGAAATGGAAGCCACAGCCGTGATAGAGCCAATTTGCCAGCACGCCGGAGAAGCTTTCCGCCGCGAATGCCGAGCCCAAAAATCCGGCTAAGGTAATACCGATCTGAATGGTGGATAAAAAGCCCGTAGGCTGTTCCACGATTTTTAAAAGCTTTGCCGCCTTCTCATCACCGTTCTCCGCCTGTCTGCGCAGCTTGGCTTCATTTAAGGAAACCAACGAAAGCTCGGATGCGGCAAAAAACGCGTTGAGGGCGATCAATACGACCTGAATCAATAATTTAATTGCTATGTCCATAACAGATAATAAAACTCCTTTTTCTTAATTAGAATACAAATACGATGTCTGATTGCATAAAAATGAGACTTGCCGTTTTCACATTGCGAAAAAACCAAGTCACGCTAATCTGTATTCGACAGAGGTGGAGTCATTCGGTCTCCGTCAGGAGCAGGGTCTGCGTCCATGCTAATAAAAATCTCCTTTCTTCTTATTATTTGATCTATTCAAAAGAACCAAAATCATATTCATTATACCTCATTCAAAACCAAAAATCAATATACAAATTGTGAACAAATGAAATCTCTTTTTCAGAATTTGCGAGATTGCACAGAGAACACCTGCCAATGAAAGAAAAAATTTTTGTTTTTTTGAAAAAAGAACACTTTTTCGCATCAATCTATGATATAATATGAAATAGGTAGCTTTTAAAGCCAAAAAATTCCCTGTTGAAAGGAACTTGACTTTGGAAAATCTGATCAAAATGAAATTCCGAGAGTCCTTGACCTCGATTCTCCCCATTGCCGCCATCGTCATGGCGTTGAGCTTTACGCTCACCCCTCTGGATCCCGGCACGTTTTTCATGTTTTTGTTGGGCGTGCTTTGTCTGATCGCGGGACTTGCCGTGTTTACCATGGGTGCGGAAATGTCTATGCAGACCCTGGGCGCAAAGCTTGGTTCTTCCCTTGCCGCCTCCGGTAAGATATGGCTCATCACCTTGATCAGCTTTATCATTGGTATTCTGGTGACCATCTCGGAGCCCGACCTGCAGATCCTTGCCGACCAGGTATCCGGCGTGCCCAACATGACGCTGATCCTCACCGTATCCCTTGGCGTTGGCATTTTTCTTGCCATTGCCATGCTGCGAATTGTCTTTCACGTCAGTCTTTCCCTGCTGTTGGGAATCTTTTACATCCTCGCCTTTGGTATGTGCCTCTTTGTTCCCTCGGACTTCTGGTCGGTCGCCTTTGACTCGGGCGGAGTAACCACAGGACCTATGACGGTTCCCTTTATTATGGCGATCGGTGCCGGTGTTTCGGGCATTCGTGCCGGTGGCGGCGGACACGACGACTCCTTTGGTCTGGTTGCCCTTTGCAGCATCGGCCCCATCCTCTCGGTTTTGATCCTTGGCATTTGCTTTGGTCTTGGCGGCGGTGAGTTTGAGCTTGCCGAAATCGCCGTTGTGGAAAGCACCCGAAGCGGTATGGCGTATTATATGCACGGCTTTACCGAGCACATCAAGGGTGTCGCCATTGCCCTGCTCCCCACCCTGATCTTCTCGGTCCTCTTCCAGCTGACGACCCGCGCCTTCAGCACCAAAAAGCTGATCCGTATCGGCGTTGGTATCGTGTATACCTTTGTGGGGCTGGTAGTCTTTCTGACCGGTGCCAACGAGGGCTTCCGCTCTACGGGCTTGGCGCTGGGAAATATTCTTGCCGCCACCGACAGCGGTGCATGGCTGATCCCCGTGAGCATGCTCATTGGCTACTTCATCGTCAACGCCGAGCCTGCCGTTTACGTTTTGAACAAGCAGGTCGAGCAGATCACCGCAGGCGCGATCTCGGCAAAGACCATGCGTTTGACCCTTTCCATTGGTGTTTGCGCGGCGCTGGGACTTTCCATGCTCCGCATTCTGACGGGAATCTCCATTCTTTGGATCCTGATCCCCGGCTACGTCATTGCACTGGGGCTTTCCTTCTTTGTTCCCAAATTCTTTACGGGTATCGCTTTTGACTCGGGCGGAGTTGCCAGCGGTGCCATGATGAGCGCCTTTGTACTCCCCATGGCCATCGGCGCCTGCTCCACGCTGGGCGTGGATATCATGACTCAAGCGTTTGGATGTGTCGCCTTTGTTGCGATGACGCCTATCATCTCGATCCAGATCTGCGGTCTGGTCTACAACCTCAAGGCAAAGCGCGCCATCAGCCGCTTTACCACCGAGCGCGAGGTATTCCTGGATTACAGCGCATCGGTATTTGAGGAGCTGAAATCCCCAGCGGCGGTGAAGCACTGATGGCAAAGAAAACAAATTCCTACGAAAAGCGCGCCAAGCTGTTGGTCTGCATCATCCGCAAAAAGGATGAGATCGCCCTGACCGAGGCATGCAACGAATGCTGTGTTTCTCTCCACTTCTCCGCCATCGGCTACGGCACGGCAAAGTCTCACTATCTGAGTTATTTGGGATTGGATGAAATTGAAAAGAAATTCGTATACGCTCTGATTCCCAACTATGCCGAGACACAGGTGCTGAAGCACATCAACAAGCGTCTGAAGCTCTATCTGATGGGCAACGGAATTGCCTTTACCGTTCCCCTGTCGGGCATTTCCAGCATCATCAGCAACGCCATTCTCTCCACCCCCTTCCGCGAGGATATGATCCCCGAGGCATCCAAAAATACATCGGATAAGGAGCGTAATCAAAAAATGCACGAACTGATCATTGCAGTCGTCAATCAAAAATATACCGACAAGGTTCTGGATTGCAGCCGCGCGGCGGGAGCTACGGGCGCAACCATTCTGCATACCCGCAGTGTGAACAACAAGCAAGCCGAGCAGCTCATTGGAACCTCCTTCCAGCAGGAGACCGACACCATTGCCTTCCTCACCTCCCACCAGTACAAGGCGAAGATTATGGAAGCCATCCGCGAGAACGCAGGACTCAAAACCGAGGGCGGCGCCGTCCTCTTCTCCCTCCCCGTGGATTCCCTCATCGGCATCGGACGGTTTGACGACAACGAGGATTGAACCTTACATTCTAAAAACGAAAAATCGGCAGAGAGGTCTTGCTTCTCTGCCGATTTCGTGGTATAATGGTGTTGGGTGATGGATATGGAAAACGAATTGCAAAAGAGAAAAAGAAATCGTTTGGAAAATTATGATTATAGTTCTTGTGGTGCATATTTTTTGACAATATGCACATCGGAAAGGCGAAATTATTTTTGGGACAATGTAGGGGCGACCATTGGTCGTCCGCAAGACATAGTGTTGTCGCAATACGGAAAAATTGTCGATGAAGCCATAAATAATATCCCTAAAATATATCCTGTACTAAAGATAGAACGATATGTAATTATGCCAGATCACATCCATCTTTTGTTGGTAGTTTATGCGGATGAATACGGACGACCAATGGTCGCCCCTACAATGTCTCGAGTGGTACAACAAATGAAAGGCTTCGTTACGAAACGAATAGGTTGCTCTATCTGGCAAAAATTATTTTATGATCACATTATAAGAAACCAGAAAGACTACGAAGAACACGCAAATTACATTCACAAAAATCCGGTCCGTTGGTATCACGACGAATTGTACACGGAAGAATAAAATCTTATGTGTTTGTAACACAAATGCAAAACCGGTGAAAACAATAAATAAGAAATTGATAAAAGAGGTGTACTTGTATGAAAAGAATAGCAAGGCTTGTCCTTATTTCATTGTCCTCGGTATTTCTATTTTTAACACTAACAATACCGATTATAAGCAGCCATATGCAAGGTTATTATAAGGGCTTGATTGGCACCATGCCTGAAAACACGCAGGTACTAATAGAAAAAAAGCAAACTTGGGTAGCGATTGGTGAAACTAAAATTTTCCTGATTATCTTTTTAATTTTCCTTTTCTCATTCCTTATCACAGAATTAATTGCAAGGACGAAAAAATCCTCTGATTAAAAATTTTAATTGATCGAACAAAGCAAAAAAATGCCCCGACAGATATTGAAAATCTGTCGGGGTTCTCATCTTTATGAAAGAATTTTCTTATTTTTCGTTTACAGCTTCGAATATCCAAAGCTATTGACCAGCGCGTCGATCTTTTCGCCCTTCTTGCACATGGGGCATTCGTGGGAGGGATAGGTGGCGTAATCCTGCAGATCGTTGGGATCAAAAACCGAATAAACGGGATAGCCTGCGCACTCCTCCGCGGTGGAGAAGATGGCGCAAATACCGGACACGTGACCGTTATAATACTTGATGGCCTCTACCGCAGCCTTTGCCGTATATCCGGTGGAAACCGATGCGGCAAGAATGAGCACGTGCTTGCCCGAAATTGCCTGCAGGATGTTGTCACGGAAGATCAGCTGGCTTCCCACGGTATGCTCGGGGGTGATGACATAAATGGTCTGGTGCGCGTTGAGGTTGACGAAATTGCTCTTGGTCAGCTCATTGGCAAGGCATGCGCCGATGACTTCGGTGCCGTCCAGACAAAGAACGGTATCCACGATGGTATTGACGGCGTAATAGGAGACCAGCTCCTTGGCAACCGCCTTTGCCTCGGAAAGACGGGTCTTTTGGGTTGTTACGTCAATATAATAATTGATATGGCTATGACCGGTTGCAAAGTGTCCCTTGGACACGCGAAGAAACAAATTTCTGTGTTTGGTTCGGATTTTATAAGATTTTTCGGTTGGCATGGTGAAAACCCCTTTTTTTTTATTATATCACAGAACGGTAGCACTTGTCAAGATAAAATCAGCAAAAAGAAAGCGACCGTTCTTGCAAAACGGTCGCTTTGAATGGATTTTATTGATTTTCGGGATCCTCGGGGATGTCATCCTCGGTTGCTTCCTCGGCTGCTTCCTCGGTTGCTTTCTCGGTTGCTTCCTCGGCTGCTTCCTCCTCGGGAAGCTCCTCAGAGATCTCCTCTTGGTAGCCCGTCGTCATGGCGTTTGCTTCCTCGGCGGCTTTTCTTGCCTCCTCCTCTGCCTTTGCCTTTTCACGTGCGGCTCTTTCCTCATTGTCGCGACGGCTCTTTTCCGCCTTCTCCGCGGCAATGGCGTCCAGATCCTCCTCGGTAGCGCCTTCCTTCATGGCAGCCTCAAACTGGTCGCCGTCCATGCTCTCGTGCTTCAAGAGATACTGCGCCACAAAATGGAGCTTATCGACGTGCTCGGAAAGGATCTTCTTGGCATCCTCGTAGCATTCTCCGATGATGCGCTGGATCTCGGCGTCAATGGTTGCGGCAGTCGCATCGGAATAATCCTTGCTGGAGCCGTAATCAAGTCCCAGGAAGACCTCGGAGCGTCCCGAGCCGTAAAGCACCGTACCCAGCTTGTCGCTCATACCGTACTGGGTCACCATGCCTCTTGCCATCTTGGTTGCCTGCTGAATGTCACCCGACGCACCGGAAGAGATATCGTCCAGGATCAATTCCTCGGCAACGCGTCCGCCAAGGCTCATACGGATCTGATCCAGCATACCGCCCTTGGTGTAGTAGTTGATGTCCTCCACGGGACGGCTCACCGTTACACCGCCTGCTCTGCCTGCGGGAATGATGGTAATGAGCTTTACGGGGTCGGTGGTCTTGCAGAAATGAGATACCACGGCGTGACCTGCCTCGTGGTATGCAGTCAGCTTGTTTTCCTTCTCGGTGCGGATGCGCGCCTTCTTCTGAGGGCCCAACAGAGCCTTCATGTAGGCTTCGTCGATATCGTCCATACCAATAAGGGATTTATTCTTCTTGGCAGCCAGAAGCGCCGCCTCGTTGAGCAGGTTGGCAAGATCCGCACCGGTAAATCCAACGGTGGATTGCGCAACCTTGTGGAAGTCCACGCTATCCTCCATGGGCTTGTTGCGTGCGTGAACCTTGAGGATCTCCTCTCTGCCCTTCATATCGGGGTAGTTGACGGTGACCTGACGGTCAAAGCGTCCGGGACGAAGCAGAGCGGGATCGAGAATATCGGGGCGGTTGGTTGCCGCCATAACAATAATACCCTCGTGAGAGCCAAAGCCGTCCATCTCCACAAGGAGCTGGTTGAGGGTCTGCTCTCTTTCATCATGACCGCCGCCGAGACCTGCGCCTCTGTGGCGTCCTACGGCGTCGATCTCATCGATGAAGATGATGGATGCGGGAGTCTTTCGGGCATTTTCAAAGAGATCGCGGACACGGGACGCACCAACGCCCACGTACATCTCCACGAAATCCGAGCCCGAGATGGAGAAGAAAGGAACGCCTGCTTCGCCTGCAACCGCCTTGGCAAGCAGAGTCTTACCCGTACCGGGAGGGCCCATGAGCAATACGCCATGGGGAATCTTTGCGCCAAGCTTGGTAAATTTGGAGGGATCCTTCAAAAATTCCACAATCTCCTCCAGCTCTGCCTTTTCCTCATCGGCACCGGCTACGTCACGGAAGAGAACCTTGCTCTTTTCGTTGGCGCCCGGCGTCTTGACCTTGGCTTTGCCAAAGGAATTGAACTTTCCGCCGCCCTTGCCGCTGATCGCCTTCATGGAAATAAAGTAGACCACGATCAGTCCTACGATGATCAGAATCCAAGGCAGCATGGTAAGGATCCAAGGACTCTCGGTAACGGGAACGGGCTCGTAAGAGGTGATCACGCCACGCGCAACCTGATCCTGGATCAGCTCGGAAAGATCGGCATGGAACATTTCAAAGCTCTTGAGCTTGTAAGAGACCTGCTTTTCCTCTCCGTCCACCTCCACCTTGATGGTGAGCACGTTTTTGGGAGAGACCTCTACCTCTCTGACCTGCTCGTTATGGAAGTACTCGATAATATCGCCGTAAGTGGGATTCTCCTCCTGCTCGCCGCTTGCAAACAACGAGGAAAGCACCACCACGATGAGTACCACGACCACTGCGTAAAACAGAAGATCGTGCAAAAAGCTTCTTTTTTTCATTGGATTCCTCCATTCCGTTTTTTCTATATAAAGCGTCGGCAATACGCCGACCGTGCATTTAACACATTGGGGCAAGTGCCTCGGGGAGCTCCACTGTGATGAGAAGTCCCGTTTCGGCAGTCTGCACACCGTCCCGCATCCCCACAAAGGGAGCCCAGACGATTCCCTCCCCATCGCACAGCAGGGGCATCTGCTCCCGTAGGCGCCAAGGGATCTTTTTTTGATTGTACAGCTTTCGCAGCTTGCGTGTCATGCCGCCCATCACAAGGGTATCCCCCTCCTTGCGGCTTCTCCAAAGCAAACCGTCGTTTATTATAGCAGAATCAGCATCTAAAATCATATGCAATGCTGTTGACAAATTGTGAATTTTTGTATTTTCGCCAATCTTTTCCACCCGAATGACGATCCCCGAATCGGGCAAGCGGATTTCTTCCTTGGAAAAAGGGATGGAAAACGCACTTCCCGTCATGCGTGCGGCGGGAATCAGCCGTAGGCTCCCCTGCTCGATCGTGGCAACCCAATCTCCCGCAAGGGAGCATTGCGCGCCGTTACGGCCGACCTTGACCATGGAAAGCAACGCCTGCAAATGGCGGTATTCGGGAGTGAACCCCGTATGCTTCTTCACGTATTCCGCAAGTATTCTGCCGCTCTCGGCAGGATGGTGTCCGTTCAATACGAGGATCAAGCATCCCGTATCCTCCCAGCGCTCCAAAAGATGCCGTATATAGCCCGACCAATAATCGTCGTCCAGTCGCATCTGCTCACAAAGCGCCGTGGCGCGGTGCTGAGGATGCTCAAAAAGCTCCTCCAGCACGGGAATCACCCGATGCCTTAGCTGATTGCGCGAACAGGAAAGGGCGTTATTGGTGCTATCGGTCACGTATTCCAATCGATTTTCTTCGGCATATCGCAAAATTCCCCGGCGCGTTGCCTGCAAAAGTGGGCGCACAAGGCTTCCAACGCCGTAAAAATCACGGGTGGGAAGAATGCCGCAAAGTCCCCGTGACGTAGTTCCTCTGGCAAGACGGAACAACAGTGTCTCCAGATTATCGTCGGCATGATGCGCCGTGGCAAGCAAAGGGATTTTGCGCTCGGTCATCAAGGTCTTGAAGAACGCGTAACGCGCTTCCCTTGCCTCTTCCTCAAGGCTTCTGCCGCTCTCCTTTGCAAGGGCGGGAATATCCAGATCGGCAAAGCAGATCTCAAGACCGTACCGTTCCGCCATTCCGCGACAAAACTCCCGATCCCGCAACGCCTCCTCGCCGCGAATCCCGTGATTCACGTGTGCCAGAAGCAAGGAATAGCCTTCTCTCTGTGCATCCTTCCAAAGCAGATGCAGAAGCACCGAGGAATCAGCGCCTCCCGAAAAGGCAAGCAGCACGGGAGTCTCCTTGGGCATTCCCGAAAGTCGCCAAGGCGCAATAAATGGGATCTCTCTTTGCATCTTACTGCGCTTCCTGATCGTTTTCAATGGTAACGAACTTGGTAAACTGTCCGTTCCAGCCCATGTTCACCGAGCCGGTAGAGCCGTGACGGTTCTTGGCAATGATGATCTCGGCAATGCTCATATCCTGATTGGAGGCATCTTCGGTTTTATAGTATTCGCTTCGATACAGGAAAATAACCGTATCGGCGTCCTGCTCGATCGCACCCGAATCACGAAGGTCGGAAAGCATGGGCTTGTTGCCCTGACGTCCCTCGGGTCCACGGGAAAGCTGGGCGCAGCAGATGACGGGAACCATCAATTCCTTAGCCATGATCTTGAGCGAACGGGAAATCTCCGACACCTGTTGTACGCGGTTATCCTTGTAGCCGTCACTCTGCATCAGACCCAGATAGTCGATGACCACAAGTCCCAGATTTTGCACACGGCGAAGCTTTGCCTTCATGGCGGTAACCGTCATACCCGCGGTATCGTCGATGAGAATATCGCATCCCGCAAGCTCACCCGATGCCACGGCAAGATGCTCCCACTGCTCGGGCTTAAGCTCACCCGTACGGAGCGCGTAGCTATCCACCAGTGCTTCACTTGCCAGCATACGGGTGATCAGCTGCTCGGCAGACATTTCGAGAGAGAAAATACAAACCGCCTTCTTGGTCTGCTTTGCCACGTTGGTTGCCACGTTGAGGGCAAAGGACGTCTTACCCATACCGGGACGGGCGCCCACCAAAACCAGGTCGCTCTTTCCCATACCCGCCAAAACGCGGTCAAGGCCCGAAAAGCCGGTGCGTGTTCCCTGGGTGGCTTCCTTATTGGTATTCAGCTCGTGGAGATGATGGAAAACGTCGCCCAGCACCTCCTTGACGTGACGGAAATTCTTGGTGTCACGTCCTTGGGCAATATTAAAAATCAGATTTTCGGCGTGGTCGAGGATCGACGTGACCGATTTCTGCTCGGAATACGCCGCCTCGGAAATATCGCCGCAAGCCTCAATGAGCTTGCGCAAAACGCTCTTTTCCTTAACGATGCGCGCGTAATCCTTTACGTTCAGGGCATCGGGAACCACCTCCGCCAGCGTGCGGATGTAATCCTCGCCGCCCGATTTGTCGTAAATGCCCTTGGTCACCAGCATATCGATCAGCGTTACCTCGTCGATCTCGCTGTTGGTGAGAAAGAGCTCGTGCATGGCAAGATAGATCTGCTTATGCTCGGTCAGATAAAAATCCTCCGCCGAGATCAGATCCGCCACCTCGTTCAGGGAAGCCGGGTCGATGAGCACCGAGCCAAGCAGAGATTGCTCTGCCGGCATGGAGAACGGCAGCTTCCGGATCAATTCATCCTGCATATCTTATTTTTCGCAAACCAGCACGTTGATCTTGCCGGTTACCTCGGTGTAAAGCTTGACCTCCACCTCGTACTTTCCGTACGCCTTGATGGGATCGCCCATAACGACCTTGCGCTTATCAATGTCAATGCCGGTATCCGCCTTCAGCTTCTCCACAATATCCTTGGAGGTAATGGAGCCGTAAAGTCTGCCGTCTCCTCCGGAGGATGCGGTGATCTTGACCTGCAGGGTCTTGAGCTTCTCGGCAAGCGCCTGCGCCTCCTTCTTTTCGGTCTCGATGCGGTAAACGCGAGCCGCCTCCTTGACCTTCACGTCGTTGAGCGATTGCGCGTCAGCCGCCTTGGCGAGCTTACGGGGAATCAAAAAATTTTTTCCGTATCCGTCGGATACCTCAATCACGTCGTTCTTTTTTCCCTGACCCTTTACGTCAGCAAGTAAAATAACCTTCATAGCTGTATTGTCTCCGTTTTCTTGGTAATTTATTGATTTGGTTTGAAAAAGCCTTGCTCATAAAGAGCGTTTTATTTCTTGACCGCCTTTTCCTGCTCGTAATCGTTGTCCATATACTCGTCCAACACGGTCTTGAGCTGTACGCAAGCCGCCTCCAGAGTGGTATGCGTCAGACGCGCGCCCGCCATATCGAAGTGACCGCCGCCACCCAGACGCTGCATGATGATCTGTACGTTGATCTTATCTCTGGAGCGTGCCGAAATGGTTACGGTATCATCGGCGCGGAGTATTGCAAAGGATGCCTCGATGCCCGAAATGGTCATCAGCTTATCCGCCGCCTTTGCCACGGCAATGTTGTCCTCCTCGGTTGCCGCATGATCCACGCTGAGCCAGGTCAGAGCGATCTTATCCCGATAGGTACGGGTACGGCTATCGATATCACACGCAGTGAACAGGGTGGACATGGATTCGGTAAAGAAGGAGCGTATTGCGTTGGCATGGGCACCTCTCTTGTGAAGATACTGCACCGCGGAGAAGGTTTGCATACCCGCTCCCTGGGTGAAGTTCTTGGTATCCAGCATCATACCCGCAAGCATCAGATTTGCCTCCTCCTTGAGAAGGGCATCTCGATGGGGGCTGTACTCCAGCATCTCGCTGACCAGCTCGCTCGCCGCTGCAACGGCGGGGCGGATATAAGTCATCAGCGGCTTGAATTCATACAGCTGATCCTGTCTGCGATGGTGGTCGATGATCACGATATTGCTCACGCACTTGAGCAGCTTGGGGGTCTCGGTATTAAAGACGTTATTTACGTCACTCATGATCAGCAAGGTTCCCGGAAGAACGGCATCCATTGCGGTTTCACCGCTGATAAACATGAAGCGGTATTCGGGCAGATTTGCCAGCAGGTCGTAGCAGGTACGGAAGTTCAGATGATCGCGATTGATCACGATACGGATCTTGGAGGCATCTCCGTTTCTCGCGCAAATGGCAAGACGCGCAAGTCCCACGCAAGAGCCGATGGAGTCATAGTCGGGGGAACGGTGACCCATGATCAGCACGTTATCCGCCTCACTCATCAGCTTGCACAGATGCATGGAGTTAACGCGGGAAGCAATGGTGGTAGAGCCGTACATGGTATTCACACGGCCACCGTAAGGCGTAATGGACTTTCCATCGTTTACGATTACCTGGTCACCGCCCTTCTGCAGGGCAATATCCAACGCGTCACGGGCGGCGCGTTCCTTATCCTCAAAGCTACCCTGAAGCGCTCCCACACCCATGGAAATGGTTACGGGAAAGCTGTTGTCGCCCAGCTGAATACTGCGAACGATCTCAAGGATCTTGAATTTGTTCTGAATACACTGATCCAGCGCCTCACGCGTCAGCATCAGCAAATATTTTTCTCTCTCATACTCTCGCAGAACACCGTTGAAGCCGGCAGCCCATTCCTTGAGTCTGAGCTCGATCTCATTGACCGCGGTACGGTGGCTGACGCGAATATACTGTGCCAGCTCCTGAAGGCTATCGATAACGATATAAGCCACCACGGGGTCTTCCTTGTACTTGCGATCGCGGATATACAGAAGCTCGGTGATATCGTTGAAGATGACAAAGTAATAATCCTTGCCTCTGGAGCGCAGAATATAGCATTGCAGACCGTACTGTCTGTGATCGATCTCGGTGATCATGGGCTTGGTATTGTCCACGGGAACACCGTCCTCGGTATAGCTGATATCCTTTACGGGTGCTCCGCTTTGCGCGTAGGCGATCACCTCCTGCATAGAAACCGTGCAGAAGGAGCCGAAGGGAATGTTGCAAATGGGAGAGCGAAGCTTCAAAATATCCTGAAGGGCACCGCTGACCATTTTTACCGTGCCGTCCTCATTGACGATGGCATAAGGCACGTCCACCACGTAGCGGAACATATCCCCGATCTCGGTGGTAAGCAGCTCCGCCGCATCATTGGCAAGAACCACCCGATTGTATCGGCGCAGGTAAGCAAGCAAAATGCTTCCCACAAGGATCAGATAGATGCCTCCGATAGCAAGATCAAAATACCAAAGCAGATTGCTTGGAACCACGGGCGGCAATAAAAAGACCACCAGCAAGAGAATCAGCCCAATAACCGCCAAGGCGATCAAGGGGGATCGCAAGTCGGTCTTATAGATCTTTTTTCGATTGTTTTGCATATCCGAATGAAACTCCTTTCGAGTTGTTTTCTGAAAAGCCGCTAAGGAACGGCGTTACTCTCTGTCATCATCCGCGCCGTGCTCCGACTTGTCCGAAAGCCTTCGGTACATAGCGCTCATCACCACGGAATTGGAGCCGAACATTGCCAAAAGCGGCAACGCCAATGCCCCCGCGAAGCAAAATACGCCGCCGAGCAACAGGATCCAGATCATCCGCGCGCCGCCCTTGGAACGGGCAAAATTCAGCATCAGCATGGTAAAGCCGATCACGCAAAAGCCCGGGAGCAGTATCACGTTCAGATTGAGGACCGTAAGGGAGACCAGCGGATTCTCCCAGGGAATCATGGCAAGCAAAAAGGTGGCAAAATAGAGGATCGCCCCCAAAAGGCTCATGGTAAACACCATGGAGTGAGGCGTCAGCACCTGCTTCCACTCCACGTTGCGGTAAAGCCCGTTCAAAAGGATCTGTGCCTCGAACACGACCACTCCGCAGATCACGCAACAAATGGCGGGAAAGAGCTTGGCAGAATAATCCACCAGTAATTGAACCACCTCGGGGGAAAGCAGCTCCTGCTCGGCATCCGCTCCAAAGATCTCGCGGGAAACCTCGGCTCTCCGCTCCTGCATCCGCAAAACGAGCCCGAGAAAATCCTCCTTGAGGAGCTCCACGTATTCCGAAACCGTAATCTCACGGGCAACGCTACCGGTATAGAGGACGTATCCGACTCCCGCGGCGATTGCCAAAAGAAGTCCTACCTGTCCAAAGCAGATGGCAGTGGTACGTCCCTTCCCCACTCTTGTGGCAACGGCAAGCAAAACAGCCGCCGGCACAAAGCCAAGGGAAAGCAGAGAAAGTCTCCAGTCTCCAAGCACCGCATAGGCAGAGCACGCCGCCGCGACGGGAAAGAAAAGCGGTACAACGGGAGCGGGCATGGCGGTCAACAAGAACGTCATGGCGCCGATGCCTACCACAAACGCCAACACCACGGTGGCAGCCACAAGGGTATTGGTCAAGGAATAGGTCAAAAAGGCGGTGCCCAGAAGCATGGTCACGGCAAAGGGCGCGCGAACCGTGCCGACAACGTAGATAAAAAGCGCGGCAAGAACCAACAGGGTAACCGTTTCATCAAATGCCGCCAACGGAATCGCTAACGCGCAAAGGAAGACGATGACCAAGGAAAACCCAAGATTACGGGGAGCGACCTTGGCAAATTCAGCTCTTTGCTCCCAAGGATTGCGCCATTCTTTTTCGGGGGATGCGTTCATGCCGTCCTTCTTCCTTTCCTTTGTGATCGGGGTAAGCGGGCAATTTCAAAATGCGCATACCCACCCTATTGTAACAGTATATCATATTTTTGTCCGTTTGTAAACACTTCCTTATATATTTTACAATTTTTTTACCAATTTTAAGAAAAAAAGATAAAAAAACACTCCGCAAAGGAGTGGATCCCTTGCGGAGCAAATATTCGTTTTAGTCAATATCCTCAATGACCTCTTCAGGCTTGGTCTCAAGAAGCTCGGGATTTTCCACGTAACGCTTGATCAGCTTGAACGCCGAGGCGTAGTAGTAGCCGTCGCAGATACGCTCGTCGGTCACCGCCTTGAGCTCGATGTATTTCTTGGTATAAGCCTTTCCGTCGGCATCGCAGGCAACCACCGAACGGCGTCCGCCGTACGCCAAAAAGACGGGCAGGTTACCGAAATTGTAGATGTGGTGATAGATGGGACGGATGCCCAAGGAGCCCATGCTGGTAATGATCATGGAGCCGTGGAAGGGGCTGAGCCAGAGAAGGAACTTGGGAAGCAGACCGAAATAGTCCAAAAAATTCAAAAGCTTAACCGTCCAGCGCAAAAACAGACCGGGAATGAACACCAGCGCCTTGTTGAGCTTGTCAAAGGAGTTCTTTTCATCGGGCTTGCTCTGTACCTCGCTGACGGCGGCGTTGAATTTTTCGTAGACCTCGTCAATGGTATCGTCGGGATTGAAGCGCACCTTAATGCAGGTGTCGGGAGAATCCAGGGAAAGCGTCTTTTTAATGGTCATAACGATCTGAATGTCCTTACGTGCATAGATCTTTTGACCGCTGACAAAGCGGTTGACCGCAGGGCGCTGGGAAAGCATACGGATGTACGCCGCCAGCATAACGTGCAAAAATCCAAAGCTGGTTTTGCCCTCCTTCACCTTCTGGCGGCAGAATTTGTCGGTCTTGGTAACGTCAAACATATCTGCGTAGGTGTTGCAGGCATCGCAACGCTGGGGCATGATGTAGGGCATGATCTTGTTCATGGGGTTAATGGTGCGAAGCTTGTAGCCATCCGAGCGATCGCCAAAGCGGCGGCGTCTCTTCTTTTTAGGCTCCTGTGCAGACTCCTGTAAGGGCTCCTGCTTGATTTCTTCCTCGGCAATTTGCTCTTGCATTTTCTGTTCCTGCATAAAAAACTCCTGATTCGAAAAAAATATGATAACTATTTTATTATAAACAAAAATTCACGAATAATCAAGAGTTTTATCAAAATATTTACTTTTTGGTCGCATTTTGCCCCTCTTTTTTTCAAAAAAAGTGTGTTTTGCATTGCAAAATCGTTTTTTTTATTGTATAATAGGCGTAGAAAAAATCAAAAACGAGGAATTTCTCACATGAAACACGTTGACGTCTATACCGACGGTGCCTGCCGCGGCAATCCCGGAAAGGGAGGCTGGGGGGCAGTGCTGGTGTACGGAGGAATTGAAAAGGAGCTCTCGGGCGGTGAAGCACAGACCACCAACAACCGCATGGAGCTGACTGCCGCCATTGCGGCGCTTTCCGCATTGAGAGAGCCCTGCGAGGTGACCCTGACCTCGGATTCCAAATACATGATCGACGCCATCACCCTTGGCTGGGCGGAGGGATGGCGCGCCCGCGGATGGAAAAAAGCCGACCGCTCCCCTGCCCTCAACCCCGATCTTTGGGAAACGCTTTTGAACCTTCTGAAGCGTCACAAGGTCACCTTCGTTTGGGTCAAGGGACACAACGGACATCCCTATAACGAGCGTTGCGATCGGCTGGCAACGACGTTTGCGGACAGTCTTTGAAAAACGCATGACGCATGAAAAAAGAGAGAGCGCACGGCAACCGTACCGTGGGCTCTCTCGTTCTGTTTGATTTCAAGATCTTTTCGCCGCTTTTCTTTTTGACACTGTAGATGCATTAACCGTAGGGGCGAACTGTGTTCGCCCGCTCTGAAACAGGTGAAACTCCTTAGTCGCTTTTTCTTTGAAGCCAGAGGCGCAAAGAAAAAGCTATCAAAAAGAAACGCCGTTTGGGGGATTTCGACCTCTGCTGGAGGAAGAAGTTGCAAGCAACTTCCCGTATGCTTCGCATACTGCGAGGAGGGCTTCGCCCTTCCAACCCACAAGCTTTTGAAAAAGCTTGACCAAAACTTTCACACCGGTTTTGTGCGAACATTGATGTTTGACCAAAACTTTCACACCGGTTTTGTGCGAACAAACGCATCTGCTTCGCTTTATACGGAAACCTCCTGTGCCGTGATCACCATGCGACACTTCTCCGCCTGTGCGCCGTGAACCTCTATGAAATAATCCAATTCGATCACCCCATCGGTCAGGAGACGATTTTCGACCCGTTTGGCAACCGTGCAGACCTCAAACTCCGAAAAAGGCGTCTTGTAAACGCAGATATGTCGCTTGTTCTCCTCAAACACCATGGCGGTGTTGACAATGCCGGACCGCATCATGGAAAGAAGCCCCGGATGTGCACGGTCAAAGCCGATGGAGGTCACCGAACCCTCCATGCCCGAAAGCTCGCTCTCCTCGTACACCAGCTCCACGCGGGAGGGACCTGTCACCATTCTGCCCTCGGTCCACAGTTCGGTGGGCTCGGGCATCTCGCCGCTCTCGTCGATAAAATCCTCGTCAAAGCCAAGCTCCTCGTCATTCTCCACGTCGTCGGCAAACAGGCTTGCCCCCAGCTCGATACGGGAGGTAAGGATCTTGATCATCACGTTCTTTTTTGTACTCATGCCTCTGCATTCTCCTTTCGGAGGCGCAAGATCTCGTTGACCTTGAGGATTGCCACCTGCGTTTTTCCG
>SVSL01000020.1 GCA_015064315.1 Oscillospiraceae bacterium
TTTTTCCATTGATCTAATAATCTTTTTTTCCGGTGCCGGATCATCGGGATACACCTGACAACTGAAAACTTCTTGTGAAATATCGTAGATTTTCATTGCTTATTCTCCGTCAAATTCTTATTTATCAGTGAGTTTATTATATCATATTTCTATGAACTTTTCAACCGATTTGGCTTTTCTTTGCTTCCTCCGCCGCAAATTTTGAGGGCTGACGATTGATTTTCGCCAGCCCTTCTCTTTATTCGGTATACGCGTCCACTGCTATTCCAAGCGTCTCTGCGCAAAAAATGCAGTTTTTTTCAAGCCTGTCTGAAGGATGGTTATGCAAGCATCTTGATCAGATCGCCAAGCGCGGTTTCAAACTTTGCGCCGTACCAATGGTCAGCATCGCCTTGGGTATTGATGATGCACTTGACCGTATAATCGGCAGCAATTTTTGCAGACTCGTAAACGCTCTTATCGTTCATCAATGCACCAACGAAGGCAGAAGCATAAATATCTCCGGTTCCGTGACTGCCCTTGGCAATTTTATCGTGCTTGTAGTATTCCATCTTGCCATTCTCGTAAACAACAACGCCGGTTGTTCCGACCTCATAGCTGACACCGGTAAGCACCACGGTTTTTGCGCCCAGCGCCTTGAGCTTTTCTACAAGATTGCAAATATAACCCTCATCATAGGTTTCCTTATATTCCTCATCGGTCAGGAAGCAAGCCTCGGTGATGTTAGGAACCAAGATATCCGCCTCGCCGCAAAGCACCTTCATCGCCTCTACGTAGTCCTGATTGAAGATGGAATAAAGCTGTCCGTTATCTGCCATGGCAGGATCGACAATTCGAACGCAATCGTCCGTTCCCATGGTTTTGAGAATATCTCTGACGTAGCCAACCTGCTTGATGCTACCGAGGTATCCCGTGTAAATTGCTTTGAATTTGATGTTTTCCTTCTTCCAATGTGCCTGAATGGCAGGCATATCGTCGGTCAGGTCACGGAAGGTAAATCCGCTAAAGCCTGCCGTGTGCGTAGAAAGCACCGCGGAAGGAAGAATGCAGGTTTCCATTCCGCAAGCGGAAAGAATGGGGAGTGCAACCGTAAGAGAGCACTGTCCAACGCAGGATATATCCTGTATGGTTAAAATCTTTTTGTATGCCATTTTCAAATCTCCCTTGACATTTTGATGGTATTATTATATAATATCTCTGTACATATTAAAATAGCCAGTTTAGGAGAAAATTATATATACAGATGAAATACGTAATTGATAAGGAAAAGCGTCCCGCTTACTTGCAGATATACAATCAGATACGGGAAGATATCATAAATGACGTTCTTCACTTTGACACCAAGCTCCCCTCTATCCGTGCTCTTGCCGAGGAGCTGGAAATCAGCACCGTAACCGTTGAGCACGCCTATGCCCTGCTCTCGGACGAAGGCTACGTAGAGCCCAGAGAACGCAGCGGTTACGTGGTGATCTTTCGCAAGGCAGACGGCTTTGCCTCAACCTCAAAAGCCGTCCACAGGTATCACCGCGCAACCGAAGCCAAGCACACCTATCCGGACTTTCCGCTCTCCGTTTTCAGTAAAACCATGCGCCGGGTTCTCACCGAGCACGGCGATCTCTTGCTGGAAAAGTCCCCCAACAACGGATGCACCGAGTTAAGAGAAGCTCTCAGACAATATCTTGCACGCAACAGAGGAATTTTGGTTGATACCGAACAGATCATCATCGGCTCGGGCTCCGAATACCTGTATGAGCACATCATCATGATGCTTGGAAGATCTCACACCTACGGCATCGAGTCCCCCTCCTACAAAAAGATTGAAGATATCTATCGGGCTGCCGAGGTCAAGTACGAGCCGCTCCCCCTCTCCCACGATGGAATTGACGGCGCTTCCCTGTTCCGCTCCGACGCAAGTGTCCTTCACACCACCCCCTACCGAAGCTATCCCAGCGGCGTTACGGCAACGGCATCCAAGCGGCACGAGTATATTCGCTGGGCAAGCGAGCGGGGGCGCTATATTATTGAGGATGACTTTGAGTCCGAGTTCTCGGTTTCCACCAAGCCCACCGAAACCCTGTTTTCCCTCACTCCAAACGATAACGTAATCTATCTCAACACCTTTTCCAAAACCATTTCCCCCTCCCTGCGCATCGGTTATATGGTGCTCCCCAAGCATCTCGTTGCCCGATATGAGGAGCAGCTGGGGTTTTATTCCTGCACCGTTCCCACCTTTATGCAGTACGTTCTCACCGAGCTGATCGAAAACGGCGACTTTGAGCGTCATATCAATCGTGTGAGAAGAAAAATCCGAAAATCAATCTCCTCGCAGGCGTAAATCAAGATTTTCTTCTTTTCTTTTGTTTTTTGCAATCAAACTATTGACAAAAAAACGATTTGTGGTATAATAATCCTACGGAGCCTTGTTTTTTCAAAATTTGTTTTTGAAAAATCAAAAAACATCACGCTCTGAAAACACCGGAAAGAAGGTTTAAAAATGAAAAAGCTTTTATCGGTTCTGCTCTGTCTTTCCTTTCTTTTAACGGCGGTTGCCTGCAAGAAGGAAACGCCGCAGGAGCCCGAAACACCTTCGGTCTACGCCACGTATGATGACGTGGTAGCCGAGTTCATCAAGCTTCTCACCGCAAAGCAGAGCGGAGAGGAATTGGAAGCGCTCAACACCGAGGACATGGACGAGAGAGAGACCGCCATTGCCGAGGCGCTTTACGGCATCGCAGACTTTTACGAGAAAAAGCCGGACTTGATCCAAAGACTCGGCTATGGCTACAAGGATATGGACGGCAACGGTGTCAGCGAGCTCTTTCTGTTGACGGACTCCTCTATCATCTACGCCATCTTTACCCTGTCGGACGGAAAGCCGATCCTGCTGGTATCCAGCTGTGATATCTCCACTTCTTATTGTAAGTTTGCCGGCGGTGATCGCTTTTTCCTGACCCGTGACAGTGTTACCGATCACATTGAAGAAGCAAACTATTACACCTTCCGCATAGAAGGAGATCACCTGGTATACGATCTCGCCTACGGCGCGATCTACGATCAAGAGAACAAAACTGTCCTTGAATATTTCCAAACGGTAGACGGCAACCGCGTCACCATTGACAAAGAGACCTTTGAGGAGCTTTATTGGGAATATGAACGCACCACCACGGCCACCTTCACCGGACCCAGCTGCAAACTGTCGGAACCCTATATTCATTTCCCCTTCCGGGAAAGCATTGACACCGCAGCTCTGCCCGTAGCCGATTTTTCAAGCTACGACGCGATCCTCTCCACCTGCAAAGCCATGAACACCCAAATCGAGGAGTATAAGCAACGCGACTGGATCAGCGGAAAATACGACAATCTGTTTTCCTTCCAAAGCGAAACCGATTTTGCCTACTATAGCTATCTTTTGTATACCGGCGTCGCCAGCAACGATTACAAGATCGGCTATGATTTGATCGACCTCAACGGTGACGGACAGGATGAGCTGGTGCTTCTGTTTGAGGATTTCCGTATCAGAGCCATCTTTACCCAAAAGGAGGGTGTTCCCGTCCTGTTGAATTTCTTGAGCTTGCACATAGGCACCTTTGACTGTTGGCTGGATGATCAAGGGTTGATTCGCATCGAGCGCGGAGACAACGATCTGTTGGGCTTTGACACCTACGAGCTTACCCAAAACGGCGATCTCCATCTCAAGTCCTCCATCCTTATGACGGAACACGGACGCTATCTGACCCGTGACGGCAAGACCGAAAAGATCAGCCGTGAGGAGTATCTGGAATTGTATGACGATTACTACTGCTACGCGGAGTATTTTGATTCCAACGAGTACACCAGAGAGGTTTCCGATCTGACCTACACCCCTCTGACCCAACCCACTGAGGATCTCGTACAGTCTGCCACGGCGAAAGTCTGGAGCACACATGATGACAGAGAAGAAACCACAGGAAAATACGGAGCACACAGCACCACCTACATGACCTTTGAAAACGTCACCGACACGCAGATGGACGTGAGCTTCAAGTATGAATTCACCTACTACTATCCCGATCCCGATCACGTGAGCACCGTTCCCGGTATCAACTACACGCTCCCCGACACCACCGAGTCCTTCCTCAAGGTCACGGCGCGCAAGGAGAACGGCGTGTTCGTCTTTGATGAAAACGGCATCAAGGGAAGGATCGAATTCGGTCAAGACTATCAATGGCTCATCATTGAACAAAGCACCGACGAGAGATTCCACGTAGGTCCTTATTGCTTCAGGGAACACGATTCCTCCACCATCATCTCCTAAAAAGTCGGAGGCTGAGTCATTCATCAGAATGACTCAGCCTCTTTTGTTGTTTGATTGGTTAATTGCGGTAGCCTCTGATCATCAGCTTTTGCAAAAGCTCGCTCATGGGCAGAACCAAAAGACCCGCGACAAGATCGCCCACCGAGTGGAGAACGTCAAAGGGAATCCCCGCGATCATCCACGCGATCATCCCGTTGAAATCCAAGCCGAACAGAAGCGCCTGCCCCGGCGCGTACAGCACGCCGAACAATGCGCCGTGCAGGCAACACACAATGGGATATACGATGGCTTTTACCCCCCTTGGCATCCGCCGCGGCAAGAGCATGGTAAACGCCCAAAGAACCGTCCAGACGTACAGATACGGCACCCACCACATGGGAAATCCCGCATACAAGCCGTTGAGAAAAACGTAGATGTAAAGAGGGATCAGCGCCTTGTAGCGAAAGACGACGGTGGAAACCATAATAAACATTCCGAGCAGGTGAATGTTTGGAATCGCCTCCATGATGATTTTGGAGCAGAACATGAGCGATCCCAGCATGGCAAAGACCGTCATTTCCACAATGCGGTGAGAGATCCTTGCGCGTTTGCTTTGCGTATTATCCCTTGGTGCACTCAAGCTGATAGGTCACTCCCTCTTTAATTTCGGTGGAATCCACACCCGTCATTGCCATTTCGCCGTCGATGTAGAACGCCCAGTAATAGCCGTCCACGTCAAAGTCGGCGGTCATGCCGTTCACCTTCTTAACGTACAAGCCGTAGGGTCCCTCCTCGCCGTCGATGAGGTCGTGCTCCATGAGCGCCTCGCCAACGGTTTCTTTATCGGTGTGAATGGTGAAGGTTACCATCTGATCTGCCGCCTTGACCTCCACCACAACCGTCTTGGAGCCCTTTCCGAACTCCTTGTCGCGCAGGTAGGTGGCTTCCTCCCAGATGCCGGTCTTGTCCACGGTATTGCAGGCGACCAGAGAAAGCAGGAAAAGAAGCGAGAGAATAATGGCAATGCTTGATTTGATTGTTTGTTTCATTTTTTGATACATCCTTTCTTTTTTGATTCTGTCATTCAAGGATTCCTTTTCGATATCCCCCGTAGATTCCGCTTCGGCGTGCCACCTTGCGCTTTTTCCACCGTGTCACCCTGAGCGCAGTCGAAATCCGAGCTTCCGAGGATCGAATACTGCGAAGCAGTGTTCGGGGTCTCGGTGGAAAAAGTTCGACTTCGGTTTGCAAGCAAGCCTTCGCTCAGAATGACACGGGGGATCACAAAAAGACCTCTTTCGAATGACAGTTTTTTACAAAAGGACAAAATAAAAGTACCCTCCCACGGGGTACTTGTGTGCATCCTCCGACATCCTGCTCATGCCGAGTCGAGGACAAAGAAAAAATCCTCTGCCCTATCGTTACCACAATCTCCCCCTGTTGCCCAAGAGACCTTTACGGGTCGCAGAACGATAAGCATTCCGACTTGACTTTTCCTGTGCGAAAAAGAGATACGGTAATGGCTGTTGCTACGGATTCTCACCGTGATTTCCTTATCCCCGAGCATACCGTCTTGCAATATGCCCGACAACGAACAGACTCCTCTGTTCCGATGAACTGCGTTTATTCTTTTGTGCCCGTATTATAGCATAAAAAATTCGGTTTGTCAAGGCTCCTCAAAGATTTTTCTTCACAGAAGAAATCCTGAATACTTGACAAATGGCACGGAAATGTTGTAAAATATAGGTATGATGTGAGAACATCCGGCATCTTAAAACGAAAAATCTTCTTGGAGAAAAAATCAATGGAGAAACAGTTATACAGCAAATTCAAAGAAAAAGCGAAGGTATCCTTATGCCTGACAGTCTCATTAATCTTTATTGCGACCTTGTTCCTAACATTTTCGTTACTGGCATATTTTAACGTGATTGTTCTGTTTGGAAATTCGGGCAAAGATATGGAATGGACATTGATTCTCGCACTCATGATCGAGCTGGTAGCGATCGTTACTGTTTTGGAAATTCTTATCCCCTATTTTCTTGATTACCGGTCTATTAAGAATGGAACCTATCCAACCTATAACGTTGTTGTTTCTCGTTTTGACTTTTATGAAAGCGGTTCTGACTCCATAGAAAAAATATGGTTCCCCGTATTTGAAGATGTGAACTCCGGAAAAACGTTGAAAATGGAAACCGATGAAAAGGTGGAAATTGGGGAACGCTATACCATTCTCTATCTACCAAGAACAAAAATCAAAGTTCTCAAAAAGCAATAAAATGAGAGGTTTGATACACGATAACATACCAAGATCAGATTAGGTTTACAAATATGATACAGGTGCAATAAATTTTGACAAAGTATGAAAAAAGATAGGAGGTGTGGAGCTTGAAATACGATGTGGAACGTGCGGTGATCCTATTATCGGTGCGCGAGCTTTGTGATCTGGCTTTGCGTTCGGGAGATCTGGATCTGCGCTCCCACGGAAAAAGCTTCTCGGTGGAAAACGCCATGGTGGGCAGTAAAATTCACCGCAAGCTGCAAAGTGAAGCCGGGCTCTCCTATCACGCCGAGGTCTCCATCACCTCCACCCAGCTCTATCACAATATCTGCTTTGAGGTCAGCGGACGGGCGGACGGCGTCATCGACGGCGATCCTCTGACGGTGGACGAGATCAAGACCGTCTCGGCGCGCGCCCTTGAGCTCCCCCCTGCCCCCTATCACGACGCCCAAGTGAAATGCTACGCCTACTTTCTCTGCAAGGAACGCGGATTGGATCGCATCAACACCCGTTTGACCTACTGTCACGCCGAAAGCGGCGAGATCAGGCATCATACCAGCACCCACACCACAGAGGAGCTTCAAGCCTTCTATTTCGATCTGCTTTCGCGGATCGAATACCGCGCCCGCATTCTCATTGAGCGCAAGAATCTGCTCATTCCATCGGCAGATGCCGCCGTTTTCCCCTATTCCTCGGTGCGCGAGGGACAGGATATTATGATCCGCGAATGCTATCGCGACATCAAGGCGGGCAAGCGTCTCTTCGCGGAGGCGCCTACGGGAATTGGAAAGACCCTCTCCGCCCTCTATCCCGCGGTGCGGTGTCTGGGAGAAGGAAGGATCGACAAGATCTTCTACCTCACCGCCAAAGCCACCACGCGCCGTGAAGCCTACCGCGCATCGGGTCAGCTCTTTGAAAAGGGCGCGCATCTGCGCACGGTGGTGCTCACCGCCCGAGAGCAGCTCTGCCAAAACGAAGCCGCAAAAGCCGATCCCACGGGGATCTCCCGCCATTGCAATCCCGCCGATTGCCCCTATGCAAAAGGCTTCTTCGATCGCTCCCCGAGCGCTGTGTGCCATGCCCTTATGGCGCAGAGCGGATTTGATGGCGGCGCGATCCTTCGCTTTGCCAAGGAGTTTCACATTTGCCCCTATGAATTCCAGCTGGAGCTTTCGGAATTCTGTGATATCGTGATCTGCGACTACAACTACGCCTTTGACCCTCAGGTCTATCTGCGGCGATATTTTCTGCCCGAGGCAGTGGATGAGAACGCCTACGCCTTTCTTATCGACGAGGCGCACAACCTCTTTGACCGCGCCTGCGATATGTACTCGGCAAGCCTGGATACAAAAATTCTCAAAAAAGCCGTTTCTGCTCTTCCCGAGGACGAGGAAAAGCTCCGCTCCGAGCTGGAAAAGCTTTTGATCACCATGGAGGGCTTCCGCAGACTCTGTAAGGACACCCTGAGAAAGGATGAGAACGGAAACGAAAACGGCTATTATCTCAATCGCGGCGGCATGGAGAGCTTTTATCCCCTTGTCACCTCGGCACGCCGTGTGGCGGAGGATTATCAAAAGAAGCACCCCAACGCTCCCGAAGCCTCTGCCGTCTACGAGCTTGCCGGCACCCTCAAGCGATTTGAAAAGATCTCGGAATACTACGACAACGGCTTTCTCACCTTTGTTCTTTTGGAAAACGGCGTCTATACCCTGCGCTTGATCTGCCTTGATCCCTCCCGTATTCTGGACGCCTGCCACGGACGGGCAAAGGCATCGGTGCTCTTTTCGGCAACCCTGACCCCCACCGACTATTTTGCCGACATTCTGGGCGGCGGCAAGGGAGCGGTGCAGATCTCGCTTCCCTCTCCCTACGATCCCAACCATTGCTTGATCGCGGCGGTGACGAGTGTCAGCACCCGATATGAGGACCGTCCCAAATCCTACGCCAAGATCGCATCTCTCATTGCCGCCACGGTCTCGGCAAAAAAAGGAAACTACATCGCCTATTTCCCTTCCTATGATTACATGGAGCAGGTGGCAAAGAAATTCGCGCAGAAATATCCGTCGGTCACCACCGTGATACAAACGAAGGGAATGACGGCATCCGAGCGCGAGAAATTCCTCCATTCCTTTGCCGAGGACGGAAGGCTCCGCGTGGGCTTTTGCGTGCTGGGAGGCTCCTTCTCCGAGGGCGTGGATCTCCCCGGGAACAAGCTCATCGGCACGGTGATCGTGGGAACCGGACTGCAAGCCATCTCCAACGAGCGCAACATTCTCCGCGACTACTACGAGACCACCCGAGAGCGGGGCTTTGACTACGCCTACACCTATCCGGGCATCAATCGGGTCCTGCAGGCGGCAGGTCGCGTCATCCGCCGTGAGGAGGATCGCGGAGTCATCGTTCTCATTGACGACCGCTATGAAACCCCCGTGATCCGTTCCCTCCTCCCCGATCATTGGAAAAACCTCCTCTATGCAAGAAACGCCTCCGAACTTGCAGAAATCGTCGGGCAATTTTGGTTCGATCATAAAAATTTTTGATTTTTTGCAAGTTTTTTTGAAAAAATTGCAAAAAACATATTGCAAAACAGCAAAGAATATGCTATAATATCAAAAGTTTATGATTTTAGCGTATGAAGGAGTGCGATTCCCCATGGAGTTCTCTAAATTCGACCGCGCAGCCCTTGAAAAAGAGCTGCAGGCACTGCAAGCAAAATATGATTTGTGCAAGGAGCAAAAGCTTTCCTTGGATCTTTCCCGCGGAAAACCCGGCGCCGATCAGTTGGATCTTTTACAGGGAATGCTGGACTGCATCAATTCCTCTGCCGATTGCCGCACCGAAAACGGCTTTGACTGCCGCAACTACGGTGTTTTGGACGGAATCCCCGAAGCCAAGCGTCTCTTCTCCGAGCTTTTGGACGTTCCCGAGGATCACCTCTTTATTGGCGGTAACTCCTCCTTGAATCTGATGTATGATGCCGTGGCAAGAGCCATGCTCTACGGCGTTTGCGACAGCGAGCGCCCCTGGTGCAAGGAAGAGCAGATCACCTTTATCTGCCCTGCCCCCGGCTATGACCGCCACTTTGCTATTTGCGAGTCCTTTGGCATTAAGATGATCCCCGTAAAAATGACCCCCGCGGGTCCCGATATGGACGAGGTTGAGCGCATTGCCGCATCCGATGCCTCCGTAAAGGGTATCTGGTGCTGCCCCAAGTATTCCAACCCCGACGGTATTACCTACTCCGACGAGACGGTTCGCCGCCTTGGTGCTATGGAGACCGCCGCTCCCGACTTCCGTATCTTCTGGGATAACGCCTACGCGGTTCACGATCTCTACCCCGACAAGAGCGACAAGCTGGCAAACATCTACGCCGCTTGCGAGTGTTGCGGTCACAAGAACCGTGTGTTCTTCTTCGCCTCCACCTCCAAGATCTCCTTCCCCGGCTCGGGCGTGGCGATCATGGGTGCTTCCATTGAGAACCTGAATCAGATCATGCCCATCATCGGCGCGCAGACCATTGGCTTTGATAAGATCAATCAGCTCCGTCACGTTCGCTATTTCGGCTCTGCCGAGAACATCCGCAAGCACATGATGAAGCTTGCCGATCTGATCCGTCCCAAGTTTGAGATCGTGCTGGGCACCCTGGAAAAGGATCTGGGCGGCACGGGATGCGCAAGATGGACCAATCCTCTGGGCGGCTACTTTGTAAGCCTGTTCGTAGAGCCCGGATGCGCAAAGCGTACCTACCGTCTCTGCTCCGAGGCAGGTGTTAAGCTGACCGAGGTTGGCGCAACCTACCCCTATAAGAACGATCCCGATGACAGTAACATCCGTATTGCCCCCACCTTCCCGAACGAGAAGGACCTGCAGGCGGCAATGGATATCCTCACCCTTTGCGTTCGCATTGCCGTGCTGGAAAAGCTGCTTCAAAAATAAAATCCGAAAAGAATCGGTCGCAAGACGGATTCTTTTGCTTTTGTATGAATTTTTTTTAATCTTTTTCAAAATGCATTGAAAAACGTGTAAAAATGTGGTATAATTTATAATTAGTGTAGTGTGAAAAATATTTTTGAGGAATCTTCAAAAGCATTCAAGAGGTATTCATGCAAAAAATTGATAAAATCGTTTTAAAAGAGACAAAATATATTGCTGTCTGGGTGCTGATCTTCAGCGTCCTGATGCAGGCGGTCTTTCTCGTCATTGGACAATGGGATTATACGGTGCTCCTGGGAAATCTTTTGAGCGCAACCGTATCGTTAGCCAATTTTCTCGCAATGGGAATCACGGTTCAAAAAGCAGTTCAAAAAGAAGAAAAAGAGGCCAAGCAGACAATGAAAGCCTCGGGAATGATCCGCACCTTTGGAATGTTTATCGTTCTGTTGGTCGGCGTATTATTGCCGCAATGTTTCCATCTGCTGACCTTGATTATCCCGCTCATTTTCCCACGCATCGCAGTTGCAATACGTCCACTGTGGGATAAACAAAAACCTTCGACGAAGGAGGGTTCGGAAAATGAAACCTAAAAATCGCCGCTTTATGGCGGTGGATATTCTGTTGCTGATGCTGACGATCCTCCCCATTGTGGCGGGAATCACATTCAAAGTACTGACAACACCGCTGACGGAAGGGATCGTCATTTCAGGCGCGCGAATCTACTGGACAATCCCCATGCCGATCCAGAATCTTCTCATTACCGAGTCACAGATCAACTCCGCAATTGTCATTATCACTGTACTGGGACTTTGTCTCTATCTGACGCACGGCATCCGCGCAGGAGTCGTAACCAAGCGTCAGCTTTTGGCAGAATGGATCGTGGAAAAGGTGGACGGCATGATCCACGAAAACATGGGAGAATATTTTGCGGGATTCGCCCCCTTTGTCACGGCGATCCTGGCGCTTTCCGGATTTTCCAGTCTGCTTTCCCTGTTTGGGTTGTATGCCCCCACCTCGGATTTGAACATCGTAGCCGGATGGGCTATCCTGGTATTCATCCTCATCACCTATTACAAGTGCAAAGCAGGCTTGTGGTATTACGTGAAATCCTTTGGAGAGCCTGTAAAGGTACTGGCTCCCATGAACCTGATCAGTGAGATTGCAACGCCCTTCTCAATGGCGTTCCGTCATTACGGAAACATTCTCTCGGGCTCCATTGTGGCAGTTCTGATAGGCGCGCTTCTGCAAAGCCTTTCGGCAAAATTCTTGGGATGGCTCCCCGGATTTCTGGGAGAGATTCCCTTCCTGCAGATCGGTATTCCCGCCCTGCTCTCGGTCTATTTTGACGTCTTTGGAGCTTGTCTTCAGGCATATATCTTTGCGGTGTTAACCATGCTCTACGTATCCAACGGGTTCCCCATGGATGAGTACGAGAAACGCAAGCTGAGAAAGCTGCAAAAAAAGAAGAACGTTCAACATTGAAAATATAAAATATTTTTTGGAGGTAAATAAAAATGTTGGAACTGGCTATTGGTATTATTTTGGGATGTTGCGCACTTGGCGCAGGCATGGCAATGATCGCGGGTATCGGTCCCGGTATCGGTGAAGGAAACGCCGTTGCAAAGGCTTGTGAAGCAATTGGACGTCAGCCCGAAAGCAAGGGCGCGGTAACTTCTACCATGCTGTTTGGTTGTGTTATCGCGGAGACCACAGGTCTTTACGCGCTGGTTATCGCGATCCTTTTGATCTTCGTTGCCCCCGGTCGCTTGGTTGATATCCTGATGACCACTCTTGGCAAATAATCAAGGCAAGCGGAGTATAAAATCATGTTGCAATCATTAGATGTCATCTCGATCAATCTATGGCAAATACTGATTTCTCTTGCAAATCTCGTCATTCTTTTCCTCATCGTCAAAAAGTTTTTGTTCAAACCTGTCAAAAAGCTATTTGCAAAGCGTCAAGCCGAATTGGATCACCAATACGCCGCCGCGAATGCCGCCGAAAAGCAGGCGCAGGAACATAAAGCCGCTTGGGAAAAGAAGCTGCAAAGCGCCAACGAGGAAGCCGACGGCATTATCAAGGATGCCACCGATGCCGCCAAGTATCGCGCCACGCAGATCGTGGAGGAAGCCAACGCCAAGGCGGCGGGAATTCAATCCCGCGCCGAAGCCGAAGCGCTCCTGACCCAAAAGCGCGCCGAGGAAGAGATCAAAAAAGAAATTGTGGAGGTTTCCTCCGCCATTGCCGAAAAGATGCTGGAGCGCGAGATCAACGAAGCGGATCACCGCGCCTTGATCGACACCTTCCTTGACGAGATCGGAGAAGACAATGGCGCAGATCAGTAAAGAATACGCCGAGGCTTTGTTCGCCTTAGCCTGTGAAGAGGGCAAGGAAACAGAATTTCTGACGGCGCTGGAAGAGATTGGAAGGATCTTTGAGGATCAACCCGACTACGCCGAGCTTCTCGCCGCCCCCGGAATCTCCTTGGGCGAGCGACTTGCCGCCGTGGAAGCGGCATTTGCGGAAATCGCCCCCGAATACGTGGTATCCTGGTTACAGCTGCTCTGCGAAAAGGGCAGGATCGGGTATTTTCCCACGTGCGTCAAGGAATACCGTGCGCTTCTCGCCGCCAAGGAGGCGGTGATCACGGCAAGGGTAAGCTCCGCCGTTCCTCTTACCGAGGAGGAAGCCAAAGCATTGAAGCAAAAACTTGAAAAAATAAGCGGGCAAACCGTTCTGCTGGACCGCACCGTGGATCCCTCTCTTATGGGTGGCGTCGTTGTGGAGATGAACGGGCGTGTGATGGACGGCTCTCTCCGCCGTCGCCTGCGTGCAGTAAAGGAAGTGATGGAGCAATGAGTGCAAGACCTGAAGAGATCAGCAGCATCATCAAAGAACAAATCAAGCATTATAAATCACGTCTTGAAATGAAGGAGACGGGTACCGTCATTCTGGTTGGCGACGGCATTGCCAAGGTTTACGGTCTGCGTGAATGTATGGCAAGCGAGCTTTTGGAATTTGAGGACGGAAGCGTTGGCTTGGCGCAAAATCTGGAGGATGAAACCGTATCGGTTGCCCTTCTTTCCAACAAAAACAATATCCGCGAGGGATCCTCGGTAAAGCGTACGGGAAAAGTATTGTCGGTTCCCGTAGGCGAGGGCTTCCTTGGTCGCGTGGTGGATGCCCTTGGCAATCCCATTGACGGAAAAGGCCCCATTGAAGCTGCAGGAACCCGTCCCATTGAAGCCGAGGCTCCCGGCATTATTGAGAGAAAGAGCGTTGCCGTTCCTCTGCAAACGGGTATCAAGGCAATTGACAGTATGATCCCCATTGGCAGAGGTCAGCGTGAGCTGATCATCGGTGACCGTCAGACGGGTAAGACCGTGATTGCCATTGACACCATTATCAATCAAAAGAACACCGACGTAATTTGTATCTACGTCGCCATCGGACAAAAGAATTCCTCGGTGGTAGGTCTTGTAAACGAGTTGACCGAAGCAGGTGCTATGGACTACACCATCGTTGTATCCGCGGCGGCATCCGAATCGGCACCTCTGCAATACGTTGCACCCTATGCCGGCTGCGCCATGGCGGAATATTTCCGCGAGCAGGGGAAGGACGTGCTGATCATCTATGACGATCTTTCCAAGCACGCCGTTGCCTACCGTGCGCTCTCGCTGCTCATCCGCCGTCCTCCGGGACGTGAAGCCTACCCCGGCGACGTGTTCTATCTGCACTCCAGACTTCTGGAGCGCGCGGCCTGCGTGGATCCCGCATATGGCGGAGGCTCGATTACTGCCTTGCCCATCATTGAGACCCAGGCAGGTGACGTTTCGGCGTATATTCCCACCAACGTCATTTCCATCACAGACGGACAGATCTTTTTGGAGACCGAATTGTTCCACGCAGGCATCATGCCCGCAATCAATCCCGGTATCTCGGTCAGCCGTGTGGGCGGCTCGGCACAGCTCAAGGCAATGAAAAAGGTTTCGGGCGAGCTCAAGCTGCTCTATTCCCAGTTCCGCGAGCTGCAGGCATTTGCCCAGTTTGGAAGCGATCTGGATGCCGACACCAAGGCGCGTCTTGCCTTGGGTGAGCGGATCGTGGAGGTTCTCAAGCAGAAGCGCAACGCTCCCGTTCGCGTGGGATGTCAGGTCGCCATTGTATACGCCGTCATCAACGGATATCTGAACGAGATCCCCGTCAAGAGCGTTCCCGAATACGAGCAAAGACTCTTTACGCACCTGGAAAACAAGTATCAGGAGCTTTTGGTTCGGTTTGAATCGAATTATTTTGAAGATGCCGACGTGGAAACGCTGAAAAAAGCCCTTGGGGAATTGAAGAGGTAACCTATGGGAGCCGATATCAAAACACTCAGGTCCCGTATCAAAAGCGTAGATTCCACCCTGCATCTGACAAAAGCCATGGGGCTGGTGGCATCCTCCAAGCTCCGTCGCGCCATGGAAGCCATGAATCGCGGCAGAGAATATGAGAATGCTGTCCGTCACGCCATAGCCCCCCTGCTCTCCTCTGCGGAGTGCAAGAGCAGTCCCTATATGCGTGCATCAAGTGACGGCAAGGAATGCCTTGTGGTCATTGCGGGTGACAGAGGTCTTGCAGGCGGCTATAACGCCAATATTTTTCGAGCACTCAAGGAATATCCCCTTGCCGAGATCGTGCCCATTGGCAAGCGTGCCTGCGATCGCTTTGCGGGTGAGCTCTGCTATGCCGAGGACTTTGATTACGAGCAGGCACTGGGGCTTTCCATTGAGCTTTGCCGTGGCTTTTGCGAGGGAACCTACAATCGGGTTGGCATTCTTTGCACCCGTTATCTTTCCATGATGTCCCAGGAGGTTGAATACCGCCCTATCCTTCCCTTGGTTGCCTCCGAGGAAAAGAAGGAAAGCGGCATGATCTACGAGCCCGACGAGATCACCATCCTTGACGCGGCGGTTCCCGAATACGTTGCCGGAATGCTGGTGAGTGCGGTTCGGGAAAGCTTTGCCTCCGAGGTTGCGGCGCGCAGATGCGCCATGGACTCCGCGGGCAAAAATGCCCAAGGAATGATCGACGAATTGCAGCTGCAATACAATCGGGCAAGACAAGGCGCCATTACCCAGGAGATCACCGAGATCGTTGCGGGCAGCGGCGCAGAGAGGAGTTAATTTATCATGTCAGATATTGCAAAAGGCAGCGTTGCGCAGGTCATGGGACCTGTGGTAGACGTTCGCTTTGAGGAAGGATTTCTTCCCTCCATTAACAACGCCTTGACCATGCAAAAGGGCGACAAAACGCTGACGGTTGAAGTGTCTCAGCACATTGGAGACAACATTGTAAGATGTATCGCCATGTCCTCCACCGACGGACTCAAGCGCGGCACGCCCGTGGTTGATACGGGAAAAGCCATCAGTGTTCCCGTTGGCAGAAAGACCCTTGGCAGAATCTTTAACGTATTGGGCGACACTGTGGACAATCTCCCCGCTCCCGAGGAGGTTGAGCACTGGAACATTCACCGCTCTGCCCCCGCTTATAGTGAGCTTTCTACCTCCACCGAGATCCTGGAAACGGGCATTAAGGTCATCGACCTGATCTGCCCCTATGCAAAGGGCGGTAAGATTGGTCTGTTCGGCGGTGCGGGCGTTGGTAAGACCGTTTTGATCATGGAGCTGATCAACAACATTGCCAAGGAGCACGGCGGCCTTTCGGTCTTTACCGGCGTTGGAGAGCGCACCCGTGAGGGAAACGATCTCTACAACGAAATGAAGGAATCCGGCGTTATCAAGAACACCACCTTGGTCTACGGTCAGATGAACGAGCCTCCCGGAGCAAGAATGCGGGTGGCGCTCTCGGGTCTTACCATGGCAGAATATTTCCGCGATGAGGAAAAGCAGGATGTGCTGCTGTTCATTGATAACATCTTCCGTTTCACCCAAGCGGGCTCCGAGGTTTCGGCATTGCTTGGACGTATGCCCTCCGCCGTAGGATATCAGCCCACACTGGCTACCGAAATGGGTGCTCTGCAGGAGCGCATCACCTCCACCAAAAAAGGCTCGATCACCTCGATCCAAGCGGTCTACGTGCCTGCGGACGACCTGACCGACCCTGCTCCCGCCACCACCTTTGCCCATCTGGACGCCACCACGGTTCTGTCCCGCAGCATCGCGTCTCAAGGCATCTACCCCGCGGTGGATCCGCTGGAATCCACCAGCCGTATTCTCTCCCCCGAGATCCTTGGCGAGGAGCATTACACCGTTGCAAGAGAGGTGCAGAGAATCCTCCAGCGTTATCAGGAGCTGATGGACATTATCGCCATTATGGGTATGGATGAGCTTTCCGATGAGGATAAGCTTTTGGTGGGACGCGCCAGAAAGGTCCAGCGCTTCCTCTCCCAGCCCTTCCACGTATCCGAAAAATTCACGGGCATTGACGGAACCTACGTTCCGCTCTCCGAGACCATTCGCGGCTTCAAGGAGATCATCGAAGGCAAGCACGACGCTCTGCCCGAATCGGCATTCCTCTTTGTGGGCACCATTGAAGAGGCGGTTGCCAAGGCAGAAAAGCAGGTGGCAAAATGAACGCCTTCCGCTTGACCGTATCCTCTCCAAACGGCAATCTGTTTGACGAGGAAGCGGTATTTCTCCGTCTTCGCGGCGTGGAGGGCGAGCTCGCCATTATGGCGGGGCACGTTCCCTTTGTCACCGTTGTAAAGCCTTGCGATTGCAAGATCGAGTTGGATGACGGCACCGAAATGATCGGTCATACCGAGGGCGGCGTGCTCTCGGTGGCATCCAACCGTGTCACGCTTCTTTCGGGCAGCTTTGCCTGGAAGGAAAAAGCATAAAAAAAGAAATGACCCTTGATTGCGCATTCACACAATCAAGGGTCATTTCTGTTCACTCTTGGTATCTAACATCTTTTGTAATCCTCTCTTTCATCAGTCTACCCTCTGTTTCCTTTCTACTCTCCCGAAAACACTCCTTTGTTCCTTTCTCAAGCGAGAATACCTCTTTGTTTTGGATCGTACGCAGAATACAAAAGGTGAAATTTTTTGTTCTTCTCAAAAGATTTTTTCTACGCTTTTCTTGCGCGTCGGTTTGAAAAAACACACACTTGATTTTCCCACAATGTTCTTCATCTATTTAAACGCGTTTCACACCGCCGTGTTTTTTCACCTGACTTTACTGTTCTCTCTTCGCTCTACCGCTTCAAACCGATCTGTAAAAAGTCTTTTGAGAATCTTCTTCTTTCTTAGCCCATTGGCCCGTACCTCCTTTGCATTTATAGTATAGCATATTTTTTCTCCAATTTCAATATGCAAGTTGTAACAAATTAACAATTATTTTTTGTGGAAAACGCAGAAATTCGTCTCAATGCACATTTTCATCTTTACAAACGCGTTTTTTTGTGATATAATAGATTTGTTGTGTTGAAGAATTGCGTACAAGGTCGCCGTTGGCGGCTTCTTTTTTTTCGAAAAAACAAAAAAGATGTTGAAAAATGGAATAAAAAGTGATATAATAATAAAAACCAACGATTTCCCTCTCATTACATATCAAAAGGAGATCCCTCTTATGCAAAGCATTCAGGAATTTGAAAAGAAGATCAAGCGAGTTCTCGTCACCAAGGAAGAGATTGACGCTGCCATCAAGGAGGCAGGCAAAAAGATCGATGCACTTTACGACGGCAGACCGATCCTTTTGGTCAGCATCCTCAAAGGTGCCTTTGTGTTCATGGCAGACCTCTGCCGCGCCATAACGGTTCCCTGCGAGGTGGGCTTTATGTGCGCCAAGAGCTATTACAAGGGCACGGTTTCCACGGGCATTGTGCAGATCACCATGGATCTGGAGCAGGATATCAGCAAATACCACGTGGTAATTGCCGAGGATATCGTGGACACCGCCAGAACGCTGTATGATATCGTAAAGCTTCTCAAGGCAAGAAATCCCCTCTCTCTCACGGTAGTCACCCTTTTGGACAAGCCCTCGGGGCGCGTGGTGGATTATAACCCCGACATTTCCCTGTTCACCATTCCCAATCACTTTGTTATCGGATACGGTCTGGACTGCGGCGAATACTTCCGCAACCTTCCCTACGTAGCGGAATATAATACCGAAGAATAAAAGAAAAAGAATCGGATCGTTGGATCCGATTCTTTTTTATCTTCAGTTCTTGGCGATGATATCAAGCAGATAGTTCTTTGCAATGAGAATATCGGCTGCGGGGTCGTCGCCAACCTCGCGCTCGATGGTGAGGAATCCGCGGTAGCCGATCTCCTCCAGCGCCTTGAGGTAAGGAGCAAACTTTACGCCGCCGGTTCCCAGAGGCACCTCTTTGAAATAATCGATCTTATCCATATCCTCGGGTCTGGGAGTGACCTTGTAGATATACTCGGGCAGGGTTCTCCGGAGCATGATGCCGTCCTTGGCGTGGGTGTGAACGATGTAATCCTTGAGATTATGAACCGCCTCTACGGGATCGTCGGCAACCACCATGACAAGGTTTGCGGGGTCGAGGTTGACGGCAACGCCGGTGGAATGGAGCCCGTCCAAAAACTCCTTCAGGACTGCCGAAGGCTCGGGACCGGTCTCGATGGCAAAGTGTGCGCCAACAGAGTCGGCATAACGGGAAAGCTCAAAGCAAGCCTCTTGCATGATGCCGTAGCGCTCGATGCTCTTGTCCGTGGGAACCACGCCGATGTGGGTGGTTACAATGTCGGTCTCCAGCTCCTTTGCCAGATCCATGATGCGCTTGGAGCGCTCGATGAGACCGGGGTTGAGCTCACGGTTGCCAAAGCCCTTGCCAAGGTCTCCGCAAAGGGCGGAAAACTTCAAGCCGTTGGATTTTACGAAATCCAGAAGCTCACGGCGAGCCGCGCGAGAGAGATTTTCGGGGGCGTTTTCGCCCTTGGTAACGTACATTTGAATACCGTCGGCACCCATTTGTGCAGCCTTGAGGATTGCGGTCTTGGTGTCGGTACGGAAAGAGTCTACGATAACGCCAATGGGAAATTGATACATGGGAGTAACCAATCCTTTCTTTGCTTTTTCCTTATTATACAACACCAAGGCGGCTTTGTCAAGGGAATCAAAAAAATGTATAAAAAAAGCAAAAGAAATGTGGCTACGCACCATGTTTGCACGAACACAGTGTAAAAGTTTTGGTCCACCTTTTTTAAAAGGTGGCGAGGGTCAAGGGCGAGGAGCCCTTGTCGCGCTCCGCAGAGCGCGAGGAGGGCGCCGCCCCTCCACCCCGCGAGCTTTTGAAAAAGCTCGACCAAAACTTTCATATTGGGTTTGCGCGAGCATAGCAAAAGCGGCGCTCTGCGGAGCGCCGCTCTTTTGTTATTCCTCGATCTTGGGAAGCTTGGACATTCCAAGCTCGATCTCCTCATCAGTGGGAATATAGTCACTCATCTTTCCATCGTGGAATTTCTCATAAGACATCATGTCAAAGTATCCCGTTCCGGTCAGACCGAATACAATGGTCTTTGCCTCGCCGGTCTCCTTGCATTTGATTGCCTCATCCATCGCAACCTTAATGGCGTGGGAGCTTTCGGGAGCGGGAAGAATACCCTCAATGCGCGCAAAATACTCAGCCGCCTCAAAGACCTCGGTCTGCTTGACGCTTCTTGCCTCCATGAGCCCCTCGTCATACAGCTCGGAAAGCACCGAGCTCATGCCGTGGTAACGGAGTCCGCCTGCATGGCTTGCGGCAGGAATAAAGCTGCTGCCAAGGGTATACATCTTTGCCAAGGGACAAACGCGACCCGTGTCGCAGTAGTCGTAAACGTATTTGCCGCGGGTCAAGCTGGGACAGCTGGAGGGCTCTACGGCGATGAACTGATAGTCGGCCTCGCCTCGGAGCTTCTGACCCATGAAGGGCGCGATCAAGCCGCCAAGATTGGAGCCGCCGCCTGCACAGCCAATGATGATATCTGCCTTTTCGCCGTACTTATCAAGAGCTGCCAGCGTCTCCATGCCGATAACCGACTGATGGAGCATAACCTGAGACAGAACGCTTCCCAAAACGTAACGGTAGCCCTCCATGGAGCCTGCCGCCTCTACCGCCTCGGAGATGGCACAGCCAAGACTTCCCGTGGTACCGGGATGCTCCTTGAGGATCTGACGGCCGATTGCGGTGGTCTCGGAGGGAGAGGGGGTCACCTGCGCGCCGTAGGTTCTCATGACCTCGCGGCGGAAGGGCTTTTGCTCATAAGAGCACTTTACCATGTAAACGCGGCAATCCAGATCAAAATAGGAGCACGCCATGGAAAGCGCGGTTCCCCACTGTCCTGCACCCGTCTCGGTGGTCACACCCTTGAGTCCCTGCTCCTTGGCATAATATGC
This sequence comes from Oscillospiraceae bacterium, assembly GCA_015064315.1. Lineage (GTDB taxonomy): Bacteria > Bacillota > Clostridia > Oscillospirales > CAG-272 > UMGS1865. The sequence continues at coordinate 20,831 of SVSL01000020.1, forward strand.
CTGCGCGATGGCAGAATTGAGCTTGTGGCTTCCGCTGGTGTTGTTACCCTCAAACTTATAGTAGATCTTTGCAGGGGTTCCCAGCTTCTTCTCCAAGCAGTAAGCGCGGATCAGGGGCGCGGGACGGTACATCTTGTAAAAGTCGCGGATCTCCTCGGGAATGGGGATGAGACGGTTGGTATCATCCAGCTCCTGCTTTACCAGCTCCTTACAGAAGACCTTTTCCAAAGCCTCTGCGGTAATGGGCTTGCCCGTTGCGGGATCGAGAAGGGGCGCGGGCTTTTTCTTCATATCCGCGCGTACGTTGTACCAGCAGGTAGGCATTTCCTGCTCTTCCAAATAAATTTTGTAAGGAATTTGCTTCTTTTCCATTTTTCATTCTCCTTTCAAAACACAAAAATCCCGATTACCCCATGGGTAATCGGGACGAAAAAATTCCGTGGTGCCACCCGTTTTTGAAAACCGAGGTTTTCCTCTTTACATACTCTTGATATGCAACGCCCTGATAACGGGAGCGTGATCCCGTCGGAGCCTACTGCGAAAATCGGTTCGGTCCGCCCTCGAAAGTCCATTCACTCGGTGTCCTTTGCCATGATCCCACCACCCACGGCTCTCTGAAAAAGGCTTTTTCCAAGCTACTTCTCTTTCTCATTGGTTTGTTCTTAATTACCCTAATAGTATATCGCATTCGGGCGAATTTGTCAAGAGCTTTTTGAAAAATTATTTTTCTTGACAAAAAACAACGGCTCTGCTATAATATCATTGGGTCAAGCGCAAAGAGATCTCTCCCGTGCGCAGAATCGAAAGCGCGCCGTTTTCATCTCTGACGCAGAGGGCGCCGTCCTCGCGGATCGCTTCGGCAATCCCCTCATGGGCAATTCCGTTCTCGATCCACCGAACAGCCTTTCCAAGAACCAGCGAATGCCTTCGGTAATCCTCCAACCATTGGGGGGATGCGGGATTCTCCAAAAAGTCAAAAATCTCTCTGCAAACGGCAGAAATCAGCGCGACGAGAGAAATATCATCTGCCGAAAGGCTCCCCGCGACGGTGGAAAGCTCGGGGGGAAATTCCGCGCTTCTGACGTTGATCCCAATGCCAATGACCACCGAGCGTTCCTCGCCAAGGCAAACCGATTCACACAAAATGCCGCAGACCTTTCTTCCCTGCCAGAACAGATCGTTGACCCATTTGATGCCCACCTGCTTACCCGTAAGACTTCGAATGGCACGCATGACGGCAACCGAGACGGCGGAGGTAAGAAACACGCCGTTCTCCATGGCGCTCTCCATAGGCATCAGCAGGCTGAAATACACGCCGCTATTCTCGGGAGAATAAAAGCTGCGTCCCATTCTTCCCCTTCCCGCGCTTTGACTGCGCGCTATAAGGATCGCACGCTGCTCTCCGTTCGCGGCGCGACGCTTGGCTTCCGTATTGGTGGAATCCAGCTCATCGAACACGCATACCGAAAATCCCTCTGCCGCATCTCCCAAAAGGGCGCGCAGAGACTCCTCGGTCAATTCTTCTCTTTGATTCTTCTCTGACATACAGTTTCTCCCATCATCGAATTTTTGAAAGGATATTTTCCCATGGAACTGCTTTATGAGGATCGCCACCTCTGGGTAGCGGTCAAGCCTGCGGAGCTGCTCTCGGAGCAAACGCCGAACAAGGATGGCTTTGCCGATCTTCTTGCCAACGAAAACAAGGGCTACGTTGGGGTCATTCACCGACTGGACCGAGGCGTGGGCGGTGTGATGGTCTACGCCAAGACCCCCTTTGCCGCCGCCAAGCTCTCCGCGGCGGTGCAAAAGCACGAAATGCAAAAAGAATATCTTGCCGTGGTCTGCGGTCGTCCCACCGAGGAAAGTGCCACGCTGAAGGATCTCTTGTTCCACGACCGCTTTGCCAACAAGACCTACGTGACGCCTCGTGCGAGAAAGGGCGTAAAGGAAGCGATCCTTGACTACCAAACGCTGGAAACGGTCCACGACGCACTCCTCGGAGACTTCTCGCTTCTGAAAATCCGTCTGCACACGGGCAGAACCCATCAGATCCGCGCCCAGTTTTCTCACCGTAGGCTTCCCCTTCTGGGGGATCGCAAGTACGGAGGCTTTTCCTCCGATTCCATTGCCCTGTTTTCTCATTCGCTCAGCTTTGTTCATCCCATAACGGGCAAGGAGCTATCCTTTTCCAAAGAGCCCGTCGGCAGGGCTTGGGAGTTGTTTGGAAGATCCGAATAAAAGCATCAAGGTGTCTCAAATGCATTTGCGCTTGAGACACCTTTTTTCACGTTCAATCGAAGCGGTTATCCTTCGCGGATCTGCTCACCGCCGTTGCAAGACGGCGCTTTTTGCGAACACGCAGGAACACAAACGCACCTATCGCAAGAAGGATCACGCCAAGGGCGATGGGAAGATAGGTGTTCAGAAGCTTGTTGTTATTCCCCTGCAGATAGGGATCCGTACCGTTGAGCAGATTTTTGGAAAAGACCGCCCTGTACTCGGGATTCCGATCCTCGCCTATGGCGATGGTAACCGCAGGAGACCATTCATAAAAAGTATAGGAATAGGTATCATCCTGCTCCTTTTGAGGATTTTGGGGAAGCTTGATCTCCTCACCCAAAAAATAATCCGCTTCGCTGTAAATCTCACCGTCCACCGTAAAGGTGACGTGGTAGACGATTTTTTCCACCTTCAACCGGATCGAGATCTCCTCCGCGGGCATTTGGAACTTCATACCCACGCGCTCGGAGGTGATGCCGTTATTTCGGAAGATCTCCGCACCAACCACCTCATAACCAAACTCGCATGCCAGATCAAGGCTGATCCAATCCCCGGGCATGGCGTAAAGAGGCAGTGCCGAAATATTGCAAAATTCATTCCCCTCAACAAAAATACGGAATGCCTCCTTTACCAGGAGCGAAAACGATCCAAAAACACTGTGGCTCAAAGAATCCGTATGCTTCCACACACCGTTTTCCAAAAGCGCATACGCGCGCGCCGGGTCATCCTCGTTTGCGGCAAGCAAGGAAAGCTTCGCCACAGGGCTGATGCTCATCATCCTTCCTTCAGCATCCCGATAGGATACCGTGTGGGAAGTCCCACCTGCAGTCGTGCGCTGCTCCAGTGCCAGCTTGTCACACCCCGAAGAGATCAGCGTTGTGAGTGCCTGTGTGGAATAGGTTGCCTCAAAATACGTCCAACGAATCTTCAAGGGTAACCCTTGGGACGCCGCATATTCTGCCACATTCCCAATGAATACGCTGGAGCCTCCCGCCAGAACGGTCACGCTCTTTTCGTCGTTTACAACCTCCAACGTCGCGCCGTTGCCCGCCGTTGCCAGTGCCTTTTTGGAGTATTTTGCATAATAGGTTCGCGCGCCCGTGACGGGAATGGAAAGATCCTTATCCCATCCCGTAAATTCATAATAGAAGGTACCGTCGGAATAGGAGGGGGTAGCCTCGGGAAATACGGGAAGCGTTCCGTGCTTCACCTGCTCGGTGATCTCCCTGTTCCCCAAGACCCAGGTCACGGCATAGGTTCTGGGAACCAGCACAAAGCTGCCGGTGTAGGTGGCGTTTTCGGTGACCGCCTTGATCTCCTTATCCCATCCCGCAAATTGATACATCATATCGCCGCCCCCCGGCTTTTCAAGCGATGCGGGAGGCTGTGGCATCTCACCGTAATGGTAATAGGAGTCGGTTGCCACGCCATCAATGATCCATCGGATTCGGTAGAGACGGCGTTCCACGTGATAGTTGGCAAAGATGGAAAGATTTTCAAGAACCTGATCGAATTGGGCGGGCGTTCCGTCGGAAAGCACCCAACCGCGGAAGGAATACACGTAATAGGGATCGGTTCGGTTCATGCCGGGCCCCCCGTAGGTTACCGATTCCCCGTAATTCACCATTTGCTGATACAGAACGGTGGTGCCGTCGGCATCGTAGAAGGTGACGGTTTTGAGATTGTGGATCGAAATGGGACACGCCACGGTCTTCTCCACGGAAAGGTGACGGGAAAGTCCCTCTGCATCACGCTTGGGAAGGCTTCCGTCTCGAAGGGCGAGCGCCAGATTCCAAAGCGCATCCTCCATTTTGGGTCTGGGCGGAACCGCGCCGGGATGGGGAACCGTGGGTGGCGGATTGTCTCGGTCCGGCTCTTCCACAAAGGCAGGCACTTGCGGCTCCTTCAGTTCGGGAATCTCCTTTGGCTTTGGCACGGGAGAAAGCACCTCGCTCGGCTTTTCAATGGGCTCTACCGCCTCCACGCGCTCAACCTCGGTCTCGGGCATGGGAGCGTTCTTGGGATCCGAATCATTGTTGTCCGCAATCAGATTGATGGGCTCAACAATTTCAGACAGGCGCAGTCCCCTTCCCTCGGATTGGGATTCTGTTCTGAGCTCCCAGTTTTCAAAACGCGTGCCGTATTCGTCATCGCTATCGTTCAAGCAGGTGGCTGTAACGTAAAGCTGTCCGATAAACTGCTGAAAGCGTTCAAGCTTCCCTTCCACCTCGGCTGCTTTATAAACGAACAAATTCAGGTAAAGAGATTTGAGCGCGCCGTAAAGATTGGCAAAGGCCTCTCTCAATGCATCGTAATGGGCTGTATAATAAGCATATAACGCGGCGGTCCTCTCATGCTCGGAGGCGTATTCCTTGGTTCTCAACGCGGCATACTCCCCCAGCATACTCCGCAGCTCTTTGGTTGCTTGATCTGCCTTTTGAATATTGTTCGCATCACATCCGGCAGTAATCAATTCCTCCTTGCGTGAAATCACCGAGGTGACCGTGTTTCCCATAAGAGAAGGATAAAAGGTCCAGTTGTGACTGTCTGCGGTAAAGAGGGATTCCAAAACCGCCAGCTTGGAGAGCACCTTGTTGACCTTGCTCTGATAGAGCAGATATTCGTTATAGCTCTCCAGATCGTTTTCCAAAAACACCTGATAAGCAAAGAAATGCTCCCAATCGGCTTTGTTCTGCAGGTAGGCTTCGTAGGAAGCCTTGTCTTTCAAATACTGCTGGTATTTGATCAGATAAGCCTTGTATATTTCCAGATCCTTCTCATACTGCGCAAGATCCGAAAGATACTGCGCGTGATCCTTCAGCGCCTCTTGATACGCCGCCCAGATCTCGTGCTTCTTCAAGAGCTCCAAATAGGGGTTTAATTGGGTCTCTTCATATTGTTCGACGATCTTCAACGCCTCTATCCCCGCAAGGTAGGGCTTGGTAAGCAGCTGATCCACCACCTCGGCAGGGATCTCCGCAAGCCAGGTAAAGGTCACTTGAATATCAAAATCCTTGGAGTAGAAGAGCCCCTCAAAGCTGCAGGTGTATTCCGCGCCGTTTTGAGCAAAGCTCCGCTCCTCGCCCTCAAGAGTTGCCTTTGAGGGAATCCATTCTACCAAAACGCCGTTGCCGGCGGTGTAGGTATAGGTGGGAACCGTTACGTTGAGCGTACCGGTTTCGCCATTGTAATGGGTGGATACGATGCTGGGGGGGATCAGATCGGTATACTGCAGCGTGATACCGGACAGCTGATCCAAATATTCCCTTTCCACCTCGGTGGGATCCGTTCCGAAAATTTCGGAAAAGAGCGCGGAAGCCGAAACGCTTCGTTTGTTTTCCAGTGCAGGCAGGCTGTAATCCAAGAGCTTCGCGGTGGGCGCGCTCTCAGCTCCCACCGATATCAAGCCCCCCGTCAGCACGAGGACGCACAGACATAGGCAGAGCGTTGCCTGCAAGATTCGTTTATATGCTTTTTTCATGAAAGCTCCAAATTCTTCAAAATCGATCCTCGCAATTTTTTTGCGAAAATATATAAAATAATGATACCATATTTCCAAGGAAAAGTCAAGCCCCATCCCTGCTTTGAGGGGTGTTGTTCGTGAAATGTTTACAAAGGAAAAATAGAAGCTGTCCCATTAAGGCTCCATTGCACAAAGCAAATAAAAGAAAGGGGGCTGTCTCATTAAGAACACCTCAAAACCGAAAGATAGCGTAGCCTTGAAGTTATTTCATGGCTACGCTATCTTTTTGAATGACCCAAAAACTTGTAGGGACCGGCGTCCTCGACGGTCCGGAAACAAAGGATTTTTGTTTTCTTTATGGCTATTGTTTGTAGCCGGAGAAAAAACAAAATTTTTTACTTCTTGGACCGTCGAAAGGCTATCGCCGCCGGTCCCTACACCGATAAATTGAATTTTTCGGTTTGTCGTTTTATTCTGTAAATACAGGTATTTGTTGAAAAAACATTGAAAATGCTTTGAATAAGGGGCTTTCTTAATGAGACAGCCTCTGGCACCGAAGGTGACTGAGGAGTTGTTTTTGGCTTTTGGGGAAGCTTTTTACAATCCCTCCGCCTCGTTCCTCGGCACCTCCCTTTACACAAGGGAGGCTTTTTTGTACAGTTTTACTTTAAATGAGATAGCCTCTATCAAGGCTTTTTATTTCCATCAAAGAGCGATCCACTCGCCTGCATTCGCCTTCATGGCGCGAACCGCACCCTGACAAATGCGCATAACCTCCAAGGTCTCCTCGGAGCTCACCCAGGGCTTGCCCGACTCGTAGAAGCCGAGAATCGCCTTCATGAGATTGCCAAAGAAATCCGACTTGATCAAGGCAAACTTGCTCTTGCCGTCGGCATTGGTCATCTGCATCGCATAAGGAAGTCTGGGTGCAAATGCCATGGTTGCCTCGCGGTCATCCGCGTAGCGCAGATGGAAGTAGTGCTGGTTTGCGCAATGCTCCACCTTGATCTCCTTGGCGCCAACGCCCAGCTTCTTCACCAGCATCTCTGCCAGATGCACGATGTATTCGTCCACCGAAGAGCCCGCGCCCATAACCATGAGGGAACGAACGCCGTCCATTACGTCCAATTCCTCGGAGTAGCGAAGCGCAGAGGTACTGAACAGGGGCGTATTATACTTCTCGGCAATGGCAAAGATCTCCTTTGCGGTATCGAGATCGGGGGCAAAGGTCTTATCCATGTAGGTGATCTTTCCAAAAGGAAGCACCGCCTTGGCGTATTCCAGATGCTTTTCGGGATTGGAGGGCGCCAGAATGAGGATCACGTCGCTCTTCTCGCAAACCTCCTCAATGGTAGCGCACTGCTCCACGCCGTTCTTCTCACACCATTCGGCACCGCTGATGCCGTCCACGGGAGAGACCTCGATCTCTCCCCATGCGTAGGCGATCTGATACTCCAAGCCCTCTGCCTTGCAGATATCTGCCATCCAGCCGGGATACTTGTTGGCGTGCCACTCGCTCAGATAATAATCAATAAAGCCGATCTTTTTCATGCGTATCTCCTATTCTGTCAGAACGCGATCTCTTTTTGGATCTCGGCGGACTGATACAGCGCGTCAAGAAGCTTTGCGCTCTCCAGCACGTAGTCGATGTGGTTTACGCTCTTGTGACGGTCGTTTACAGACTCAATGAAGTCAGCCACCTCAATGGCGTGCATCTTGTGCTTCTCGTAGGGAGGAACAACGGTCTCCAGCGTTTCGGCGCTGCAGAATTCAAAATCCTTGCCGTAATTCAGACGTGCGCCGCCCTTGTCACCGAGGAAATCAATATACATATCTGCCTTATCCAGATTCTGCGCCCATGCGCCGTTGAAGGAAATGCTTGCCTTGTCGGTGCGGATGTAGCCGGTTACAAAGTCGTCTACGTCGTTGACACCGTTCTCCACGTCGGAGGTGTCCTCTGCCCACATGCTCTTGTACTTGTAGGACTTCATATCCTTTGCCATCTCGCAGTACGCGTCGCAGGTAACGTTCTTCAGCTTTGCGCCGCCCAGAATGAAGAGGATCAGATCCAGGAAGTGTACGCCCCAGTCAATGAGCACGCCGCCGCCCGACTGCTTCTTATCGGTGAACGCACCGCCAAGACCGGGAATGGAACGGAAGGAGCGGAAGGAGCAGTAAACGTGGTAAATGTTACCGAACTTGCCCTCTGCGTTCATCTTAGCCAGCTCCACAACCGATTTCTGGAAGCGGTTGCATACGCCGATGTTGAGGATCTTGTTCTGCTTTTTCGCCTCCTCTGCCATTTCGCAGGAGAGCGCATAGTTTACGGTGATGGGCTTTTCGCAAAGCACGTCCTTGCCTGCGCGAAGAGCATCCATGGTAACGGTGTAGTGCGCGTAGTTGGGCGTCAGAACGAATACCGCCTCTACCTCGGGGTCAGCCAGGGCTACCTTGTAGTCGGTAATGGTTTCCTCAATCTTGGGGAATTTTTCCTTTGCAGCCTCTGCCTTTTCAATGATCAGATCGCAGGCATACTTGATGCGTACGTTCTCCAGCGCCTGCAATGCAGGAAAATGAGATCCGTTTGCGATTCTTCCGCAGCCGATCACGGCAACAACAGTTTGTTTCATAAGTAAGTACCTCCGCACTTTTATTTTTTAGTTACCTCTATTATATCTCTATTTGTTTTTTCTGTAAATAGTATTTCTTTTTGCATAATTTAGCATTTTTTTGGATTTTTTCATATTTTTCGCAAAAAGATAGGTTTTATAGGGTTTGGGGATTGACTTTTTTTCAGATTTGGGGTATAATGGCAGAAGATGGAGGTGACGAAAATGGATTCCCCTGAGCAAAACAAACGGCGGCAGACCGCGCGCTACCATATTTCCCACGATCACGTAAAGGATCCCGTCCGCTTTGGCGAGCTCTTGCTGTTTCAGATCGGCAGAACTCACTGCAAGGAGGATACCGTGATTGGAAAGCACGCCCACTTGAACCTGTTTGAATTGACGGTTGCCACCGATGGCATCGGCAGCATCTTCACCAACGGAAAGAGCGTTCCCGTGAAGGGCGGCGATATTTTCCTTTCCTTTCCGGGTGATATTCACGGCATCACCTCAAGCGCGGAAGCCCCCTTGAAGTACGATTTTTGTGCCTTTTATCCCCTTGATCCAACGCTCATCAACGAGCTGGAGGAGATCATGCGCAATCATACCGATGCCGATCAGCGACTGTTGCGGGATGAACGCATCGGCTTTCTTTTGAGAAACGCCCTTGCCGAGATCAATCAGCCGGGTAAGTTTTCGGAAAAGCTTTTGGAGGCGATCTTCACCCAGATCATTCTCTACGTCATCGAGGAATTTCGTTCTCTGCCCAGCCCATCCTCCCGCAAATCGGTAGGTGCGCGTGAGGAGCTCTGCTACCAAATGATGAATTACATTGATACCCACATCTATTCCATCGATACCCTGTTTGAGCTTGCCGACGTCTTTTGCTACAATTACAGCTATCTTTCGGATCTCTTCCACAAGGTCACCAAGGAATCCCTGCGGGAATACTACCAGAACCGCCGTCTGGAGGTGGCAAAAAGGTTGATTCAGGAGGAAAATCTGACGCTGTCGCAGATCGCCGAGCTTTTGCACTATTCCAGCATCTACACCTTCAGCCGCGCCTTCAAGGAAAAATACGGCAAAGCGCCCGTGCACTTTAAAACACGGAAATAAAAGAACTTCGCTTCAGGCTGGTTCTCATAAGGAGGTTTACCAAATTGTAGGGATCGGCGTCCCCGACGGTCCGCGACACATAATTTTCGGCAGAGATGTTGTTTTCTCTGCCGATTTGTGTTATAATAGGATATCGTAGGGCGGGGGCTTGCTCCTGCCGTAACATAGGATCTAAGCCAACAAAGCGGCGGGAGTAAACCCCCGCCCTATAAGGGGTATGGGCTTTGCCCTATGCCTTTGTAATACAAAGGCGAAACCGGCGATAAAACAGAACGATAAATAAGAATTTGGAGGAGCGAATGATGAAAACTTTATATATGATTGGTGGCACTATGGGAATTGGAAAAACAACTGTGTGCCAACAGCTCAAACAGGATTTGCCGAATAGCGTATTTCTTGACGGAGATTG
>SVSL01000021.1 GCA_015064315.1 Oscillospiraceae bacterium
GTACCATGCGCGCGGCGCGGGATCGTAGCGGCATTCCCAAGATTGCCATTGTGGGATATACCAACGCGGGAAAATCCACGCTGCTCAATCGCTTGACCGATGCGGGCATTTTGGCAGAGGACAAGCTCTTTGCCACTCTCGATCCAACAACCCGAAAGTTTGAAATGCCTTCGGGAGAGAGCCTGCTTCTTACCGACACGGTAGGATTCATTCGCAAGCTGCCCCACCATCTCATCAAGGCGTTTCGTTCCACGCTTGACGAGGCGTCCTATGCCGATGCTTTGATGATCGTTTTGGACGTTTCGGATCCCGAGCACGTATCTCAGCTGGAGGTGACCGAGAATCTTCTCGAGGAGCTTGGCGCCGCCGGAAAGCCTACCCTGTACGTTTTTAACAAGTGTGACTTGGGCGCGGTGGGGCTTTCGCAGATGGGCATGCCTGCTATTCGAGAGAACACGGTATCGGTTTCGGCACGGACGGGGCAGGGCATGGATCTGCTTCTTGAAAAGCTGCAAGAACTCATGCACGCCGGCAAAAAGCGAAAGGTCTTTCACATTCCCAACCGCGAAGCAGGAGTGCTGAACACCCTCTATCAGAACGCGACGGTGGAGGACGTGGAATACACCGCCGAGGAAATTCTCGTCACCGCCGTGGTGGATGCCAAGGTCAACGGCATGCTGAAAAAATACGATCCCGAATGGGTGGAGCCTGAGGAAGAGTGAGGGAGATTTTCGCGCTCTGCGGAGCGCGACCAACGCCACGCGGCGTTGGATCCGCGCCACCTTTTTCAAAAGGTGGACGAAAACTTTTCGCAGAAAAGTTTTTTGTATTTGTTTGTGGTGCTCTGCCTCTGTCGGTAGTTGGTTTACTGTTTTTTGTTAGTTTCTCTGACAGACGGAATGGTACTGCCGATAGCAGCTGGGGACCACTACCCCATCTGCTCACCGATGTTAGTTATAGGGGACGACGTCCTCGACGTCCCGTTTTTCAAATTTGGATAAAAGAGGTGCTGTTATGGCAGACGAGATCTTATATACCACCCTTGAGGGCGAGGGAGAAGCCGAATTCGTAGAAAAGAAATCGGTTTTCATCGGCCACGCCTCACCTGTGAAGAGTGAGGAGGAAGCGCAGGCATTCGTCAAAAAATACAAGAATCAGTACATGGATGCCCGTCACAACGTATGGGCGTATCTGATGAAGGGCGAGATCATCGCACGCTATTCCGATGACGGCGAGCCCCAGGGAACCGCAGGCGTTCCCGTGCTGGATACCATCCGCAAGTCGGGAGTGACCGATGCGGTTGTGGTGGTGACCCGATACTTTGGCGGCATTCTTTTGGGCGCGGGAGGGCTTGTGAGAGCCTATTCCCACACGGCAAAGCTGGCTTTGGAGGCGGCGCATATCATTACCTATGAGCAGTACACCGAAATGGAGCTGGTATGCTCCTATTCGGATTATCAAAGATATTCGGCGCTTTTGCCGTCCTTCGGTGCGATCATTGACGATACTGATTTTTCGGATCGGGTAATTCTTCGTTTTTCGGTCAAGGATACGGTGGTAGCCGATCTCTTTGCCAAAATTCAGGAGATGAGCGGTGGACGGGACGAGGCAAGGGTGCTGGGAAAGCGCTTTGATTACCGATAAAGCGGTGCGCTGCGCCAAGCGTGAAATTCTCAAAAATTCGTATTGTGTTCACGAGAATATTGCGAACGTTTCGATTTTTAGGGGCTTTTTCAAAAAAGTCCCTTTTTTTATCAAAAAATCCTTGCGAAAAAAAGTATTTTCGCATTTTTTAGCGTATATTAGGGTTAGAGAATCAATTTCTGTCGGTTAGGAGGACTTATGGGAACTATTTGCGAATTATTTTTGGAGCGTGAAAAAGCCACGCTTTCCCAATATGCGTTTTTAACCTCGAACACACGTGGAAGAGACTATCCCTGCGAACCCACCGAAATGAGAACCGAATTTCAGCGTGACCGTGACCGCATCATCCATTCGCAGTCCTTCCGCCGTTTGATGAACAAGACGCAAGTGTTCTTGGCACCTACGGGTGACCATTACCGCACCCGCTTGACCCATACGCTGGAGGTGACGCAGATTGCACGCATCATCGCGCGCGCCCTGCGACTGAACGAGGATCTTACCGAGGCGGTGGCGCTGGGGCACGATCTGGGGCATACGCCATTCGGGCACGCAGGTGAGAGCGCGATGCAAACCTTCTTCTCCAAGGATTTTACCCACTATCAGCAAAGCTTGCGCGTGGTGGAGCATCTGGAGCGTGACGGTCAGGGCTTGAATCTGACGTGGGAGGTTCGTGACGGCATCGTGAACCACACCGGATCACACATGGCATCAACCTTGGAGGGCGTGATCGTTAAATTTGCCGACCGTATTGCCTACATCAATCACGATATTGACGATGCCTGCCGCGCAGGGATTCTCGCGCCTACCGATATTCCCAAGCATTTGCGCTTGGTGCTGGGCAATTCCCATAGTGAGCGCATCAATACCATGGTCAGCTCGGTGATCCGAGCCAGCGAGGGCAGAAACGAGATCCGTATGTCCGAGGGCGTTGGGCAAGCCACCAACGAGCTGCGTGCCTTCCTCTTTGCCAACGTCTATACCAGCTCCGTGGCAAAATCCGAGGATGGAAAGGCGCAGGAGCTTTTGGGCAGCCTGTTTGACCATTTTGAAAAGCACCCCGAGGAAATGCCCATGCTCTATCGTCGCAATATTGAAAAAGAGGGCGTGCGTCGCTGTGTTTGCGATTTCATCTCGGGCATGACCGATCGCTACGCTATTGAGCTTTACAAAAAGCTGTTTATCCCACACGTGTGGGCGAATTAAGGAAAGGATCAAAGCATGAGATTCCCCGAAAATTTCGTACAGGAGGTTGTGGAGCGCACCGATATCGAAGAACTCATCGGCAAATACGTAACCCTGAAGCGGACCGGCTCCAATCTGGTGGGGCGATGTCCCTTTCACAGTGAAAAAACGCCTTCGTTTTCGGTTTCTCCCGCTAAAAGAATGTTCTTCTGCTTCGGCTGTCATGCCGGCGGAAGTGCCATTACCTTCGTTCAAAAAATGGAAAATCTCGACTTTCCCGATGCCGTGGAGTTCCTTGCCAATCGCGCGGGACTTCCACTTCCCAAGGAAAGCGAGAGCAATCTGCAAAATCAAGGTGTTTCCCGCAAGCGTGTGTTGGAAATGAATCTGGAAGCGGCAAAATTTTTCCGTGCCTGCCTTTTTGATAAGGATCTGGGCAAGGAAGGAATGAAGTATTTTCAAGGTGACCGCAAGATGAGCCTTGCCACCATCAAGCATTTCGGGCTTGGTTATGCCCCGGATTCCTTCAATTTATTAACCGATCATATGCATCGGTTGGGTTATAAGGACGAGGAACTGATCGCTGCCTGCCTCTGCGGAAAAAGCCAAAAAACGGGCAGGGCGTACGATTATTTCCGCAACCGCGTCATGTTTCCCATTATCGATCCCTCTGGCAATATCGTTGCCTTTGGCGGTCGCGTGATGGATGACAGTAAGCCCAAATATCTGAACTCCTCGGATACGCCGGCGTTTAAAAAGAGCAAGCATCTCTTCGCCCTCAATTTCGCCAAGAATTGCTGTGCCGAAAAGATGATTCTCTGTGAAGGATACATGGACGTGATCGCCCTCCACGCCGCAGGCTTTGAATATGCCGTGGCGACTCTGGGCACTGCCATTACCCCCGATCACGCGCGGGTGTTCTCCAAATACACCCAAAAGGTGATCATCTCCTATGATGCCGACGAGGCAGGACAGAACGCCGCCAACAAAGCCATGCGGATCCTTGGAGAAGTGGGCATGGAGGTGCGCGTTCTGAAGCTTAGCAGTGCCAAGGACCCCGATGAATATATCCAAAAATTCGGTGCCGACCGTTTTCGGCAGGCGTTGGAGCAGAGCCGAACCGGCTTTGATCACAAGGCGGATCGCATTCTTGCCAAGTACGATCTGAGCGTTGGCGCCGAGAAGATCAAGGCGTCAAACGATCTTTGCACGCTGATTGCCGAGTATTGGTCGTCCGTGGAGCGCGAGGTTTATCTCGCACAGGTGTCAAAAATACTGGAGCTGCCGGTGGAGGTTCTCAAAAACTCGGTGGAGCATATCCGCAGCAAGCAAAGCAAGGAATATGCGGCAAAGCAGAGTCGTGAGGCGCAAGCTACGCTGAAAAATTTTGGAGATCGCATCAATCCCGAGGCAGTAAAGGATCCCCGCGCCGCGGCAGCAGAGGAATCGGTTTTGGGACTGATGCTGTTGCGTGAGGAATACCGGAGCGCGGTAGCATCGGGAGAGATTCCCCTTGCGGCATCGGATTTTGTAACCGATTTCCACCGCCGCATATTTGAAAGCGTTTTGAAAATGCATCAGAGTGAGCTTGGATTTCGATTTGAGCTTCTGGGTGCCGATTTTTCTCCCGATGAGATGGGAAGAATCGAAAAAATGGAGGTCTCCCGTCAGGAGCTCTCCGAAAACGGGCCTGCCGTCTTTCGATCGGCGGTTTCGGTCCTGCAGGAGGCAAGCAAGAAAAAATCGTTGGAAAACAGCGATCTGAACACCCGTCTTGCCTATCTTCGTGAAAAGAAAGCGAAATTACATAAAGGAAAGGTTGATCAAAAATGACAAAGAACGAATTGAACCGAGAAAAAGAAGCACCCGTACTCGAAAAGGAAGCACACGAGGAGGCGGTTGTTGAGATCGATCCCGTGGAGGAAAGCAAAAAGCAAAAAATGGATTCCTTGATCGAAAAGGGAAAAAAAGGCAAGCTTTCGGTGAGTGATCTGGACGAGGCAATGGAGGAAATGAACTTCGATGCCGATACGCTGGACAAGCTTTATGAGGAGTTGGAGGACAACGGAATTTCCTTTGGCGGTGAGCTTTCCAACGAGGAAATGAGCGAGATTGAGAACGAGGTTGAAAAATTCGGCGCGGGCGAGAATATGGAGCGCATTCTGGAGCAAGAGGGTCTTGCCATCGACGATCCCGTCCGTCTGTACCTCAAGGAGATCGGTAAGGTTCCGCTTCTGACCACCGACCGTGAAAAGGAGCTGGCAGAGCGCATGATGGCAGGCGATGAGAGCGCCAAGACCGAGCTGGTTGAGGCAAACCTCCGTTTGGTCGTCAGCATCGCAAAGCGTTACGTGGGACGCGGTATGTTCTTCCTGGATCTGATCCAGGAGGGTAACCTTGGTCTGATGAAGGCGGTTGATAAATTCGACTATACCAAGGGCTATAAATTCTCTACCTACGCAACCTGGTGGATCCGTCAGGCAATCACCAGAGCCATTGCCGATCAGGCGCGTACCATTCGTATTCCCGTACACATGGTGGAGACCATCCACAAGGTGTCCCGTTATTCCCGTCAGCTTCTGCAGGAGTACGGCAGAGAAGCGACTGCTGAGGAGATCGGTGAGAAGATGGGCATGAGTGCCGAAAAGGTGCGCGAGATCATGAAGATCGCGCAGGACCCCGTATCCCTTGAAACCCCCATCGGTGAGGAAGAGGACAGCCACCTTGGCGACTTCATTCCCGATGACGATACCCCCTCTCCCGCAGAGGCGACCTCTACCAATATTCTGCGTGAGGAGCTGGAGAAGCAGCTGCACACCCTCACTCCCAGAGAAGAGCACGTTATTAAGCTCCGCTTTGGCCTTTACGATGGCAGAACCAGAACCCTTGAGGAGGTTGGTAAGGAGTTTGACATTACCCGTGAGCGTATTCGTCAGATCGAGGCAAAGGCGCTCCGCAAGCTCCGTCACCCCAGCCGCGCACGCCATTTGAAGGGCTTTATGGAATAATTTTTGACTTTTGCATTTTTGTCTCTTTATTACAAAAAACAGAGCGGACGTTTGGCAAACAATACGAAAAAAACGTCAATTTGTAAAAAGAAAAGTGAGCAGCTTTGTGCAATGTTTTTGTCAAATATGAACTGGGCATGAAGAAAATCAAATCGAGCGAAAAAAAGCTGCTCGGACACAAAAAATTCACTTGACAGAATGCTAAAAATGTGGTAGAATATATAAGTAAAAATGCAGACTTTTTCAAGAGATCAAAAATCTTGAAAAGCGTTGAATTTCTGGGAGGATTAAACATGAAAAAGAGACTGACCTGTCTGTTGCTTTGTCTTGTGATGCTGCTCTCTTTGGGACTTACGGCTTGCTCCAAAAAGTCTGACGCAGATGTGGAGCAAGGCATCGTAGATGAAGCATCTGCCAGCGCAAAGACGCTGACGATGTGGATCGTGTCCGAAAACGAGGTTTCCGCTGAGACCGCAAAGCTCGTGAACGAGGAACTGAACAAGATCACAAAGTCTAAGTTCAAGACGCAGCTGATCGTAAAGTTCATGACCGAGGACGTTTACGAGGAGACTGTTTCCACCACCATCGAGAGCTACTTGAAGGCAAAGGAGAACGGTGGCGTTGCCGAGGAGGACACCGAGGTTGAGGAGACCGAAACCCTCGACAACGGTATGACCATCATCAAGTACCCCGATCCCATTCCTTATCAGGTCGATATCGTTTACATCGCCGGTGAGCAAATGTTTCTGGATTACGTGAACAACGGTTGGCTGTACGCACTGGACGATCAGCTCAACGGCTCCGCAAAGAAGATCAAGGAATACGTTTCCGATACGCTTCTTTCCGCGGCAAAGCTGGAGGGTACCACCTATGCGGTTCCCAACAACAACGTGATCGGTGAATACACCTATATGCTTCTCAACAAGGAGCTGATGAACAAGTATTCTCAGCAGGGTTACGTAACCCTTGGTGAGATCAACGGCTTCTTCAACACCTACCTGTTCAACTACCTCAAGCAGATCCACCTGTTTGAGAAGGACGTCATTCCGGTAAACGCATCCTATGAGGATTGCTTGGGTCTGTTGGCACACTATTGGTCCATCGATCCCGCCGATTACAGCCTCCTGGAGGATTTCTCGGTGTTCGGTTATCACTACACCGATGAGGACTCTCTTTCCAGAGGTAGCGTAATTCTGGGATATGACAGCCTGTTCGCAAATCCCGAGTTCACCAAGGATTATCTGAAGCTGAACGAGCTCAAGTACGACGGTTACTTCAGCGAAGAGGAAGGTAAGACTGCTGCTGTGAAGTTCGTAAAGGGTGACTCCACCGTTCTGGATCAGTACAAGGATGAGTATTACTCCGTTATCGTAGAGTATCCCACCGCTTCCGCAGATGATATTTACAGCCATATGTTCGGCGTTTGCACCTACAGCCGCTCCCTCGACCGTAGTATGCAGATCATTACCTATCTGAACACCAACACCGAGTTCCGCAACATTCTGCAGTACGGTGTTGAAAACAAGCACTACAAGATGAACGTTGACGAGGACACCGGTGTAACCACGCTGGAGCGTCTGAGCAACGACTACATGATGGATATCTACGCTACCGGTAACGCGTTTGTGGCATACCCCGAGCCCGATATGTCTCAGGATATTTGGGAGAAGGGTAAGATCCAGAACCGCGGATCTCTGGTAAATCCTCTTCTGGGCTTTAACATCAAGGATTTTGCCGCTACCACCGGTGCGGCTGCCGAGGAGCTGAAGCTGGAGAAGAACGAGGAATACAAGCTTTCCTACAGCACCGGCTATTCCAAGGATGTTTTGACACAGGATGAGGATATTGCAAAGTGGATCGCAGAATGTGACGATGCCGGCAAGGGCATTTACGTTCTCAAAACCAGCGTGGTATCCGGACAGAACGTAACCAATAATTTCTACGTTTACAACACCCTGGTTTCCGATGATGCCGGATTTAAGGTTGACGTTGTTCCTTACTACGCAACCGTTGAGGATGGCGATAAGGAGAAAGAGGTTCTTGAGAGCCTTGACTTCGTTCTGAATTATACCAACGAGGGCGATGGAGACGGATACCAGCTTTCTTTGGTTTCGATCTTCACCAAGAAGACCACTCCCTTCAACGTGATTGCACAGATCAACGAATCTGAGGTTGAAATCAATCAGACCGATCTCTCCAAGCTGATCAAGTTTGATTTTCTGAACACCAAGGAATACAGCATTGACCTCTACGCCGATATCACCAAGGCTGCGGTTTTGAAGAACACCGAGCTTATGAATTGGCTGCAGGCGTGCGATAAGACTGCTGACAACAAGGGTAGCACCATGACCTTTGTGAAGAGCTACGTTGATGAGGCTACCGGCGAAGAGACCTACATCATTTACCAGACCGGTATGCGTTACATCACCTCCGTGGATTTTGTTCCCACCGGTGACGCGGGTGAGCTTGATCTGAACTTTGATTTCAAGGTGATTGAGGATAGAGAATATCAGCTTTCTCTGAACCCCAAGGCTGAGCTTTCCATGCAGGACCGCGAGTACATTCTCTACTACGTTCGCGTAAAGCCGAACGCAGGCGTAAAGCTGGACGTTTCCTGCAACGTAACCAAGAACGGCTCCAAGCTGTCTGTTACCAAGGAGACCGCTACCGCAGATCCCAACTTTGTCATTTGCGGTAATATGGATACCGAGCTGATCAAGTACATGGATCAGCTGAACAAGGAATTGGTTGGACTGATGAACTCCTGCGCTACTTACGAAGAGCTGGCTGCCGTTGTAGAAGAGATTTCTGTTCTTCTTTCTACCGAGATCTCCGCTTCCGAGTTTGCAAAGTACAAGTTTGTAAAGCTTGCCGATCTGATTAAGAACGGCGTTATCAAGAACGATCTGACCTCCTTCCGTGAGTACCTCCTCTGCGCAACCTCTACCGAGATCATCGAGCACGAGGATATGGACGGTAACAAGCTCTTCTGGAAGGATCCCATCTCCGGATACGGTGAGGCTTACGTATACTACGATTCTCTGTACGGTATTTACTATCAGTGGATGCAGAAATACGGCTTCCTTCCTAAGGCAAACTAAGATCAAATACACTATTTGGGCTGACGGATTTTCCGTCAGCCCATTTTTTTGACTCTTTTTTCATGATAAAATTTCGTTTTACTATTGCATTTTTCGGCTTGTTGTGATAGAATATAATATACGTTTTTTTCACGAAAGGTTTTTGATTATGTTTGGAGAACAAAAAATCGCATATTCCGGCGTTCAGCCCAGCGGAAATTTGACGATTGGAAACTATTTGGGCGCAATTCGAAATTTCTCGGAGTATTCCGAAAAATATAAGACCTTCTACTGCGTGGTGGATCAGCACGCCATTACCGTGCGTCAGGTTCCCGCAGACCTGCGTCGCCGCACCTACGAGACGTTGGCACTTTACATGGCTTGCGGTCTGGATCCCGAAAAGAACACGCTGTACGTGCAGTCTATGGTGCATGAGCACGCCGAGCTGGCATGGATCCTCAACTGCTTTACCATGTTTGGCGAGCTTTCCCGTATGACCCAGTTCAAGGATAAGAGCGCAAGACACGCCGATAATATCAATGCAGGTCTGTTTACCTATCCTACCCTCATGGCAGCCGATATTCTCTTGTATCAGACCGACGTGGTTCCCGTGGGAATCGACCAGAAGCAGCACGTAGAGCTCTGCCGTGATATTGCCGAGCGCTTCAATCAGCTTTATCCCGGAACCTTTACCATTCCCGAGCCCATTATGGCAAAGCACGGTATGAAGATCATGTCCCTTGCCGAGCCCACCAAAAAGATGAGCAAATCCGATGAAAACGCCAATGCGGTGGTATATATTCTGGACGATCGGGATACAATTATTAGAAAGTTTAAGCGCGCCGTCACCGACTCCGGAGCGGAGGTTCGTTATGATCCTGAGGAGAAGCCGGGGGTCAGCAATTTGATGAGCCTTTACTCCTGCTTCAGCGGAAAGACCATTGAGGAGATCGAGCGTGAGTTCGACGGATGCGGATATGGAGATTTCAAGCTTGCCGTTGGTGAAGTGACCGCCGATGCATTGGCACCTGTTCAGGCATCCTTCCACTCCTTGATGGCGGATAAGGGGGCTTTGGAGGCGCTGATGAAGAAGGGCGCGGAGGAAGCCTCTTGGTACGCTCGCCGTACGCTTGCCAAGGTACAGAAGAAGCTTGGCTTTGTTCAGATTCGATAAAATTGCATAAAAAGAGCTACATACGTCTCGGTTGCGGATCTTTAACCGATCCTTTCCCGATTTGATATGCGGCTCTTTTTTTGTTTTCTTTGGAAAGGGGATCTGATGATGTTTTTTTGGATGGCGTTGTTTTCTTTCTTGCTTGCCACGGCGTTGACTCCCACCGTTGCGGGAATTGGATGGCGGATCGGTGCATTGGACGTTCCACGGGATTGGCGCAGAATGCATCGAGCGGCGATTCCGCGCAGTGGAGGGGCGGCGATTTTTCTGTCGTTCCTGATCGCAACGCTTGCATCAGCCGAAATAACGGCTTTTATTCGCATGGCGATTTTTGGGGGCGGGTTGTTTTTTCTTTTGGGATTGATGGATGATATTTTCTGCTTGCGCGCTTACACCAAGCTTTTTTTGCAGATTCCCATTGCCTTTTTGTCGGTTTATTGGAGCGGCGTGGCTTCCGAAAACGGGCTTTTGCTTTCCACGTTATGGATATTGATGCTGGTGAACGCACATAACTTTGTGGATGGTCTTGACGGACTCTTATCGGGAACGGCAGCCATTGAGGGCGGTGCGCTTTGCGTTTGCTTCTTGCTTTTGGATCAGACGTCCTTGGCGTTGCCACCGCTTTTGCTTGGGGCGGCATGCTTGGGCTTTCGGCATTTCAATCGCTTTCCCGCGCAGATCTTTGCAGGGGACTGCGGATCCCAATCGGTAGGGTTCTTATTGGGATATCTGTCGTTGCCTTTGTTGTTTTCGGTTCCGCATGACGTGCGTCTGCTTTCACCGCTTTTTTTGTTCGCCTATCCCCTGACCGATCTTGCTACCGCAATTCTGAGACGGGCGCTGCGTGGAAAAAATCCCTTTGCCGCAGATCGGGCGCATCTGCATCATCGCATTTGCGATGCAGGGATCCCGCACCCAAAATGCAGTGATATTTTGCATCTCATCAGCGGTTCCATGGCGGTTATTGGAGTTTTGCTTTGCAATGGGCAATTTTTGTTACCTGCCGGAATTGCCTGCTTGCTTGCGGCGTTCCTTTTGATCTATTTGCGACGTGCCATTGTTAATTTTGCCATCGGCTATTGATTTTTATCAAAAAATGTGATATGATATAGAAAAAAGGAGGCTCGGATATGAAACTTTTGATCAAACATTTGTGTTGCTTGTTGGCTCTTCTTTTGATGCTGACTTCAACAGCTTCCTGCAGATTTCTAAAGTGGCAGAGGGGCGAATTGGATGAAGATGTCATCCAAGAGGAAACGCCAAATTCCTACGCAGCCTTTGGCAGAGAGTATACGCTGGACGATTCGGACAGGGAAGCCTTTTCCAAGATGTTGAAGGAGGCTCTGGCGTTGATGCAAAGCAATGCCGAGGAGGCTGTGATCGATGAAAAAATCTATCAGATCGAGGATCTTTTCTATCACATTTCCGATCAAGCCGATCTTGCTTACGTGTTCTTTTGTATGGACGGCGAAGATCAGACGGCATCGGAGTATTATACCTATGCTTCGGAAATGAAAAATGACGTTTATTACGAGTACATGGTGATGTGTCAGACGGTGGATGCTTCTTCCTATCCATATCGCGCACACTTTTTCGAGGATTGGACAGAGAATGATTTTTTGGAGATGCGTCAGTATACCGAGGAGATCAGTGCCATTCGTAAGGAGAACGATGAGATTTTGGTGGAGTACCGTGCCTTGGATCCCGAGGACGATTCCTTTGGCGCGGAAATGAGCCGGCTGTATTGGGAAATGGTGAAGAATAATCAAACGCTGGCAAAGAAGTTTGGGTATTCCGATTATGCGTCTTATGCTCATGAGGCGATTTATGAAAGAGATTATTCTCATGAAGAGCTGGTGCTTCTCCGTGAATACGTGCAGACCTACCTGGTTCCGCTTTGCCGTGAGGCGCTGGATTCTTTTTTAGAAGGCTATCAGATGCTGAATCCCTTGGATCAGCTTTTGATCAGCGGCTGGATGTATAACGATTACGGAGACGTTACAGGAAATCCTGTGGAAGCTTATTTTGCATCCCTCCCTCAATCCATGGGCGATTGCATGAGCAAGGTTTTGCAACAGGAGCACGCGGTTTTCACCAATGACGTGACTGCCTATGAGGGCGCCTTCACGGGTTATTTCTATGAGGATTCCTACCCCTTCTGTTACTTTGGCCCGGGGTATCAATCGGTGTTTACGGTGATCCACGAGGCGGGACATTTTTGGGCGGCAGACTCTCAGGGCGGTTTGGATATCGATCTGGATCTTGCCGAGCTTCATTCGCAGGGCAACGAATGGATGATGCTGGAATTTTCCAAGGGGATGATGAGCGAGGCGTGCTACAACGTTCTGCGCACCTATAAGATCTATGAAAGTCTTGCTACCATCATTGTCAGCGTGATCATTGACGAGTTTGAGGAAATGGTCTATACGGGGGCGGCATCTCCCTTTAGCGACGGTCTTGCGTGCCTGGAGGGATATATGGATGAGATTTGTACCCGTTACGGCGGCAAGCAGTTTATTGAGGAGTACGTGACCGATATTTCAACCTATTGGAAATTTGTTGTGATTGAAAGCCCCGTCTACTATATCAGCTACGGTGTTTCTGCCATTTCCTCGCTGACGCTTTTCAGCGAGGCGACAAAGGATTATGCAAAAGCACTTTCCATTTATGAGGAGCTGAGTGCGGGGGAGCTGATTCCCGACGCGTTTTTGGAGAATTTGAAACAAGCAGGTCTTGCAACACCTTTTGATGAGAACGTATATATTGCAATCTCACAGTTGATCAAATAAAAAACAAAGGAGACTCTTTTATGAAACAGACGATGAAAATGGATGCCAAACAGGTTCTTATGGTTGCTCACCGAGGCTTGAGCGGCTTGGAAAAGGAAAATACCAATCTTGCCTTTGTTGCCGCAGGAAACCGTTCCTATTGGGGCATTGAGAGTGACGTACGCAAGACTGCGGACGGACGCTTTGTAATGATCCACGATAAGACCACCGAGCGTGTGGCAGGGGAGAATTACAAGATTAAGGAGACCAATTTTAAGACCTTGCGCGAGGTTCGTTTTTTGGACGTTGACGGAAGCGAGGGAAGAGTGGATCTTCGGATTCCCACCTTGGAGGAGTATCTTCACATTTGCAGAGACTACGGCAAGATCGCCGTGCTGGAGCTGAAAAGCACCCTCTTGCGTGAGGACGTCCAAAAGATCATTCAAATTGTGGAGGCAGAGTATGATTTGGAAAAGACGGTTCTGATCTCCTTCCACAAGCAGAATCTGATCTTTGCAAGAGAGCTTCGTCCCAACGCCAAGCTGCAATGGCTGATTCAAAAGGAGATCCCCGAGGGAATGCTCGAGGAGCTGACGAAATACGGCATGGAGCTGGATATCTCCTACAAGATTCTGACTCGCGAGCTGGTGGATGCGGTTCACGCCGCAGGCTTAAAGGTCAACGTATGGACGGTGAACACGCCGGAGCTTGCCGAGCAGCTCATTTCCTGGGGCGTTGATTACATCACCACCAATATTTTGGAATAAACCAAAAGAGCGCCGCAGCTTTGCGGCGCTCAATTTTAAATCACGTAAAAGAGGATGCAGATGAACTGCATGATGCTTCCCAGAAGCACAAAGAAGTGGAACACCGAATGAACGTAACGGTATTTCTTCCCAAAGCCGTAAAAGATCGCGCCAACGGTGTAGGAAATTCCGCCAAAGAGCAGCCAGAGCAGGCCGGGCAGGGGAATTGCCTCGATTGCGGTTTTTGCCGCCAGAAGAATGCTCCAGCCCATGCCGATATAGCAGATCATGGAGAGCTTGCTGTATTTCTTCAGATCAATGGCAGTAAACACCGCCGCCATTGCCGCCAAGCCCCAAACGATGCCAAAGATGATCCATGCCCAAGCGGGGGAGACGGGGCGGATGGAGCAGAAGAGGATAGGCGTGTAGGTTCCGCCAATGAGAAAATAGATGGTGCAGTGGTCCAATACCTGAAAGACCTTCTTGCCCATATTGGGGCGCAGACCGTGATAGACGCTGGACGTGGCGTAAAGAAGAATGAGCGATGCCCCGTAGATGGCGCTTCCCACAACACCCCAAGGATTGTGATGCAATGCTGAGATGACGACGCAAAGCACCAGCGCAACGATTCCCAACGCGCCGCCCAGAATGTGGGAGATCATGTTGGTAATTTCCTCTCCCTTGGTGTAATTGGGGAGCTTGCGATCGATCAGTTTTGTTCTTTTCATAGTGTATCTCCAAAATTCGACTTTTTAAAACACATAATATGGTTTTCAATACTATATTACCACAATTTTGTGAAAAAATCAATCCTTTTTTGAAAAATTCAAAAAGATTTAAAATTTGAAGGAGAATCAGAAAAAGAGGCTGTCTTATTCAAGTGATGTTGCACAAAAAGCCTCCCTCCGGGAGGGAGGGGGACCTCGATAGCGGTGGAAGGAGCCCGCGAAACTTTGGCGTCGCATACCTGTTTTGTTTATGGGATTCTGAACCCAAGCGCACGCTTTTATGCAATCGGGTTTTGAGCAGAGCGGTGGCGTGCGCTCCGGCAACCGACAAAGGCGGTGTGCATGGGTTGAGTCGGGAAGCGTAAGATCTCACCCCAAAAGAAAAGCTCCGTTTGCATT
The DNA here is from genome assembly GCA_015064315.1 of Oscillospiraceae bacterium. Lineage (GTDB taxonomy): Bacteria > Bacillota > Clostridia > Oscillospirales > CAG-272 > UMGS1865. The sequence goes on from SVSL01000021.1 coordinate 14,730, forward strand.
GCAAACGGAGCTTTTCTTTTGCGAAGAAACGCGCAAACGGTGCGTAAACAGGGGTAAAAACGCAAAAAAGATGCGTAAAGTGGGGTAAGAACGACTAAAAGTACACCACATATAGTTAGCAAATTGAGCTTTTATATTTTGAACTCTTACGTCAAATCAAGGGAAGTAAATCCTAAAGCATTAAGCTTTCTTTGAAATGCATAGTATTCTGAAAACTGCTTTGTGTACGGATGCCAACCGATCTTTTTCAAGAATCGAGTGAATGCCGTTTTCTTCAATGGTATGTAAAACCTTGTATGGGGAGTAGGAGTGAAAAATTCAAAAAAAGGGAAACATCTGCCACCAATGCATTTTAATCTGCCTTCTCGTTGTTCGGGCGATATGCCTTGCGCCAAATCATAGTTTTTAGCGCATTCGTCGAGATTGATTTTTTGGGTTTCTCCATCACTGTTTTTGAAAACCAACTCTTCCGCGGTGATTTCAATGATATTTTCAAACGGTATTTTTATTACAGTAGCTTCGTCTTCTATATGGTATGCCTCTTTAATTGATTTGTAAAATTCGTCCCAATTCATGTTTTCACCGCCTTTCCGCTTATATTATATCACACATTCGCGAATAAATCAAGGCATAGCCTTGCTATTCTCAATGATGCATCGCCTTGCGGCGATATGATGCATTTGCTTCGCAAATATGATGTTGCTCCACTGCGTTCCGCAATGATGCGATGTTTGCCTCAATGTGCCGTCAGGCACACATCATTCGCGTAGCGAACATCATTAGGCGAAGCCAACATCATTTGCCGAAGGCAAACATCATTCAAAAAAGCCTAATTTGTCTGGTAGACAAATTAGGCTTTTTTGTTGGGGTGAGATATGGGATTCGAACCCACGACCTTCAGGGCCACAACCTGACGCGCTAACCAACTGTGCTAATCCCACCATATGGAGTTTTAAAAAGTGGCGTGCCTTGAGGGATTCGAACCCCCGACCTACTGCTTAGAAGGCAGTTGCTCTATCCAACTGAGCTAAAGGCACAAGCCTTAAAATTGCTTCCCATATGGGAAGCAATTTTATTGGAGCGAGTGATGGGAATCGAACCCACGCGACCAGCTTGGAAGGCTGGGATTCTACCATTGAACTACACTCGCATTTCCTTGCCACAAGTACTTTGATATTATATCACAAGCTCTTTGTTTTGTCAATAGCAATTTTGAAAAAAAGTGCTTTTTTTTAAAAAAGTTTTTTGTTCAAAAGGACTTTGGTTACGATGTGTTCACAAATATAAGGTATAATAACACCAAGATCTTTTAGATAAGAAAGGAGCTTGACATGAAAATTTTCAAGAAAATCGGAAAAATCGCCCTGATCGTTCTGGGCTCACTTCTTGCGTTGGTCCTCTTGGTTTGGCTCGCCCTCTTCCTGGGCAAGTATGCCATCTATCCTGACTTCTTCGCCGAGCGGGAAAAGGAATTCCAGATCCCCGGAATTCACGACGGCTACGTTCCCCAAGGACTTGCCACGGTGGATGAGGAGGGCTCTGCCTTCATGCTTTCGGGCTACAACGGGGAATACATCGACCTGTACTACAAGGATATGGAGAGCGGTGACGCCAAGCGTGTGATCCCCGTGGACGGGGAGGGGAATACCCTCAAGGGACACGGCGGCGGTGTGACCGTGAACAAGGATTTTGTTTACGTTGCGGACGATTCCTCCATTTTGGTGTTCAGCCTTGCCGAGATCAAGGCGGCAGAGGACGGCGGTGACGTGGTTTGTCACGGAAAGATTCCCGTGGACAATCAGGCGTCCTTCTGCTTCTCGGACGCGGATTTCCTCTACGTGGGTGAATTTTACCGCCCCGTGGACTATGAAACCGAGAAATCCCATTACTACACCACCCCTGCGGGAGACAAGAATTGCGCGATTCTTTCCTGCTATCGTTTGAATGATGACGGCTCCCTTGCGGAGAAGTATCCCATCTATTCAATCTCGATCCCCTCGCAGGTGCAGGGCTTTGCTATCAAGGACAATACCGTTATGATCTCCCGCTCCTGGGGCCTCGAGACGGCAACTCTGGAATTTTACAGCGGAATGCAGAACAGCGGAACCACCATTTCGGTGTCTGGCAGAGAAGTGCCTCTTTACTATATTGATTCCAGCAATTTGACCAAGACCGTGAAGCTGCCCTGCTTCAGCGAGGAGCTTTGCGTGGTAGGTGACCGCGTTTACATCAGCTTTGAGTCGGCTTGCGACAAATACATCGTGGGCAAGTTCTTCTTTGCTACTTATATCGCGTCTTATCCCATTGGGGAGTGAACATAAAAGTTCGCACAAGCGGGCGTTCGCAGAACGCCCCTACGAGAAAATTAGGATGGTTATATTATGCGAGCGGCGCGTTGTTATTGTTCGTTGTAGGGGCGACCATTGGTCGTCCGCCCTAAAAACAACAAAAAATACGAAAACGGACGCGCAATGCGCGCCCCTATGAGTTAAAATTCAAAGGAATCGCGTAGCCGTGAAGGATTTTCATAGCTACGCGATCTTTTTTAGCTTTTTGCAAAAGGCATAACCAACCTATGGTTGAGTTTGGCGCCTCGAAATTATCGGTTTGATCGATTGGATTTTGATTGCTTTTATGGTACAATATTACCGTGATCACAACAAACAGTAAAGGAGAAAATAAGAGAATGAGTATTGGAACTAATATCTATACCCTTCGGAAAGCGAAGAAATTGACACAGGGTCAGCTTGCGGAAAAAATCGGTGTTTCGGAGCAAGCCGTTTCCAAGTGGGAGAACGGATTGTGCGCTCCTGACGTCAGTCTTTTTCCCATCCTTGCCGGTTTCTTTGGCGTTTCTATTGACCGCTTGTTTGGATTTCACTTGAATAGCTATTCCGATGAGGTTGAACAGATCATGAAGGCTGCCGATGACAGTCAAAACACCTATAAGGAGATCGAGATCATCAGCGAGGGGCTACAGCGTTATCCAAACAGCCCCGATTTGAAGATCTATTTGGCGTTTTCGCTTTCCATGGTGAATCGTTTTTCCAAGGACGAGAATGAACGCAAGGAAGCGGTGAAGAAAGCCCTTGATCTTTGCAATGAGGTGGTCAATACCTGCGGAGACGTGGAGATGGTTGATCGCGCGTTTAACATGTTACGGCGTATTTACTGTGAGATCGGAGAATATCAAAAAGCTCTTGATGCCATTGATAGAATCAGCGCGCAGGGATACATGCACAGAGTTGTGGGACAGGCACAGGTTTTGGCTTATAGTAAAGATTACGCTGAGCACGCCAAATTCACGGAGGAAAATTTGTGGCGTTGTTATCTTGCCATGGATTCCCTTTTGGAGCTGAAGATCAATTCCCTTACGGAAACGAGAGAATATGAGAAGGTTCCTGTTTGGTGCTCTGCTCGCCAAAAGCTGCTTTCTGTTTTTGATGACGGTTGCCCCGATTTTTATATATCGCACAAGCTTTGGAACTGTAACGCCAAAGCACAGGCGTATAAGAAGATGGGGGAGAAGGGAAAGTGCTTGGAGGAATTAAGGAATTTTGTTGACTGTACCAAATATTTTAAACCTGACGCCAAGGGGGAGTATTATCAACTGGCGGCGCGCAATCCCATCTATTTTTCCAACATTTCCGATCCCGGCTCACAGGAAGAGTATATGACTGCCATTTATTTTGACAAATGGTTATCGGGGTATGACAAGTTCTTTGGTGACGATGCGGAATATTTGCAATTCAAGAAAGGTCTGGTCGATTGAGTTTCTGTTATGACCCGATGAATCTAAAAAAGAAGGTATCATCCTGTGTGATACCTTCTTACTTTTATCTCTTTTTTCGATTGGTCGGTTTTCCGTTCCTTACAGCGCCGGTGGTTCGTTGCTTGCCGGAAGAGGTCGGCTTTCCCTTGCCGTTTTTTGCGCGGGGAGCGGTGCCTCGATTGTTCGATTTTTTGTCACCCGTCTTCGGTTTTTCCGACTTGCGGTAGGAATGAGAAGGCATCGAGGCGTTTGTCGGCCGCACCAGACAATCCTTGCCGTGACCGATGAGGTCGGTTCTTCCCGCCTTGGTGAGCGCCTCGCGGACGAGGTCGGCGTTCTGAGGGCGGTTGAACTGCAACAGGGCTCGTTGGAGCTGCTTCTCGTGGTAATCGGTGGCAACGTAGACCTTCTTCATGTTCAGAGGATTGATGCCCGTATAGTACATGACCGTGGACGCCGTTCCGGGGGTGGGATAGTAGTCCTGCACCTGCTCGGGGGCGTAGCCGTTGCGTTTGAGGCAGAGAGCCAGCTCAATGGCATCATTCAGCGTTGATCCCGGGTGGCTAGACATGAGGTAGGGAACTAAATATTGCTCCTTCCCCAGTCGCTTGGTGATCTCAAAGAACTTGCTTCGAAATCCCTCGTAGACTCCAAATTCGGGCTTGCCCATGCAGCCGAGGACATTGGCGGAGCAATGCTCGGGGGCAACCTTGAGCTGACCGCTGACGTTGTCGCGTACCAGCTTGGTAAAGAAGGAATTGTCTTTGTCTGCCATGAGGTAGTCAAAGCGGATGCCGCTACGGATAAAGACCTTTTTGATCTTGGGCAGAGCTTCGATCTCTTCGATCATTCTCATATATTCGGTGTGGCTGACCTTGAGGTTGGGGCAGGGCTTGGGGGCGAGGCACTTGCGGCTTGCGCAAACGCCATCCTTGAGCTGCTTATCACAGGCGGGATAGCGGAAGTTTGCCGTGGGACCGCCCACGTCGTGGATGTAGCCCTTAAAGCCCGGGAGAGCGGTGATCTTCTTGGCTTCCTCCACCACGCTCTTGACGCTTCTTGAGCGCACGGTTCTTCCCTGATGGAAGGCGAGGGCGCAGAAGTTACAGCCGCCAAAGCAGCCGCGGTTGTGGGTGATGGAGAACTGCACCTCCTCAATTCCCGGTACGCCGCCTGCCGCCTCGTAGGAGGGATGATAGGCGCGCATATAGGGAAGGGAGTAGACGTGGTCCAGCTCGTTGCGCTCCAGAGGAGGCATGGGAGGATTCTGCACCAGCATTTTGCCGTCGTAGATTTCGCAAATGGCTTTTCCGTTGATGGAATCCTGATTCTTGTACTGGATGCCAAATGCTTCGGCGTACTTGCGCTTGTCCTCCTTGAGGTCGTTATAATCAAAGGTTGCCGCCACGGGATAGTGGAGCGGCTCCTCGGGCTTGCAGAGATAGACTGTTCCGCGTACGTCGCGGATCTTACGGATGGGAACGCCCTTGTTCAAAAGCTCGGCAATGCGGAGCAGGATGTTTTCGCCCATGCCGTAGGTGAGAAGGTCGGCGCGGCTATCCACAAGGATCGAGCGGCGCACCTTGTTATCCCAATAATCGTAGTGCGCAAAACGGCGCAGGGAAGCCTCCAAGCCTCCCAAAATGATGGGAACGTCACCAAAGGCTTCGCGGATGCGATTGCTGTAAACGATGACGGCGCGATCGGGGCGTTTCCCCATTTTGCCGCCGGGGGAATAGTAATCAAAGCTTCTTTTTTTCTTGGCGGCGGTGTAATGAGCCACCATGCTGTCGATGTTTCCCGAGGTGACGAGAAAGCCGAGACGGGGCTTTCCGTATTCCCGAAAGGCTTCGGCGCTCTTATAATCGGGTTGAGAGAGGATGGCAACGCGGTAGCCGGCATCCTCCAGAACGCGGGAGATAATGGAAACGCCAAAGGACGGGTGATCCACGTAGGCATCTCCCGTTACGTATACGAAGTCAGGTGCATCCCAGCCCCGCGCCTCCATATCGGCGCGACAGAGGGGTAAAAATCCCGTTGTTTCCATAGAATCTCCTTGTAAATAGTCAGTGCTGACTGTTTTGAAAGTTTTGGTTGAACTAAAAAATTAGCACAAACCCTATGTAAAAGTTTTGATCAAATGAAAAAATTTCGCACAAACCCAATGTAAAAGTTTTCGTCCACCTTTTTCAAAAGGTGGCGCAGTGGAGGGCGCGTAGCCCTCCTCGCCGTCCGCAGACGGCGAAATCCCTTATCGGCGTTTTTCTTTTGAGAACTGACAATCGCTTGCGATTGTGGCGGAGCTTGCGTAGCCTGTTTTCATTTTTGCGCCTATGGTGTCAAAAAGAAAAGTGGTTGAGGAATCCGCGCGACCCAAACGGCGGCAAATCCCCTTGTACACGATTACTCCTTCCGTCACGCCTTGCGGCGTGCCACCTCCCTCGCGGAGGGAGGCTCAAAGTTGTTTGCGGCAAAGCAGGTAGATGCCCGCTTGGTTTTTGAATGTAATCGGTCTGTTTATTTGATTGGTTAAATCGGCGATTATAGTAGCCTCCCTCCTGAGGGAGGTGGCATGACGAAGTCATGACGGAAGGAGTTTCCTCCGTTCAGTTGCTTCGTGAAAAACGACGATGTTCATAGACGGACGACCAATGGTCGCCCCTACATGGAAGAACCGAGAAATAGGGGAACCAACCTTAATCGCTATGTATTATTCTTCTTCCTCTTCCTTGTACTCCTTGAGCCCCTTCATGGGCAAAATTTCACGGAAGCCGTCGATCTCTCCGCGCTGCATGGCGCCAAAGATGCGGTAACGCAATCCGTCGTTCTTTTTTTCCAGCTCGCGCAGAAGCTGCTTCATTTCCTCCCTCTGGGTATTTCCGTCGGCGGGGCAGGGAGAGGTCACCACGGGAAGTTCTACCTTGTTGGCAAAATAGCGCACGTCCTTTTCGGGCATATAGAGCATGGGGCGGATCAGCTTGAGACCCACGCGAGAGAGATGGGTCACGGGGGAGAAGCACCCCAGACGTCCTTCAAAGAAGAGATTGAGCATGAATGTCTCCACAGCATCGTCAAAATGATGTCCCAGCGCCACCGTGTTGCATCCCAGCTCCTTTGCCGCATTGTGCAGAGCGCCGCGGCGCATCTTGGCACAGAGCGAGCAAGGGTTCTTTTCCTTGCGTACGTCAAAAATGATCTTGGAGATCTCTGTGGGAATGACGTGATAGGGAACGTTCAGCTCCTCGCAAAGCCTTGCGATGGGAGAAAAATCACTGCCCTCAAAGCCCATGTCAATGGTAACGGCGACGAGCTCAAAGGGAACGGGGTAGAAGCGGCGCAGCTCTGCCATGGCGCAAAGAAGAGTCAGGGAATCCTTACCTGCGGAAACCCCGACTGCAATCTTATCTCCGGGCGCTATCATACCGTAGTCGTCAAGCGCCCGTCTTGTAAAGCTTAAAATGCGTTTGATGTGTTCCATACTGATTCTGCGAATGCAGACGGTAATTAAGCGTCAGCCTCGTTCAGCTCGGCAAACGCCTCTTTCGCCTCGATCTCATCGTCAAACAGATCGTCCAGATCCATATCGTCAACATCTGTTTCGGTGAGCAGCGTTCTGATGCTTACCAGCTGATAAACGATTCCTGCGATTGCAACTGCACCAAGAACGGCAGCGCTGATTCCAATTGCCTTTTTTACGTTCTTTTTCATAATTTTTGTTTCCTTTCCGGGTGATATTTATGATCGGGAAAAAAGTCCCGAAAAATTACAGGTTTGATAAATCTCCTCTGCCATCGGAGTCAACCGTCTGGCGATTTCTTTTTCCGTTTTGGGAAGGTAGAGAAGCAGAGGCGGACTGACGTAGAGCGAGGGGGCTCCGCCCTTGACCGATTCCACAAGCACCATGGAGGGCTCGGCGGACGCGTCGGCGTGAACGAAGGTCATTCTTTTGGGCTCAAGCCTTGCATTATGGAGTGCATCGAGAAGCGCGGTCAAGCGATCGGGACGCCAAACGCAGGCAAATCTTCCGCCGTGCTTCAGGAGTCGCGAGGCGGCTTGACAAAAATCGGCAATATCACCGCACACCTCGTGCCGTGCAATGTATTTTTCGTCGGCTTCGTTTCGCTTTCCCGTGTTGCACTTCATGTAAGGGGGATTGGAAAATACCAGCTCCACCTCTTTGCCAAAGTCTTTGGCACGAAGCTCTCTCAGGTCGGCACAACGGGCGCGTACCCGATGGGAAAGACCGTTGAGGGCGGCGTTTCTGTCGATCAGTTCGGAAAACGCGGGCTGAACCTCCACTGCGGCAACCGTTGCAAGCTTTTCTTTTGCCGCCAGAAGCAGGGAAATGATCCCCGTTCCGCCTCCAAGCTCAACGGCGGTTGCCGAGGACTGCGGGCGAATAAAGGCAGCGAGCAGATAAGCATCGGTTCCAAAGGTCAAGCCGTTTTTCTTTTGAATCAAACGAAGCTGCTCGTTGACCTCGTCGATCCGTTCATCGGGATAAAGCGCAGGTTGGATGGAATCCATGAAACGAAGGTCCTTTCTTTGGATAAAAAGGCAGGGCGAAGGAAGCGATCTTACGGTCGCTTGCTTCGCCCTCGGTTTGGGATGGAGATGTAATTAAGCCTCAACAGGAGCGCCTACAGGGCAAGCGTCAGCGCAAGCACCGCAACCAGCACACTTGTCAGCGTCAATCTCATACTTTCCATCGCCTTCGGAAATTGCTTCCAGAGGGCAAGCGTCTACGCAAGCGCCACAGGATACGCAATCATCGGTAATCTTATATGCCATTGTTCCATACCTCCTATTTTTGTGGTACTTATATTGTAACACATTTTTTTGTTTTTGCAACTGTTTTTTGATAAATTTTTTGAAAAATTATTATGAAAAATTGTTTTTAGTTACTTTTTTCGGATTTTTCTGCCTTGGAATCGGAATTTCCCCGTTTTTCCTTGCCAATTACGACCACCTCGGAGCGGTGATACTGCTTGGGCGGCGTATCGGGAGAATCCTTGAGGAGCACTCTGACGGTGCCTGCCAAGGGGTTGGAGCTGATCACGGTTCCAATGCCGTCTGCGGTCTTTACCGTGGTATCGTTAGAGGGGGTCAGACGGATTTCCTCAGCGTAAACCTCGGACTCATAGCGCAAACAGCACATGAGTCTGCCGCAAAGCCCGGAGATCTTGGTGGAGTTGAGGGAAAGGTTCTGATCCTTTGCCATCTTAATGGATACCTGCGCGAAGTCGGGCAGGAAGGTGGAGCAGCAAAGAGGTCTGCCGCAGGCGCCGAGTCCGCCGAGCATTTTTGCTTCATCGCGGATACCGATCTGACGCAGCTCAATGCGGGTGCGGAAGAGGGAAGCCAGATCCTTTACCAGCTCGCGGAAGTCCACGCGCCCCTCGGAGGTGAAATAGAAGAGCAGCTTGGAGTTGTCAAAGGCGTACTGTACGTCGATCAGCTTCATGTCCAGCTTGTGAGCCAGAACGCGTTCCTGACAAAGCTTCAGCGCATCCTTTTCCTTCTTGCGGTTCTCCTCATCGTGACGGATATCCTCGGGGGAGGCAATGCGAAGAACGGGGCGCAGGGGAGCCACGGTGTCCTTTTCGTTGATCATGGTGTTGGCAAGGCTGATCTCGCCAAACTCGGCACCGCGTGCCGTTTCCACCACGGCAAACTCACCCTTTTTGCCCGTGATGCCACGGGGATCGAAGTAATAGGTTTTTTTGGAGGAGCGGAAACGAACGCCAATGACCTCCACGCGGGTCACTTCTTCCGCAGGCTCGGTGGGGACGGTTGCTTCTGCCACGGGCTCTTCCAAAGGGCTTTCCGGAATTTCCACGGGAGACGGAGCGGGCTCGACGGTGGGAACCACAGGCTCTTCCATCGGTTTTTCGGCGTCTGCCGCTCTTACCACGATGCGTGCGCGAAGCTCCTCCAGAGAAAGCTCCTCTGCGGGGACTGCCTCATAGGGATCGTAGGGGCGTTGCTCATTACCGCGGCGGTGATTGCCTTTGTTGTGGTTGCGGTTTTTGCCGCCGTTCTTCTGACCGCCGTTCTCCTTGCCACCCTTGTTTTTATTCTGATTGTTCTGCTGCTTTTGTTGCTTGGGCTGTTGATTCTGCTTGGGAGAAGCGTCCTTTTTTTCCTGCGGAGCAGAGGCTTTTTCGGGTCTTCCTTCCTCAGAGGCGGCAAAGAACTCCTTGTCCATTGCTCCCACGGCGTTTTGCTTCTTTTCACCGCCGTGATGTTTGTGATGTCTGTGAAAACGGCGTCTGTTCTGTCCGCCGGATTTTCCTTGCTGTTGATTTTTTGCCTCGCCGCCGGCGGGCTTTTGATTCTGGTTATTTTCCATATTGATGTATGGGATCCTTTCTGCTTTGCCGCAATGGCAAAGATGTATTATAGGAGACCGCTTTCCACCGCAAGGGCGGTCAGGGTCAGTCGAACGTTTGCGTTCATACGGAGCTTATCAATGGCATTTCCCAGTCCGTCGCAAAGCTTTAAGAGCCTTGGCGTGGTAAAGGAATCCGAGAGATTCAATGCCTCCTCGCGATTTGCGAAAAAGCAGAGTGCGGCGTGCTCGCTTTGCTTCAATACCATCAGATCTCGCAGGGAAAGACGGATCATCTGAAGCTCCAAGATCAATTCGTCGCGCTTTTCTCCCAGCGCCTTGATGAAGCGCAGGGTGGAAAGGCTGTTGCGCTTTTCCGACAGAAGCTTGATAAAGTCTCTTGCAAGCTTCCGTTTTTTGAGAATGGGATCACGGGTTGCGGGATCAAGCAGGGTAAGTGCCCGTCCGATACTGCCGTCCGATGTCGCAAGGATCTCCTCCAGCTCATAAGGGGAATCCTTTTGCAGGGTGCGGAAGCTCTCACTGTTTTTTTGCAGATGCTCCCGCATTTCTCCGGGCTCAACCGCTCTGGTTCTGAGGGTGGGCGCTCGGCTGCGCACGGTTTCCAGCAGAGGGGCTGCGCTCTCGCAAAGGAGAAGGAACAACACATAGGACGGCGGCTCCTCCAGCGTTAAAAGCAGAGCGTTTTGCGCCTGCGTGGTCATCAGATGCGCATCCTCAATGATATAAAGCTTGATCTCCAGATCGTTTGGAGGAATATAGACGTCGGCACGCACCTCGCGGATCTCGTCCACACCAAGAGTGGCCTTCTCCTTACGGTTGACGTAGATGACGTCTGGGGAATTGCCCCCGAGGATCTTTCGGCAAGAGGGACACCGCATACAGGGCAGGGGAGAGGAGGGATCGTGACTGCTTTCACAGGAGAGCGCGGCGGCAATGCGAAGCGCCAGCGTATGCTTTCCCGTGCCAAAGGAGCCCTCCAGAATATAGGCGTGGGAGAGTCTTTTTTGCAGGATATCATCCAAGAGCTTTTGCTTCAGATGCCCGTTGCCCACAACGTCGGTAAATGCCTGTTTCACGCCTTGCTCCTTCCTGCCGTCAAGCGGCAATTTATTACCATTCTAATTATAGCAGGTTCGTGCTCGAATGTCAAGAGCGCATTTCCTTTTTGACGTGTTTTTTCTTGTGATTTTGCGAAAAAAAACGGTCTTGGTGATTGACAGATCTTTGGTTTTGGGGTATAATATAGGTAGATTGTCGAGGCGATCCTGAAAATGACCGTCACGGCAGAATCTATACGGAAAGGAATGAAGAAAATGGTAGTAACCAAAAAGACCATCATTGGCGACGTTTTGGATTTTGATCCCGAAACCGCGCAATTCTTTTTTGCCATTGGCATGCATTGCCTGGGCTGCCCCGCATCCCGCGGCGAATCCATTGAGGATGCTTGTGCGGTTCACGGAACCGATGCAGATGCGCTGATCGAGCAGATCAACACTTTTTTGGCATCTAAAAAGTAAAAAACAAACATCGGGCAGGCGCAAGTCTGCCTGTATGTTTATATACACATTATTTTCAAAGGAGAATTACCGTGTCCTCTATCGTTCGTCCCGATCCCCGTCTGCTCTCCGCCCTTCCGTATCTGACCCGTGGCGGAAGATGCATCGACGTTGGCACCGATCACGCCTATCTTCCCATCTATCTTGTCAGAGAGGGGATCGTCAGTCACGCCATGGCGTGTGATATTAACAAGGGGCCCTTGGAGAGTGCCAAGGAGCATATTCTTGCCGCAGGGCTGGAGAATCAAATTGATACCTTCCTCACCGACGGCTTGCAGGGGCTGGAGTTTTTTGGTGCCAATGATATTATGATCTTTGGTATGGGCGGAGAGCTGATCATCAAGATTCTCTCGGAGGCGCCTTGGGTAAGGAACGCCGGGATCGGCTTGATCCTTCAGCCCATGTCAAGGACAAATCTTCTGCGCAAATATCTGACGGAAAACGGCTTTGAGATTCTTGGTGAGACGCTGAGCAGGAGCGGAAAGATCTATCAAACCATCCACGCCCGATTCAGTGGCAAAAAGGATGCTTACAATGAAGAGGAGCTTCTCCTTGGAAGATATAACGTTGAACATACCCCACCGCTGTTTGCCGACTTTGTGGCACACGAGCTGCAGGTGGCAAAACGGGTTTTGCAGGGCAAGGAGCAGTCCGCATCGGCAAGCACCGAGGAGGACAAACGCATGATCGAAATACTGACGAAAAGATTGGAGAGTCTCTTATGAACGTAAAGGAATTATACGGCTTTTTGAATGAAAAGATCCCCCCGTCCCTTTCCTGCGATTGGGATAACGATGGGCTGATGTGCTGTGCCGACGAGGAAAAACAGATCCGCCGTGTGCTGATTGCGTTGGATATGACGGCGGAAGTCATCAAAACAGCGATTGCCGAGGGATACGATCTGATTCTTTCTCATCATCCCTTGATTTTCTCGCCCCTGAAGGCGGTTACCCCGAGGGATCATATCGCAAGACGCGTCATCGACTTGATCCGCGCCGATATTGCCGCCATGAGCTTTCATACCAGACTCGATGCGGTCAAGGGCGGCGTCAACGATATCCTTGCGGACAAGCTGGGGCTTTTACAAGTTGAGCCCTTTGGCGACAACGGAGAAGCCATTGGACGTATTGGAACCTTGAAGGCGCCCATGCCCTTGGAACAGTTTGCCGCATTGGTAAAGAAGGAAACGGGGGCTGAGCAGGTGCAGTTTTCGGATGCGGGAAAAGAGGTCTATCGTGTAGCGGTACTGGGGGGAAGCGGATCGAGTGACGTCAAGGCGGCTTCTCGCGCAGGAGCGGATACCTACGTTTCGGGGGAATTGAAGCACAACAATCTGACCGATGCTCCCGAGTGCGGCATGAATCTGGTTGCCGCAGGACATTTTTATACCGAGAACGCGGTTTGTGAGAGGCTGAGGGAGCTGGTGCTGGAGGCCATCCCCGAGGCTGAGGTAACCCTTACCCATAGCGATCCCGTGCGGTATATTTGAGCGCACTTCAAAGCTTGCAACGCACCTATTTGTAAAAGTTTTGGTCAAGCTTTTTCAAAAGCTTGCGCGGGTGGAGGCTGCGTAAGCCTCCTTGCCGTCCGCAGACGGCGAAATACCCCCGACGGCGTTTCTTTTTGATAGCTTTTTCTTTGCGCCTTTGGCTTCAAAGAAAAAGCGGCTAACGAGTTTGCACAATGCAAAAAATGTAAAAGGAGCAAAAACATGACCTACGTAATGTCTGATATTCACGGAAACTATCAAAAATTTTTGTCGATTCTCGATCAGATTCTCTTCAAGGAATCTGACACCTTATATATTGTGGGCGATCTCTTGGACTACGGCGAGGAAGCCATGGAGCTCATTGAAGACATCAGCCTGCGCCTCAACGTTTATTGCGTGGCGGGCGAGCATGATTTTTTGGCGGCGCGGATGCTTTCCGGCTTTGATAAGATGCTCAAGAGCGGATCCACCCCCGATGCCGAGTATATTGCAGATATGACGGCTTGGGTACAGGACGGCGGTCAAGCCACGCTGGAGGCCTTCCGCGCACTGGATGCGGATAGCCGCGAGGGCGTGCTGGAGTATCTGGAGGAGTTGACCCTGTTCGAGGATATCACCGTCAATGGCAAGCGCTACGTTCTGGTTCATGCCGGCATTGCCGATTATGAGGCCGATTCCGAGCTTGAGGACTATCTGCCCGAGGATTTCTTCTCCGAGCCCTTGGATTCTTCCTATGCTTTGATCGAGGATGCCACCGTGGTGGTGGGGCACGTTCCTACCAAGAGTGGCAAGATCGAGCGCGGAGAGGGAAGCATTTTCATTGATTGCGGCGCTTGCGAGGGCGGAAAATTAGGCTGTCTGTGCCTTGATAACGGCAAGGAGTTCTACGCCTGATGCAAAAGAACGATATCATCAAAAATCTCGCCATTGAGGAGATCAACAATTTGGGATGCGGCGTAGGACATCTCGTTGATTCAAACGGAAAACGAGGACAGGTGGTGTTCGTGCAGGAAGCCGTAACGGGTGACCGTTTGGATGCCCGTGTCATTAAGGTGACCAAGAGCTACCTGGTAGCAAGAATTGAGAATATGATTTCTCCATCTTCCATGCGTTGCGAGGCGGATTGCAAGGCAAAGGGCTGCGGCGGATGCGTTTACCGTCATCTTTCCTACGAGCATGAATTGGAAATGAAACGGGAATACGTGAAAAATTCCTTCCGCAAGGCAGGACTTGGCGACGTGGAGGTGGCTCCCGTGGCACATACGGGAGAGCTGACCGGCTACCGCAACAAGGCGCAATATCCCGTACGGAACGGAAAGAGCGGCGTGGAGGTCGGCTTTTTTGCCACGGGCACGCACCGTCTCGTGCCTGCATCCGATTGCAAGCTTCAGCCCCCCGTTTTTGCCGAGATCACGGCGTACATCTGTAATTTTTGCAATCAAAATCACATCAAGGCATACGATGAGGAGAGCCGCCGTGGGCTTTTGCGCCATATCTATCTCCGCACGGGTGCCAAAACAGGGGAGATCATGGTCTGCCTGGTTCTCAACGGCAGAGAATTTTACAAGGAAAAAGAATTTTGCGCGGAGTTGGAAAAGAAAATTCCGCAGATCAAGAGCATTTTGCTCAATACCAATACCCAAAACACCAACGTGGTGCTGGGGAAGGAGTATCGACTTCTTTCGGGGCGCGCGTGGATCGAGGACGAGCTTTGCGGTCTGAGATTCAACATTTCGGCTGGTTCCTTCTATCAGGTCAACCGCAACGCCTGCGAGCTTCTTTACGGCATTGCCAAAGAAAAAGCCGATCTGACGGGGAAGGAGACCCTGTTGGATCTCTATTGCGGTATTGGTACCATCGGACTTTCCATGGCGGACAAGGCACGGGAGATCGTAGGCATTGAGATTGTGGACGAAGCGGTAAAATGCGCCGCCGAGAATGCCGCGAGAAACGGCATTGAGAACGCCTATTTCTATTGCGGCGACGCCTCGGATGCCGAAAAGCTTCTGACAAACGCCGAGAACGCCCACGGTAGGATCGAAAACGCCACGGTCATTCTCGACCCGCCCAGAAAGGGAAGCGCGCCCGAGCTGATCACTTATTTGGCAAAGCGAAATTTCAACCGCGTGGTCTACGTTTCCTGCAATCCCGATACGCTGGCACGCGATTGTGTGGTGTTTAGAGAATTGGGGTATGAGATCGGAGAGGTGACTCCTGTGGATATGTTCCCGAGAACGGGGCATGTCGAGTCCGTCGTTTGTCTGACGAGAAAATAACCGCAAAACCCGTAGGGGCTGGCGCCCACGACAGCCCGCAACGCGCATTTGAAGCTTCTCGGGACGTCGAAGGCGCCGTCCCCTACCAAAATCGGTGTTCAAAATTAAAAAATGCCCCAAGTTTGCGTTGGGACAAATGTGAGTTTTGAGCAAAGCTCAAAAGTGCATTTTACATCTGTTTGGTATAACATATCAAAAGGAGATCAAAATGAATTTAGTGAAAAAATACATACTTGAGTATTCTGATGGCTTCAATTTCGTGTTTTCAGATCACCTATCGAAACGTATTTTTGATGTCGAAATAGAGGTTGATATATTCGAATACAGCGCTCA
>SVSL01000022.1 GCA_015064315.1 Oscillospiraceae bacterium
AAGCCGCAGTAGGGGTTCCCCGAAACGAGCTTGCCGAGCTTTGGGGGTTCCCGCAGGCTTGGCATATCATCACGGCAAAGCCGTGAATATCATCAAGGGCGGCAAGCCGCCCTTGTATCTCATCACGCGCCAGCGTGTATTTTCCCTGCGGCTTGATGATATACAACACTTCGTGTTGGTGATATACCGCAACAAGTTGCGGATGATATACACGCCTTCGGCGTGATTGGGACGCGAGTTGGCGAAACGCTCTTGAATTAGTCTATAAAATGTGATATAATATCATTGTAAGAACAAGTCATGGTGAAGGGACGGTGTTTTCATTGTCAAAAGATTTTTTGTGGATAACGAACACAGAAGAAAACATACGCTTTTATTCAAATTCCGCCCCTAAATCCAACCTTTCGCTTCATTTTGCATCTGCTATTGATCACGGAACAAAGAAAAACATTTGCAGATTTGTTCGCTATTTAAGGAAAGAGTTTTTCTTTCCGATAAGATGCAATGTTTACTTTTGCAATCAAGAGAAGTTTCATTCCTCAAAGGGAGGCTATTGCTACGGCCTCTTTTACTCTAATGAGGAAAGCGGAGGGCGCATTTATCCGCAGATATACATACCTGCAAATATGGATTTGTTTTCCGTTTATCATTCGCTCTCGCACGAGCTGACACATTATTTTCAGTGGTACTTTTTAGACGATAACAAAAAAGGGGATCGCTCACTTGAAATCCAAGCGTCAAAATATGCAACTCTAATTTTAGAAGATTATTGTAACTACTGCTGTAAAGAGCCCGACAGTTCATGCCAAGGTTGCCACGGACAATAAATTTTGTATCAAAATTACAGTTATTTGCCAGAAAAAAGCACACCGCAAGGTGTGCTTCAGACTGTAGCCGAAGGTTATCTATCATGCTAACCTTCGGTGTTTTTTCTGTATTCCTTCAACAAATCTGCCCTGTCGCAGGCAACCGGCGCTTTTTCGCAGACGTTGGCTATTGAAACGGTTTTTCTACCGATTCCAAGGCGTCAATCCAAATCATCCAAAAGCTCCATACGGATCCTGAATTTTGTATGGGTAGTCTGATGCTTGGGAGAAATAACGACCTGCCCCCAGCCGCCCTCGGTGAATTCGTTTCCGCGTTCCGTGTCAAAATTGATGCCGTCGATGAGGTATTCCTTGCCCTCACCGCCTACGACCTCAATCTTGAATTCCTCGGGCTCCTCGAGGTGGCAGACCAGCTTTCCGCCCTTGTTTCGGATAATGATCGTGTTGTCAATGATTTCGGGCTTCTCCTGCATATGCAGATGGAACGCCGTGACAAAATCTGCGGATTTGGTAATGATCTCATCCTCCACCGTAAGAACGCCATGCTCACCCGCCTTGGGCTCAAAGCGCATTTTGCGGATCACCCTTTCGCATCGATCCGCATAAGCCTCGGTCAGATCTCCCACCAGCTCGCAAAGCTCGTCGCTCTCGGTGTGGGAGAGAACGCTTGCCATTCTGTTGCATTGCATCCATTGTGACATATTGCGCACGCCGCCAACAAAGCGGACACCGCCATCGTAGCAGAAGGGACCCCACTTCTCTTCTTTCCAGCCGTCCCAGACAGGCTTTTTGGGATCGAAAACCGTCAGGCAGTTATGCGCCGAGGTGCGAACCGCATAGCAATAGCGATGCTGGGAGCAGTAGTTGTCGTAGATGCCCGAATCGGTAGCAAGCGCGCCCTTGTAGTAGACCTGGAAGCATCCCGTGTCCATGTGATCATGGCTTCCGTAGGGGCTGGCGCAAAGCTCGCCGATCTTCATGAGCACCACTCTCTCTCCATCATTGAAGACGGTAAGTCCCACGGGAGAGCCGAAATAGCGATAGGGCAGAAGGGGCTCGGCGGGCTTGATGGGGGTCAGATGCCTCCACATGAGGTAGACCACAGGGGAAAAGAGCCCCTCTCCAAAGGAGCCGTGACGGTAATAATCGTCACCGCGCTGGGGAGGAAGCAGATACTCGGTGTATTTTGCGCCCTTTTCGTATTCCTCCCAATAACGGGCATTCCCCGTGTATGCCGCCGCCAAAAACATGGGAACGGCAAAGGGGGATTTGCGGCTGTATTCCGCCTTTTTCTCATTGTACTCGTCACCGATGCGGATCGATTCCCCATCGGGACGGGTGCAGTACAAAAGGCTATCGGCAAGGCGATCCACTACGTCGGAATACGCCCGCTTTCCGCTCATGGTGTAAAACAGGAGCGCGCTCCAAAGCAGATTGGTATAGCGATAGGATCCATAGGCGGGGCCGTCGTGATGATAGCCGCACCTGAGCATATATTCGTTGGTGGGAACAAACTCATCAAAGATCCTTCCCGCGCAGAAGGTGTAGATGTCGGGACGTTCATCGTAAACGGCGATGGAAAAAGCAAGCAGATCGCGCAACATCTGCGCCTCGCCGCCGTGTCCCGTGACTGCTCCCTGCTTGACGGGCGGATATCCCATTTCAAAATACTCGGTGGCAAGCCATTCGCATTTTTCAATGATGAGCCGTTTTTGTTCCTCGCTCAGATAGTCGTAGCACCAATCGTAGACCTCTGAGGAAATAAAGATCAGATGTCCCGAATAGCGCGCCTTCATAATACCGCCAACAAAGGAGCTGTTTTCCAAGAGGAAGAAGAGGCTTTGAATGGCATCCTCGGCATCCTCACGATTGCCCGAGAGCAGAGCATTGAAGGCTCTTGCCTCTACCGAAAGATATTCGTGCAGATCAAAGGTTCCCTTCTCGGGCGTGCCGCCGAGGCAGGTCAGCTTTACGCCAAGCAGGTATTCATAGAGGCGGTATGCCTCGGAGTTCTTTTCCTTTTCCATGTTGGCGCGAAGCTCGTCCAGCTTGCTTTTGCGTACCATCAAACGGGGATGGTAATTTGCCCGCGGAATGATCCACGGCTTATGATAAGGGGATGTGAGCATGGGAATCCTCCAATTATGATTTTAGTACGATTCAACACCATTATATCGAATTTCTTTTGAAAAGTCAATTGCTTTTTATGCGAGAAACATTGCTTTTTGTGCAAATGTGATGGAGAATCTTTTTCCAAAAAACACTTGACAAAGCCGATTTTTTGCGCTACAATGAAAAAACCGAATCCCTTGGAGGTGCTTTTTATGAAAACCTACGTTTCGGTTGCAAAGGGTCCCGTCTTTGATACCTTTTTCACCGAGGAAAATATTGCATTGCTGGAATCTCTTGGAGAGGTCGTGTGGTACGAGGGGGGCGCATCCAAGCCCTCTGCAGAGGAGGTTGCCGCGCAGATCGGGGATTGCGACGTCTGTCTTACGCTTTGGGGCTCCCCGCGCTTGGACGAGAGGATTTTGAAGAACGCCAAAAAGCTCAAGCTTCTGACCCATCTTGCGGGTACGGTGGTTCTCTTTGTCAGCGACGAGCTGTGGGAAAGAGGCATCCGCGTGATCTCGGGCAACGACTATTTTGCCGAGTCGGTTGCGGAAGGAACCCTTGCCTATATGCTCTCGGCACTCCGTAATATTCCCGCGTACAGCCGCCGTCTCAAGGAGGACCGCGTTTGGAAAACGCCCGCGGATTTTACAAAAGGCATGGCAGGAAAGACGATCGGTCTTGTCAGCTACGGTGCCATTGCGAAATATCTCGTTCGGCTTCTTTCGGTCTTCCGTGTGAAGATCAAGGTCTACGATATCGTTCCCCTCCCCGCGGAGGACGTGGCACGTTACGGGCTGGAGCAGGCATCCCTTGAGGAAATCTTCTCCACCTGCGATATCATCAGCATCCACACGCCCTTGTTTGATGCGACGCATCATCTGATCAACGGCAATCTGCTCTCCATG
Organism: Oscillospiraceae bacterium; assembly: GCA_015064315.1. Classification (GTDB taxonomy): domain Bacteria; phylum Bacillota; class Clostridia; order Oscillospirales; family CAG-272; genus UMGS1865. Next base: position 3,848 of record SVSL01000022.1, read on the forward strand.
ATCAAGAAAGACGCGCTTCTGATCAACACCGCAAGAGGTCCGATCATTGATCAGGCGGCGCTGGAGCGCGAGCTTGCCACAGGACGCTTTTCCGCCGTACTGGACGTGTACGAGGAGGAGCCCGTGACCAAGGCAAAAACCACTCTGTTTGATCTACCCAACGTGATGATGCTCCCCCATCAGGGAGGCCCCACCACCGATCTGAGGGCGTATATCGCGCGAGAATTGATTCTGGAAAGCGCGGCGTTTTTGCATGAGGGGAAGGAACTTCCCCACGAGATCACAAAGGAACGCGCAGGATTCATGTCGGCGCATTGAAAGCAAAGGAGGGATCCATATGAAACGAATCGCATTTTTGACCGCGGCGCTACTTCTCGTGATGAGCATTCTTACAAGCTGCATCATCCCCCTGAACAAAAAATTTCGGTTCAAAAAGGAGCGCGTGGAATCCATTGAAGTATACGACCTGTGCCAATGCAAAAACACGGAAGGAAGCAGCTTTCTGGAAACAGAATCCCCCGTTTATGAGATTCCCGAAGAAGCTCTCGACGATTTTTTGACCGATCTTACCGAAATCCGCTTTTCAGACGCCCTCGTCCTCCTGCCCATTCCCCAGGACCCCTCCTTTTGGTACGGCACCTGGACGCTTCGCATCAACTATATCGACGGTTCCTATCAGCTGCTTTCCAACTGCGGATACGGACAAACCTTTGACGCAAGGGGTGAGATAACCGATACTCACCATTTCAGCTGTGATAACGAGGAATGGGAAGCATTGATCGGCAAATACCTGCCCGAAGAAGCTTTTCAACATCGGCATTAAATGCCCCCCGATTTTATGAAAAAGAAGCAACCGTCTATGAAAAACCACATCACCGTCACGGTAAACGGAAACAAAATAACAGCAAAAGCCCCTGTTCTGCTCTCAACGCTGACAGAGGATGAAAAGCCCTGCGGCGGTCACGGAAGCTGCGGAAAATGCAGGGTGCGGGCGCTGGGAAATCTCTCGGAGATCTCCCCAACCGAACGCCGTCTGCTCACTCCTGCGGAGCTGGCGCAGGGCATTCGCCTTGCCTGCCTGACCTATGCCACGGGCGACTGCGAGATCAAATCGCTTCAAGATGAGAAAAGCGAAAAAATCCTCACACGCGGTTCGTTTTCCACCGCGAAAATTCAGCCCGTCTTTCAAAAATACGGCGTTGCGATCGACCTTGGCACCACCACGGTGGCGTCGAGGCTCTATGACACGGAAGGCAAGCTCCTTGCCGAGGACGCGCGACACAATCCCCAAAGCAACCGGGGCGCCGACGTGGTCTCGCGCATGGAGGCGGCACTGGGAGGTGCCAAGGACGCACTGAGGAACGCGATCTGCAACGCATTGAACGAGAGCGTTTCGGAGCTTTCGAAAATCGCCCACATCTCCGCAAAAGAAATTGACGGAGGCGTGATTACGGGCAACACCGTCATGCTCTCGCTTCTGACGGGAGAATCGGTAGAGCCGCTCTCCCACGCCCCCTTCTCTGCCTCGCGCCTCTTTGGAGAGACGGTGACGGCAGATGCCTTAAATCTGCATACGCTGTCAAAAAACACCCCCATTTATCTTCCCCCCTGCATCTCGGCGTTTGTGGGAGCCGACACGGTCTGTGCCATCCTCGCCACCGATCTCTGCGAAAAAGATGCCGCAATGCTCGTTGATATCGGAACCAACGGAGAAATGGCGCTTTGGCAAAACGGAGCGCTCACCGTCTGCTCCACCGCCGCAGGTCCCGCCCTTGAGGGCGTTGGCATCTCCTCGGGAATGCGAGCGCAGGCAGGTGCCATTGATCGCGTTTCCGTCGTCAACGGTGCTTTTTTCGCCCACGTCATTGAAAAAACCGCTCCACGGGGCATCTGCGGAAGCGGTCTGATCGATGCCGTCGCCTGTATGCTGGATCTGGAGCTCCTGGATGAAAACGGCTCTCTGGAAGAGGATCCCTGCGTGATCCAATCCCCCGTTTTGTTGACGCAAGCCGACATCCGCGCCCTGCAGCTTGCCAAGAGCGCCATTCGCGCAGGGCTGGAAACGCTGATCGAAAATCAAAATCTGAAGCCGTCGGATCTCTCCGTCCTTTTTGTGGCAGGCGGCTTGGGCACATCCTTCCATCCGAGGAACGCCTCGCGGATCGGTCTGCTTCCCCACGGCATGACGGAAAAGATCCGTGCCGTTGGCAACGCGGCACTGTCGGGCGCATCTCTGCTTCTGCTGAACACCGATGCAGGGCAAAGGGCACGCGATCTGGCATCGTGCGCCGTAACAATTTCCCTTGCCGATAGCCCGATTTTTCAAAAAAACTACCTCCGTGGTATGATATTTTCTTAACGTTTTAAATGATTTTGCCCAAAAAGCAAGGAAGAATCAGGCGGTTTTTCCTTGCTTTTTCTGTCTATCCATACAAAAATTTTGGAGAGGCGCGAGAGGGCATTGACAAACCGCTGATGATATATTATAATTATTATATATATTCATGCGTGCAGGCAATGCGCCCGCGCGCACAGATTATTCAGAAAGGTAACAAATCAATGGCTTTTTCTCTTAAAGGGGTTCACGTCCCCCACAGAAAAAACACCGCAGATATGCCTGCGCTTCGCATGGACCCTCCCAAAACCGTGACGATCCCCATGTCCATGCACATCGGCGCGCCCGCCAAGCCCACCGTAAAGGTTGGTGACGAGGTAAAGGTCGGCACGCTCATTGCAGAGGCAGGCGGAGCCGTTTCGGCCCCCATTCACGCATCGGTTTCGGGAAAGGTCTCCAAAATCACAGATTTTCTCCTCTCGGACGGTCGCACCGTCCCCGCCGTGATCCTCGAATCCGACGGCAGCATGACCCCCGAGCCCTCTCTGGCAGCTCCCACAGTCGATTCCCGTGAAAGCTTCATCGAAGCGGTCAAGAACGCGGGCATCGTAGGACTTGGCGGCGCGGGCTTCCCCACCCACTTCAAGCTGAACGTCGATCCCGAAAAGATCGAGTATCTCATCGTCAACGGCGCCGAATGCGAGCCCTACGTCACCAGCGACACCCGCACCATGCTGGATCGCGCATCCGATATGGAAATTGCCTTGGAGGCAATGAAGACCTATCTTGGAATCAAAAAGATCGTCATCGGCGTGGAAAATAACAAAAAGAGTGCCATCGCATCCATGAAGGAGCTGAAAGCACGCATCTGCGACAGCTGCGACGTGCAGGTCAAGTCCCTGCCCGCCATCTATCCCCAGGGCGGCGAAAAGGTTTTGATCTATCACACGTCGGGCAGAGCCGTGCCCACAGGAAAGCTCCCCATTGACGTGGGCTGCGTGGTGATCAACTGCACCACCCTTGCCGCCATTGGCGAATATCTGAGAACGGGTATGCCTCTGGTGGAAAAATGCGTAACCGTGGACGGCGGCTCGGTAAAGGAGCCCAAGAACGTCATCGTTCCCATTGGCACCGCCATGTCCGAGGTCTTTGATTTCTGCGGCGGATTTTCCACCGAGCCCTCCAAGATCGTATACGGAGGTCCCATGATGGGCATTACGGTTCCCGATGCCTCAGCCCCCGTCATGAAAAACACCAACGCCATTCTGGCACTGACCGCCAAGGACATCCGATTGCCCAAGTTCACCGCGTGCATCCGCTGCGGTACCTGCACCAATACCTGTCCCTTTGGCATCAATCCCGCCAACATCGAGCGCGCATACCACAAGCGTAACACGGTGGCACTGAGCGAGCTTGGTCTGACCTCCTGCATGGAGTGCGGCTGCTGCAGCTTTGTTTGCCCCGCCAACCGTCCGCTGGTACAAACCAACAGACTCGCCAAGGCATTGCTCAGGGAAGAACAAGCAAAGGAGGGAAGCAAATCATGAACAAGCAGCTGACACTTTCCGCCTCTCCTCATATCCATAGCGGACGAACCACCTCCCGCATCATGCTGGACGTGCTCATCGCTCTGCTCCCCGCAACCGTCGCAGGTGCCATCATTTTCGGATGGCGCGCGCTTTTGGTGGTCGCCGTCACGGTAGCCGCCTGCGTAGGCTTTGAAGCACTCTACAATCTGCTCATGAAGAAGGAGCAGACCGTAGACGATCTCAGCGCCGCCGTTACGGGACTTTTGCTGGGACTCAATCTCCCTGCCAATATCGAGCTGTGGCAATGCGTGATCGGCGCTCTCTTTGCCATCATCGTAGTCAAGTGCCTGTTTGGCGGTCTTGGCTGCAACCCCGTAAACCCCGCCATCACCGCCCGCGTGTTCATGCTGATCGCCTTTGGCTCCATGGTAACCGTTTCGGATCCCGTGGTGGTGGATGCCGTATCGGGCGCAACGCCCCTGTCCTCCGAGGTCGCAACACCTCTGACCAAGCTTGCGCTGGGTCTGCACGGAGGCGCCATTGGTGAGACCTGTGCCGCGGCACTCCTTGTCGGTCTTGCTTACCTGCTGGTGCGCCGCGTGATCACGTGGCATATCCCCACGGTCTTTGTGGGAACCGTATTCATCGCAACGCTTTTGACGGAGGGCATGGACTTTACCGCCGCCCTTGCCGCCATCCTTTCGGGCGGTCTTCTCATCGGCGCCATCTTCATGGCAACCGACTACGTCACCTCCCCCGTAACCGCATGGGGCAAGGTCATCTTCGGCGTGGGCGCAGGTCTGATCACCTTCCTCATCCGCTACTTCGGCGTTTATCCCGAGGGTGTTTCCTTTGCCATCCTGTTTATGAACATTCTCACCCCCTACATCGATTCCTGGACCAAGCATAAAATCTTTGGAGTGGGAGGTAAAAAAGCATGAAAAACCAAGTAAAGAGCACGCTGGTGCTGGTATGCATCTGCGCGGTCATGGCAGTGCTTCTTGCCGTCACCAACTCCATCACCGCTCCCATCATCAAGGAAAATCAGGATGCCGCCGCAAACGAGGCGCTCCTGCAGGTTATGCCGGGCGGCGAGGCTTTGAAAAGATCGAAGATCTTTCCTCCTATACCCTCCCCTCCACCGTTACCGAGGTCTACCGTGAAAAGACCGGCGGCTTTGTTGTTACTCTGACCACCGCGGGCTACGGCTCCAACATGGTGATCATGTGCGGCGTGGACGCAAACGGCAACGTCACCGGCGCGGTCTGCCTCTCCTCCAACGAGACGCTGGGGCACGAAAAGACCTTTGGTGAAAAATTCACCGGCAAGGACGCCGCAGGTGTTGACGCCGTTGATACGATCTCGGGCGCAACCAAGACCACCGCGGCTTATAAGAACGCCATCAAGGATGCCTTGAACACCGCCATCATTCTGGGCGGCGGCGACGTGGACATCCGTACCGAGGAGGAGATCCTTCTGGATAATCTCTCGGCAGCGCTTCCCGCCGCAGAGGGCAAGTTCAACAAGCTCTTTATGCCCGAGGTTCTTGAAGGAATTGACGCGGTCTATCTCGCATACAACGGCAAGGGCTGGGTATACGTGATCGGAGAAGAATTCATCCCCGTGGATGCTTCGGGCAACACCGATCACAAAAAGGTTGCCGAGGCACACGCCTTCCTCATGCAGTCCAAGCTGACCGATCTGGATCTCTCTGCCTTCCAAGGACTTCCCGAGCAGCTGATCTCTGCCAAGAAGACCGACACGGGCAATTTCGTTCTGGAGATCAAGGCTGCCGGCTACGGCATCAACGGCGGCAACGAGTACCATCCCGCATCGGGCAAGTATATTGTGATCCGCGTCTCCATGACCGCAGACGGCAAGATCATTGATACCCTTACGGTTTCTCAAGAGGAATCCAAGGGCTTTGGTGACGCCTGCGCAAACGAAAGCTTCTACGGTCAGTTTGACGGCAAGACCGAAGCCGACTATACGAAGATCGACGCCATTTCGGGCGCGACCATGACCACCAACGGCTACCTCAAGGCGATTGAGCGTGCCTTTGCATCGGTCAAGATTCTGAAAGGAGGAAGCAATTGATGAAAAACAATAATCTTTCGGTTCTCTTCAAGGGCATCCTCAAGGAGAATCCCGTATTCGTTCTGGTGCTTGGCACCTGTCCCACGCTGGCAACCACCACCAACGTGGTGGGCGCATTCGGCATGGGCATTGCGGCGCTCGCCGTTCTGCTCTGCTCCAATATTCTGATCTCCCTGCTCCGCAAGATCATTCCCGACAGCGTGCGCATTCCCTGCTATATCGTGATCATCGCGGGCTTTGTTACCATGGTGGAAATGCTGGTGCACGCATACTTCCCCAAGCTTTATGAGATGCTGGGCGTTTATCTGGCACTCATCACGGTAAACTGCATTATCCTCGGTCGTGCCGAGATGTTTGCAAGCAAGAATTCCGTTTTCAGATCCGCTCTTGACGGCATTGGTATGGGTCTTGGCTTTACCCTTGCGCTGGTGGCAATGGCAACCGTGCGCGAGGTGTTTGGAAACGCCTCCTTCGCAGGCATCGCCATCCCCTTCTTTGAGCCCTACAAGATCGAGGTGCTGACCAAGGCACCCGGCGGTATGCTGGTTTACGGACTGCTCATCGCGCTCGTTTTCGCGCTGACCCACGGAAAAGCACCCGTAAAGAAGAGCTTTGTCTGCGAGGGTTGCCCCCACGTGGAGCACTGCCGCACCGGATGCCTCAGTGAAGCTGCTGTGGCAGAGGAAGGAGGCGCACAGTAATGGAGCTGTTCAAATCCTTGATCGTAATCCTGCTCTCCTCGGTTTTGGTAAATAACTACGTGCTCTCCCGCTTCCTTGGCATCTGTCCCTTCCTGGGCGTTTCCAAGAAGCTGGATCAGGCAACCGGCATGGGCATTGCCGTTACCGCCGTGATGCTTCTGGCAACCGCGGTGACCTGGCCCATTCAGAAGCTTCTTTTGGAGAAGATCGGGCTTGGCTATATGCAGACCATCGTCTTCATCCTCGTCATTGCCGCTCTGGTGCAAATGCTGGAGCTTCTGCTCAAGAAGACCTCTCCCTCCCTGCACAAGGGACTGGGCGTTTACCTGCCTCTGATCACCACCAACTGTGCCGTTCTCGGCGTTGCCATCAACAACATCAACGACGGCTACGATTTTCTCCAATCCATGGTCAGCGCCTTGGGCGTAGGACTTGGATTCCTCTTGGCAATGGTTCTCTTCTCGGGTCTTCGCGCTCGCATTGACGAGACCAATATCCCCAAGCCCTTCCGCGGGCTTGCCATCACCCTTATTGCCGCGTCCTTCATCTCCCTCGCCTTCATGGGCTTTGCGGGGATCGTGGACACCCTGTTTGCGTAAGGAGGTGCCGATATGATCAATCCAATGGATATTGTAATTGCCCTTGGTGTGGTTGCCGGTGTTGCCCTGCTCTTAGGTGTTCTGTTGGCGATCGTCTCCCGCTGCTTTGCCGTGGAGGACGATACCATGGTTAAGAACGTCCGCGCCTGTCTCCCCGGTGTCAACTGCGGAGCCTGCGGCTACAAGGGCTGTGACGATTATGCCGCCGCCGTTGCAAGCGGAGAGGCAAAGCCCAACCTCTGTATTCCCGGTGCCGCAATGGCAGCCGAGGAGCTGAGCGCGCTTTTGGGCATTGAGGTAGAGGCTCCCGCCGATATGGTCGCCTACGTTCACTGCAACGGAAACTGCGAGGCAACCTTTAAAAAGGCGAACTACGCGGGCATTTCCACCTGCCGTGCCGCTTCCATGCTCTACGCGGGCCCCGATGCCTGCCGCTTTGGCTGTATCGGTCTTGGAGACTGCGCAAAGGCGTGCCCCTCGGAAGCCATCTGCATGAAGGACGGCATCGCCCACGTGGATACCGAACGCTGTTTGGGCTGCGGTCTTTGTCAGACCATCTGCCCCAAGCACATCATCTCCATGGTTCCGCAGGAAACCGAGGCGGTGGTAGCCTGCAGCAACACCGAAAAGGGTGCTGACGCTCGCAAGGTATGCAAGAACGCTTGCATCGGCTGCAGAAAGTGCGAAAAGGCATGTCCTTACGGTACCATAACCGTTTTGAATAATCTGGCGAAAATTGATTATGATAAGTGTACGGGATGCGGCGCCTGTGCCGAGGTCTGCCCCACGGGCGCGATCCGAAGGGTCATCTTCCCGGATATTCCCGAAGGCGTATCTCCCGAAGATCTCGTAGCCTTCCCCAACGATTAAGCAAGGTTTTAAAAAATGAACGAAAACAGCATCACTCCCCCCGCCCACAGCGGGGGGAATCAAGCCTTTGGCGCAGGCTCTGAGAAAAAGCGCCGCAACGACCTGATCCTCATCGGCATTCTGCTTGCCGTTCTTGTGCTGGCGGGACTCGCCTTCTTTCTTCTGCGCGAGGAGGGCGATCGCGTCAAGGTCACGGTGGACGGAGAGGAATACGGAACCTATCCTCTCTCCGAGGATACCGTGGTGGAGATCCGAACCGGAAAGGATGGCGAGGAGCTGAACCGCTTGATCATCCGTGACGGAAAGGCGTTTGTGGAAAGAGCCACCTGCCCCGACGGCATCTGCTCGAATCACAGACCCATCTCCCGTGACGGTGAAAGCATCGTTTGTCTTCCCCACAAGGTCGTCATTACGGTAGAACAGCAATAATCTTTTTTCAAGGAGGTCACCGTGCAGCGTTCCGCTAAAAAAATCGCTCTCCTCGGTCTTTGCACCGCCGTTGCCATGGTGCTTGCCTATGCAGAGCTTTTGCTTCCGCCTCTTTTCACGGCGATTCCCGGCATCAAGCTGGGACTCCCCAACATCGCCATCATCTTCGTCCTGTACCGCATAGGGCTTGGCGAAGCCGCCGCGGTCTCCCTTGTCCGTATGGTAGCGGTCTCCATGCTCTTTGGAAATCCCGTAACCCTTGCATATAGCTTGGCAGGCGGCGTTTTGAGCCTTGCCGGCATGGCGATTCTGAAAAAAACCGACCTCTTTTCCACCGTTGGCGTCAGCGTTGCCGGCGGTGTGCTTCACAACGTGGGACAGATCCTCATGGCAATGCTCCTTTTGGGCACTGCCGAGCTGGGATATTACCTCATCGTGCTGGCAATTACAGGAACCGTTTCCGGAATCCTCATCGGACTTTGCGGCGGATATCTGGTAAAACGGGTTCCCTTACGTTGAAACAAATGACCGAAAACAGAAAATTGAAAATATATTTCAAAAAAACTTTGACAAACTATTGACAATCATCCTTGGGTATGGTATAATTTGATTCGCGAAACCCCCATATTTTATTTAAAAAGGAGATTTCCCAATGAAAAAGCTTATCTGTATTCTTCTCAGCGCGCTGATGCTGCTGACCTCCCTTGCGTTTGTGGCTTGTAAAAAAGCCCCCGCCGAGCCCGAGGCAGAAGCAGAAGCAACCCTCAAGTTTGGCATGGGTGTATACACCAACGTCTCTCAGGCTACCTCCGCAAACGGAGATACCAACGGTAAGGGACAGGCTGCTATCACCGTTGCCGCTATCACCGTTGACGCCGACGGCAAGATCGTTGCCTGCCAGCTCGACACCGCTGACAACACCGTTCAATACACCTCCGCAGGCAAGGCAATCGCAAACGACGGCTTCAAGACCAAGTATGAGCTTGGCAAGAGCTACAACATGGTTGGCTTTGGCGGTGCCACCAAGGAATGGTTCGAGCAGGCGGATGCCTTTGAGACCGTGGTAGCCGGCAAGACCCTGGACGAGGTCAAGGCTCTGGTTGCCGCAGGCGATAAGGGCACCGATGCCGTGATCTCCGCAGGCTGCACCATTATGGTTGCCGATTTTGTAAAGGCGATCGAAAAGGCATTTGCAAATCTTGCCGATTCCAACGCCACCGCTTCCTCTTCTCTCAAGCTTGGTATCCACACCGAGCAGACCACCTCTGACGCAGCCGGTGACAAGAACGGCTACAACCAGGTAGAGACCACCGTATTCGCCGCAGCGGTTGACGGCGAGGGCAAGGTTCTGGTTGCCGCTTCCGATTGCGTACAGGTTAAGTTCACCTTTGACGCAGCAGGCGTTTCCACCTTTGACACCACCAAGGCAGTTGCTTCCAAGCGCGAGGCAGGCAAGAACTACGGCATGGTCGCCTTCGGCGGTGCCGCTAAGGAGTGGTTTGAGCAGGCGGATGCCTTCAACGCTCTCTGCGTAGGCAAGAACGCAACCGAGATCACCGCGCTGATGGCTTCCGATAACTACGGAACCGCAGACGTGAAGGCTGCAGGCTGCACCATTCTGGTAAACGGATTGGTAAAGGCTGCCGCAAAGATCGGCTGATTTGATTTCACTTCTGAATGGGAGGCACCGTGCCTCCCATTTTTGAACCCAAGGAGATTTGATTCTTATGAGATCCAAACTGATTTCTCTTCTTACGGCGATCTGTCTTTTCCTCCCCTGTCTTTCCCTTGCCGCCTGTAAAAAAGAACCTCCGCTTGAAAAATTCTCGGCATATTCCTTTGATTATTTTGATACCGTTACCACCGTTACGGGCTATGCCGAGGACAAGGAAGCCTTTGATGAGGTGGCAAACGGAATCCTTGCGGAGCTGAAGGAATACCACCGTCTCTTTACCATCTACCATCGCTTTGAGGGACTGGAAAACCTCTGCACCGTCAACGAGCTGGTGGACGGCGCCCATCGCACCGTCAAGGTGGATGAACGCATCATCGATCTGCTTCTCTACGCCAAGGAGATGTACGACCTCACGGGAGGGCATCTGAACATCGCCATGGGAAGCGTGCTTTCAATCTGGCACGACTATCGTACAGAGGGCATGAACGACCCGATATCCGCTAAGCTCCCTCCCATGGAGGCGCTTCGGGCGGCGGCAGAGCATACCGACATCGAAAAGCTCGTCATTGACGAAGAAAACGGCACCGTTACCATCACCGATCCCAAAATGAAGCTGGACGTGGGCGCCATTGCCAAGGGCTACGCCGTGGAAAGAGTGGCACAATCCCTGGAGCAAAAGGACATCACGGGCTACGTGATCAACGTGGGCGGCAACGTGCGCACCGTGGGAGCAAAGCCCGACGGCGCGGGCTGGACGGTTGGCATTGAGAATCCCCTTGACAATGGGGAGGACTATCTTGGATATCTCACCCTCTCGGGAGAATCCCTGGTCACCAGCGGCTCCTATCAGCGCTACTATTTGGTGAACGGCGAGAGATATCATCACATCATTCATCCCGATACCCTCATGCCTGCCGAGGGGTTTGTTTCGGTCTCCATCCTCACAAAGCATTCGGGAAAAGGCGATGCCCTGTCCACAGCCCTCTTCTGTATGTCCCTTGAGGAGGGGCAGGCACTCATCGAATCGCTCCCCGATACCGAGGCGCAATGGGTTCTTCCCGACGGAACGATTTACAATTCCTCGGGCTGGAACACTTATACCACCGAGCCTTAAAGCATTTTTAAAAGATCAGGTGACGCTCCTGTGAATCTTACGGATCACAGGGGCGTTTTTTCTTTTTTCGCACTTGACAAAAATTTTCCTACATGATATAATAAATCTATCTTTTAACAAAATAAAGAAAGGATCATCCCCTATGAAAAAGCTGATTTCCGTTCTTCTTCTCGCGGCAATGCTCCTCTCCTCTCTCGCCTCCTGCGGATTTTCCATCCCGCAAAAGGCAGACGCGGACCTATCGGCATACCCCGTGGGAGAAGCCACCGCTCAGAACACAGCCTACACCTCGCAGACCGCGTGGAACGGCTCTGCCTCGGATACCTCTTGGTATAGCAGCTCCGCGACTTCCTTTACCCTGAATGACGGCGCCGATCTCAAGGGCTTTATCAATCTGGTCTTTGTCCAGGGCGTTACCTTTGAGAATAAGACCGTTAAGCTGGGAAAGGACATCAACCTTGGAAAAAAGGCTTGGTCCATTCCCACCTCCGAATACTACTTCAAAGGAACCTTTGACGGAAACTACAAAACCATTGGTGGCTTTACCATTACCACCGATCAGAGCAATCAGTCTCTTCTGGGCGCCATCGGCGGTGGCGCAACGGTCAAAAATCTGACCGTCCTCGACGGCACCGTTACCATGCAGAACACCGCAACGCAGAATAGCGTTGGTGGTGTGATTTCCCGTGTGGTTTGCGAATCCGGCAAGACGGTTACCGTTTCGGGCGTGACCTCCGGCGTGACCCTCAAACAAAAATCGGACACCTCCACCGCAAACTACGTGGGCGGCGTGATCGGCTTGATTGAGGGAAGCGGAACGGCGGTAAAGATCACCAACTGTACCTTCACCGGATCGATCTCGACCCAAAATATGCGCGAGGTTGGCGGTATCGTTGGCAGCACCAAGGCATCGGCACCTCTGACCTTCGCCGGTTGCACCAACAAGGCAACGCTTGTGCGCGGCAGAGAGTATATCGGCGGCATCCTCGGCTCGGCAACCAAAGCCGATGCCAACCTGACCTTCAATAGCTGCATCAATGAAGGAACCGTAGAGCTCTACCATGAGTACGCGGGCGGAAATGCCGGCGGCATTGTGGGTCGCGTCGTTGGAAAAAGCGGAAGAACCATCTCCTTTACCGGCTGCGAAAACAAGGGCACCGTAGGTGCGCTGGGTCACGCAAACTTCAAAAATCAAACCGAGATTGACGGCGGCAGATGGGTTGGCGGAATTGCCGGCTACGTATACGGCGACGGCAAGGAGCAGCTGGCTCTCGTCTCCTTCAGCAACTGCCATAGCACGGGCAAGGTCAAGGCAAACCGTACCTCGGGCGGTCTTGTGGGCTACGTACAAAGAACCAAAAAGCTCACCCTGACCAACTGCTCGGTCAACGCGGATCTGCAATTCATTATCAATGACCACGCCTTTAACAGCGCTACGGATATGGCTAACCGCTACGTTGGCGGTCTTTTGGGCGCGGTGGAAACCGAGGCGGCAACCTACAACGGCGGTGCCGCTGTGGTGCTTTCCGGCTGCTCGGTTGGCGGCACCATGCACGTTTTTGAGCCCTATCACTTCAACTCCAAGGCCGGCGGTCTTGTGGGTATGGTCAGAAAATCCTATATTCAAATGACCTCCTGCCGGATGAACCTCAAGATCACCGAGGAGCATCTGGAGAGAAACGCCGACGTTGCCGATCTGGATGAGGTGAATCTCATCCTCGCAGGCTTCCAGAACAATGGCGGCTACTTTAACGGAGAGAGCGCGCAGGACGTTACCTACTTCTATCACAACGACGTTCCCGTGATAGAAAGCTACGCAACGCCTAACAACACCGCGGCATTCTTCAAGCCCGTGGGACATCAGTTCCGCTACAATGAAAAAACCAACACCTATGACCTCCGCTACGTATTTGGCGTCAGCAACCTGCTCCCCACCGATCTTGCCCTCGGCTTTGACCTTGACGTCAAGCTTCTGGGAGACAGCGTTACCAACAGAAAAATGCAGGCGTACTGCGACACGATCTATTCTACCATCAATGCCGACGGTACTACCTATGCGGCGTCCGACTTCGACTGTGACTACCTCTGCACCCTGACTGTTAAGGGAATCCCCGCAAAGGATATTATCGCCGTGGGCGAGGCGGCATATGCCAAGAACGCCATCATGGGCATCACACCCTTTACCGCATACGAGGATGCAAATAAGGAGATCGTTCTCACTCCTGCCGCCATCGGCGCGGTACAGCACACCTATGAGCCCGAGCGTCACACCTTTGGGCAGGAGGCGTTTACCCCCTATCTGCCCGATGCGTTTAAGGATGCGGAAACCGTGATCGAGCAGTACAATATTTCCTACAAGAACGGCACGGGTGTGGACTGCGTCAACTACAAGCAGCTGGGCACCAAGGATCAGTATTCTCTGCAAAGCGATTGCACCTGCGGCGAAAGCTGCGGATGGAGCGCCAACGCTGCCACGGCGTACAAGCTGAACCCCAACGTTCCCTACCATTACTATATCGACGTCAACTCCTATAACAGCAAGTTCGGAACCACGCTTGCCGACCGCTACGAGGCTTACTACTCCTTCGAGTTTGAGGTTGCAGAGGACGGCTACTACGATTTCTGCTTCCGCATTCGTCTCAACGCCGGTGACGGTGGAAGACAGATCCGCTACGCGCTGGTTCAGTTTGATGACGAGGCTTATCACGAGCAGAACGAGTTCTATTACGATATCGTGGTTCGCCACGGCATTATGCTGGACAACAATGACAACCGCGATTCCTACATCACCGGCTACTCCAAGTATCTGACCAAGGGCAAGCACACCGTCACCTTCCGTCAGCCCTACGATGCCTTGGACGGCACCAAAAAGGATTCGGCATTCCACATCCGCGAAATCTACTACTTCAAGGATGCCGCTGAGCCTGTGGATGCAAAGATCCCGCTTCCCGCAGGTGCGGTTCTCTACGACGGCAACTTTGCCAACAACGTCACCTACGCGCTGGATCAGACCACCAAGAGCGTCTTCACCTCTTACGTAAACACCCTGAAGGCAAACGGCTTTACTCAGGCGGATTACAGAGAGACCAAGTTCCAATACAGCGACTTTGACGTGACCAACAAGCCCTCCGACGGTAACTACACCTACACCGGAAACTACGTTGGCGATCAGGATTACTACAACTACTATTACATCCTCACCAACGCCGACTATATGCTCAACGTGTACTTCTGCACGGCAACCGGTGACATGAGAATCGTTGTTTCCGACGTAGAGGAATACGAGCGCTACGCAGAGATCAACGAGGCGGCAGAAGCTCCCTACACGGCAATTACCACGCCCCTGTTCGCGCAGCTTGATATTGGCGGTAGAGACTTTGTAATCCAGACCGGCGACAACAAGGGCTCGAATATCACCGGCGTTACCAACGGTCTTTGCTACGTTTACCGCCTCTCCGACGGACGCTTTATGGTCATTGACGGTGGCTATTGGAATGACAAGGACACCGAGGGCGAGGAAATGGCGCGCCTGTTCAAGTGGATGCAGGAGCACGCCGATTACGACAGTGACGGCATCTACACCAACAACAAGGTGACCATTGCCGCATGGCTCATCACCCACCATCACTCCGACCACATCAACGGCGCCTACAAGTTTGGTATGATGTATAAGGATAACAATCTGGTGGAAATTCAGAACTTTATGTATAACTTCCCCTCCTTTGAGTACGCGGAATCCAACTACGGCACCGACCTGCAGATCGGCAATGCCTACACCAAGTTCTATCCCAAGATGTACACCATGCTGGGACACTACGATTCCCTCATTGCGCACTCGGGTATGGTCTACGAATTTGCCGACGCAAAGATCGAGATCCTCTCTACCCACGAGGACTTCTACCCCCACAAGCTTAACATCTACAACAACTCCAGCACCATCTTTAAGATCACACTGGCAGGAAAAACCTTCCTGGTTGCGGGAGATTTGCAGGAGGAAGGACAGATCAAGGCGATCAAGCGTTGCGGAACGCTGTTGGAATCCGATTTCCTTCAGGTCACCCACCACGGCTGCAACGGACAGGTCGAGTTCTTCAAGTATATCGTGGGCAAGGATGCCTCCGGTAACTTCAACAAGGATACCGTCATTGTATGGCCGCTTCCCAAGGGCGAAAATCAAACGTGGTACGAAGGCACCTCGGCAAGAGCCGTTGCCATGAGATGGCTCAGAGATCACTTCAACACCTCCACCAACGACACCACCCACTTTGCCATTGAAAACTGGGTGTTCACCGATTTTAAATAACCCACTCTCCCCGAGAAGGATGAAAATCTTTCTCGGGGATTTTTTATCGGTGATTGACAAACAAATGCGGATATGGTATAATGATTTTGTAGATTTTGTAGGAAAGGAACTGTAATTTATGAAAAAAATCGTTGCGATGCTTCTTCTCGTAGCCCTCCTCGGCTCCTGCTTCTCATCCTGCTCCGCGGGATTTGCAGCACCCGATCCCGCCGACTACGAGGATACGCAAGCACCCATGAACGCGTCTCACGCCGCGGCAACGCCCTGGAACGGCAGCTCCGATACCTCCTGGTACACCGCCGATCCGAGTGCCGCCGTCTTCTACCTTGAGGATGGTGCCGATCTGCGCGGTCTGATCGACCTGGTCTATTCGGCATCCGCCCCCGTTACCTTTGCGGGCAAAACGGTCAAGCTGAAGAACCACATCAATCTTGGCGGCAAGACGTGGTCGATCCCCGCAACCGCTTCGGCATTTGAAGGAACCCTCGATGGCTGCGGTTACACCATAGGAAGCTTTACCGTCAACGCAACGGACGGCGATCAGTCGCTTCTGGGCGTCCTTGGGGGCGGAGCGACCGTGCGACTTCTGAGCATTGCGGATGCTACGGTTACCATAAATTTCCCGTCCGATGATTCTGCCATCGGCACCCTCTTCTCCCGTGTCAAGACCGTCTCCGGAAAGACAACACTCCTTGAGGAGGTTTCGGTGGGCGCGAATTTGACAAAGAACGCATCCTCGAAAAAGGTCTCCGCCGTGGGCGGTATGGTGGGATGCGTAGAGGGCGACGGCGCCTTTACCGTCAGCGGCTCGGAGTTTTCGGGCAGCATCAATATGGGAGCAGCCAGCGATCAGACAGGCGGCTTTGTGGGCGTTGTGAAGGAAAGCGTCACCTTCCTTGCCGAAGGCTGCACCAACAACGGAGCCATCACCGCCAACGAAAAGCTGGGCGGTATTGTGGGTATGTTTGAGGCTTATTCGGGCAATGCCACCTTCCGCGGCTGCACCAACAACGGAACCGTCACCGTTTACGAAACCTCCATCGGTGGGCAGGCAGGCGGTATGGTAGGACGTTACGCCGCAAAAACCGGCAACCTCGAATTCACCGACTGTCGCAACACGGGCACCCTCCGCTACGAGGGAACCGCACAGGGCGGCTCCTGGCTGGGCGGCATTGGCGGCTATCTGGTGGGCGACGGCGGAACCATTACCTCCATCACCCTGACCAACTGCAGCAGCACCGGTAAGATCCTTGCCAACCGTACCTCCGCAGGCCTTGTGGGCTTTGTGCAGAATTGTAAGAAGCTGACCGCCAAGGATTGCTTTGTCAACGCCGATCTGCAATTCCGCATCAACTCGGAAAACAACAAGAATCCCTACGTGGGCGGTCTCTTTGGTATGATCAATCTGGGTGGCGCGGGAACCATGAAATCCTACAAGGCAATCATTGAAAATTGCTCGGTAACGGGCACCCTCAAAACCTCCGACGTTGCAAACGGCCCCTCCTATACAGGCGGCTTCATCGGCGCGCTCCGCACCACTGCCGTGGAAGCAACCGATTGCTACGTGGACGTTCGCTTCTCCAAGGAGAATTGTGAGGAGGATGACGTAACAAACGTGGTCCTCGGCTTCAATCAGGATAACGCCTCCACGATCACCCCCTCGAATTTCACTTACCATCATTACGACACCACCGCCACCCCCGAGGATTATCTGATCCTCGGCAACGAAAACGCGGTGATCAAGAAGCTGGGTATGCAGCTCCGTACCAACAAGGGCGCGGACGGCATCCTCGGCTCTGCCGATGACACCTGTGACCTGCGCTTTGTGTTTGGCGTTCGCAACCTCTCCGACGCAGATAAATTCCTCGGCTTTGAGGTGATTCGCAAGACCCTTGGCAAAAAGGTCACGTCCCATAGCCAAACCGTATATTGCTCCTCGATCTATCAACAGCTCCGTGCAGGAAGCACCACCGTATCGGCTTCCGACTACAACGTGGATTATCTGTTCACGCTGGTGCTCTCGGGCATTCCCGCCTCGGAGCTCGAAACCCGTGTGGAAAACGGGCTTACCCGTACCTATATCAAGAGCACCTTCCTGGATATTACCCCCTTCACCGCCGAGGGCGCTACCGCAGAGAAAAACAAAGGCGACGGACTCACCGCCTACGGCCTCACCCCGGGCCAGCTGGTCTTCCAGACCAAGCACTTCAGCGGAAGCCTTCCTAAGGCGTTTGAGGGCGCTCAGGGCGTGATCACGGGCAAGAACGTCTCCTATGCCCCCGCCTCCAACGTGGGATGCGTCAACACCAAGCAAATGAAAACCAACGATCAGTACGTTCTGCAATCGAACTGCACCTGCGGTGGAAATTGCGGATGGAACGCGCACGGAGCCATTGCCTACCGCACCGGCGCAAACGTCCCCTACCATTATTATATCGACGCTACCTCCTATCAGGAATATTTCGGTACCTCCATAGATCGCTACGAGGCATACCACACCTGGAGCTTTGAGGTCGAAGAGGATGGATACTACGAGTTCTGCTTCCGCATTCGCCTCAAGGGCAACGACGGAGACGTGGAAAACCGCTATGCCCTCCTCCAGATCGACAATCAATCCTACGCCGAGCAGACAGAGCTTTTCTATACCATCACCGTAAGGGACGGAACCCTCCGCAACAACAAGGAGGATCAGGATTCCTATCTTGTGGGCTACGGCGCACAGCTGACCAAGGGAAAGCACACGCTGACGGTTCGCGTTCCCTACAGCACCGATGGCATCAACAAGGCGGCAAGCATGCATTTCCGTGACTTCTATCTGATCAAGGGCGCGGCGCAGGCAAATCAAGCCAAGGTTCCCACCCCCGAGGGCGCAACGCTTTACGACGGAAACTTCGATAATACGGTCACCTACGTTGTAGGAAACGCCAATTACGAGGCGTTCGAAGCATACTTCAAGAAGCTGGAGGCTGCAGGATACGTTCTGCGTGAGGAAAGAAGCACCTCCTACGAATACCTTCCCTTTGATACTCCCAACTACAAGGAGGGTGGCGACAACACCCGTGAGAACTTCTTCCGTACCTATACGAGCAAGGATTACATGATCCACACCTATTTCTGCGAGGGTACGAAAAATCTTCGCGCGGTGGTGTCTCCCATTGCGGAATACGAGGAATACGCAGCAGTCAACAAGCCGACTGATTATAAAACGGTCACCACACCGCTGTTCGCATCCCTTGATATCGGTGCTTACTCGGATCAGGGCTTCTGCTTCGTCTACCGCCTCTCCGACGGACGCTTTATCCTCATCGACGGCGGCCAATGGCACGAGGGAAAGCCCATTGACGATACCGTTAAGCTTTACAACTGGCTCAAGGCGCACGCTGATTACGACGGCGACGGCAACTACGAGAACAACAAGATCACCATTGCCGCGTGGCTCTTTACCCACAATCACTCCGACCACATCAACATTGCGATGCTGTTCCACGATCTGTTCAAGGACGAGGTGGAGATCCAGACTTATCTGTATAACTTCCCCTCCTACGAGTACTCTCGTTCGATCCCCGGAAACAACGTCAAGGTGGACTACTACACGGTTCGCGTTCCCATGATGCACAGATTGCTGCAAAACAACAACACCCTTGTTGCGCAAACCGGCTTTGTCTACTACTTTGCCGATTGCAGCATTGAGATCCTTTACACCCACAGTGATTTCTACCCCAACGAGATCAAGTCCTTTAACAACTCCTCCACCGTCTATAAGATCACGCTGGCAGGAAAGACCTTCCTGGTAGCAGGAGACTTGGAAGAACCGGGACAGAAGGTCTGTAACAAGATGGCAGGCAATCTGCTGGATTCCGACTTCCTGCAAATCACCCACCACGGCTGGAACGGACAGGTCGAGTTCTATCAGTACATCGTCAACGAGGAATATGATGATACCATTGTCCTTTGGACTCTGCCCAGAAGGGAGAACACCTCTCAGTATTCCAAGCCCGCCAACAAGTGGATCAAGGAAAACATGAAGCATATCCACTTCGGATTTGAAAACAGAGAGTACGATCTGAGCAAATAAGCAATTCCCCCTTGAAGGAGGCTTCCCGTGAAGCCTCCTTCCTTTTCGTGTCACCCTGCGCGGAGTAACGCGGAGTCGAAGTTTTGCGACGCAGGAGCAAAACCGAGGAGCGAAGCGACGATGGGGTCTCCTAACGAATTTCCGTATTCCCTCGTGCAGAGAAAACGCCGCACGTGCGGCAAGAACTCCCCATTTGATCGTAGGGGGCGACGTAGCAAAGCGGCGCGAGCGTAATGAATGACACCACGGTGTGGTGTCAGAACGGGAGCGTGACCGAGTCGCAACGAGAACTCGACGCCCCGGAAACGATAAGGTTTTCGCTCCGTATCGGCGTGTTGATGTGATTTGGATTTTTTGCCTGTAGGGGGCGACGTCCTCGACGCCCCTAAAACGAAGGGATTTTTGATTTGCATCCGGCTATGATTGGTAGCCGTATAAAAAGCAAAATTTGTTGCTTCTCGGGTCGTCGAGGACGTCGACCCCTACAAGGTTTGAGGAAAATCGAATAAAAGAGCGTAGCCACAAAATTCACGGTTACATCCATCGTTGATCGTAGGGGCGACCATTGGTCGTCCGTTTGAAACAATATCGAATCCGTATGGGCGGGCGCTTCGTGAAGCGCCCCTACGGGATTGTAAAACCTTGTCATTTACGTGTCACCATATTCAAAGAAACCGTTGCACAATCGGCTTTTCGATATGGTTTGAATTTTATGCTTGTAGGGACCGGCGTCCTCGACGGTCCATGAAGAAAAAACGCTTGCTTTTTATATGGCTATTGGTATGTAGCCGGACACGAATTAGAAATCCTTTGTTTTTGGACCGTCGGGGACGCCGGTCCCTACAAACGAATTTTTCACCTCATCAACACGCCGATGCGGAGCGGAAATCCCATTGTTCCCGGGACGTTCAAAGAACGTTCCTACGAGCCCCTTGTAGGGCGGGGGCTTGTCTCCCGCCGTTTTGATTCCATGAAATCCGTTTGTAACGGCGGCACCAAGGCGCCGCCCTACAATGCCCCTCTCACCCAAAGAGGAGCCTTTCGTAAAAAAATTGCCCCGAAGGGAAAATGCAATCATACATAACCGGCTACGTGTCACCTCGGAGCAGGCTCGCAAGCTCGCCAAAACGCCACGGTGTGGTGTCTTTTGCTTCTCTCCCCTTTTTTTACAATTTTTTTCGGATTTTCAAAAAAAGATATTGACAAATCGAAAAAACTGTATTATACTGTATAAAAAGGTAGAGGCGCATCGTCTCATGAGTATGCAATCTTATCAACGCCTGCCACGGCGGAGATCGCAAAAAGGGAGCGTTGCCGAAGACGGTACACGGCAAAATACCGATCTGGCAGGCGGAATTAAGAGTCCGACTGTTGTCGCAGCTATGCGGAGAGCTATCCACAACAAAACACACCCGTGCTATGGGTCTCTTTGTCTGTTTTGGTGGTAGCCGTATGGCTATCACCTTTATTTCGGTTTACAGACCTTGATCAAAAATTTGAAAAGAAAAGATTCACGGAGGAATCATCATGAAGAATACAGTATTTACCGGAGCGGCTACCGCCATTGTAACCCCCATGACCGAAAACGGCGTGGACTATGAGGCATACGGCAAGCTCATTGATTGGCAGATCGAGCAAGGCATTGATGCCATCGTTGCCGCAGGCACCACGGGTGAGGGCTCTACCCTGACCGACGTGGAGCACCGCCAGGTTCTGCTCTACACCGTGCAAAGAGTCAACCACCGCGTTCCCGTCATTGCAGGAACCGGCTCCAACGATATCGCCTATGCCATTGATCTGACCAAGTATGCCTGCGACATCGGCGCCGATGCCATGCTGGTGGTAACCCCCTATTACAACAAGGCAACGCAGAAGGGCTTGATCCAGTCCTTTACCGCCATTGCCGACGCTTCCACCAAGCCCATCATCCTTTACAACGTTCCCTCCCGTACCGGCTGCAACCTCACGCCCGAGAGCTGTGCCGTGCTGGCTGACCATCCCAACATCGTTGCCATCAAGGAGGCATCCGGAAACATCTCCCAGATCGCAAAGCTGGCGTCCCTCGTGGGCGACAAGATGGACATCTATTCGGGCAATGACGATCAGATCGTTCCCATCCTCTCCCTTGGCGGCAAGGGCGTGATCTCGGTGCTTTCCAACCTGCTCCCCAAGGAAACCTCCGAGATGGTCCACAAGTATCTTGCAGGCGACGTAAAAGCTTCCATGAAGATGCAGCTGGAATACATTGATCTCATTGACACCCTCTTCTGCGAGGTCAACCCCATTCCCGTCAAGGCGGCAATGGCAAACATGGGCTTCTGCCAGAACATTCTGCGTCTTCCTCTGACCCCCATGGAGGCGGCAAACGAAGCAAAGCTGGTGGCTCTGATGAAGAAGGCCGGCATCGCTCTTTGATCCCATTACAAAAAAGGAATTGTAAATCATGAAGATATTATTGAACGGCATTGGCGGACGCATGGGCAAGGAAGTCACCCGCCGCGCGCTGGACGGATACAAGGAAACCACTCTCGTTTGCGGCGTGGACGGCTTTGGTGCTGACGCTCCCGTTCCCTGCTACAAAAGCTTCACGGAAGTCACCGAGGACGTGGATTGCGTCATCGACTTCTCTCACCACAGCCTCACCGCTCCTCTGCTGGCATTCTGCAAGCAAAAGAAGCTTCCCGTTGTCATCGCCACCACGGGACAGACCGAGGAGGAGCAGGCACTGATTGCCGAAGCGGCAAAGGAGATTCCTGTTTTCTTCTCCAAGAATATGTCGGTTGGCATCGCGCTCTTGTGCGAGCTGGCAAAGAACACCGTCAAGGCCTTCCCCGATGCGGACATTGAAATTGTGGAAACCCACCACAACCGCAAGCTGGACGCGCCCAGCGGAACGGCTCTCATGCTTGCCGAGGCAGTAGAATCGGTGCGTGAAGGACTTCGCCGTGTGCTTGGCAGAAGCGGTATGCAGAAGCGTGAAAAGAACGATATTGGCATTCACGCCATCCGTATGGGCAACGTCATTGGACGCCACGAGGTGATCGTGGGAACCGACACCCAAACCATTACGCTGACCCACGAGGCACATGATCGCGCCCTCTTTGCCGAGGGTGCCATTACCGCGGCGCTCTTCCTCGCGGACAAGCCTGCGGGATATTACACCATGCAGGATATGGTGAAGTAAGGGACTGTTTCATTTTCTCAATGTAGGGGCGCACTTTGTGCGCCCGCCCCTGAATTGTATAGATCCCTCAGCCGCTTTTCTTTTGTACGCAAACTAACCTAAGCCTCCCTCCGGGAGGGAGGGGGACCGCGGCGGGGTTCCCCGAAACGAGCTTGTCGAGTTTTGGGGGTTCTCGCGTTAGCGGTGGAAGGAGCCCGCGTATGTTACAAACTCCTCAGCCGCTTTTTCTTTGACACCACAGGCGCAATTCAATTGTAGGGGCCGACGTAGCAAAGCGGCGCGAGCGTAATGAATGACACCACGGTGTGGTGTCAGAACGCGAGCGTGACCGAGTCGCAACGAGAACTCGACGACCCGCCCTTAAACAGACAAAACTCCTTAGCCACTTTTCTTTTTGACACCATAGGCGCAAAAATGAAAACAGGCTACGCAAGCTCCGCCACAATCGCAAGCGATTGTCAGTTATCAAAAGAAAAACGCCGAGGATGTTTCGCGCTCTGCGGAGCGCGAGGAGGGCTTCGCCCTTCCAACCCACAAGCTTTTAAAAAAGCTTGACCAAAACTTTCACACTGGTTTGTGCGAATATTTCATTCTTTAGAAAGCGAATTTTTTTATGCAAGACGTAAAAAACATGATATGCGAGAATCTCTCGGTTTCTTCCACGGGTCATCTGCTCTTTGGCGGAAAGGATACCGTGGAGCTGATCCAAAAATACGGCTCTCCCCTCTACGTCATGGACGAGGAGCGCATCCGTCATAACGCACGCGTCTATCTTGACGCCATGAAAACGCACTTTGGCGGCAATTCCCGCCCCCTCTTTGCCAGCAAAGCGGCATCCTTCAAGCAGATCTACCGCATCATCGGCTCCGAGGGAATGGGCACCGACGTGGTTTCCTCCGGCGAGATCTACACCGCAAAGGCTGCGGGCTTTGATCTTTCCCTCGCCTACTTCCACGGCAACAATAAGACCGATTTTGATATCGACTACGCCATGGAGAACGGCGTGGGTTGCATCGTTGCCGACAATTTTGAGGAGATCGACGCCATTGACCGCATCGCCGCCTCTCGGGGAATCCAACAGAAGATCCTTCTGCGCCTCACCCCCGGCATCGATCCCCACACCTACGAAGCCGTTGCCACGGGAAAGGTAGACTCCAAGTTCGGCTCCGCCATTGAAACCGGTGCCGCCGAGGAGATCACCAAATACGCGCTCTCCAAAAACAATATCGACCTCTTTGGCTTCCATTGCCACGTGGGCTCTCAGGTCTTTGATTCCGAGGTCTACCTCGCCGCATCCGAGATCATGCTCTCCTTTGTTGCCAAGATGCAAAAGGACTGTGGATTTGTTACCCGCGAGCTGAACGTAGGCGGCGGCTACGGTGTTCGTTATACCGAAAACGATCCCGTCATCGATATCGCCGCCAACATCGAGCAAGTCGCCCTTGAAATGAAGAAGATCTGTTCCCGCCTTGGAATCACCCTGCCCACCATCCTCATGGAGCCCGGACGAAGCATCGTTGCCGATGCGGGTCTGACCCTCTATACCGTTGGCTCGGTGAAAGAGATCAAAGGCTACAAGAATTACGTATCGGTGGACGGCGGTATGCCCGACAATCCCCGTTACGCCCTCTACGGCTCTGCCTACACCGTGGAGATCGCCAACAGGATGAACGAGCCCAAGGATTTTGTCTGCTCGGTGGTTGGTCGTTGCTGTGAATGCGGCGATATCCTGCAGGAGAACGTCAAGCTTCCTGCGAGTGTCGAGCGCGGAGATATCCTCGCCGTCCTCACCACGGGCGCCTATAACTATTCCATGGCATCCAACTATAACCGCATCCCCCGTCTCCCCATCATTATGGTGACAAAGGACACCTCCTACGTCGCCGTGGGGCGTGAGACCTTCGAGGATCTGGTGAAAAACGAACTATAAAAGACCGTGGGGGAAGAGGAAAACTTCTTGCAAGAAGTTTTCCCCTTCCCCCACACCCCTATCCCCTTTCAAGAACTGCCACAAAGAAAAAAAGAAGGACATATATCTTGCGCGCCGCTGAACACGGCGCGCAGGGAAAATGATGTCAAACAAGGAATGCCGAACGTGCAGCGTTTTGGCGAGCTTGCGAGCCTTCTCAAAGGTGACACGTAAATGATAACTTTCGTGCAAAACCGTAGGGGCAGCTTCAAGGCTGTTCGCCAGCGCCCGTCCGTACGGATTCGATCATTTTTAAAACGGGCGATTCATGAATCGCCCCTACGATCAAGGATGGATGAAATCTGAAATTATATGGCTACGCTCTTTCGTTCGATTTCCCTCAAACCTTGTAGGGGGCGACGTCCTCGACGCCCCGGAAACGAAAGAATTTTTAATTTGCATCCGGCTATTATCGGTAGCCATGTAAAAAGCAAAATTTGTTGCTTTCCGGACCGTCGAGGACGCCGGTCCCTACAGGCAAAAATGCAAACCGCATCGATGCGCCGATACGGAGCGAAAACCTTATCGTTTCCGGGGCGATTCAAGGCTATCGCCATCGCCCTACGATCAAGGATAGATGTAACCGTGAATTTTGTGGCTACGCTCTTTCGTCCGATTTTCCTCAAACCTTGTAGGGACCGGCGTCCCCGACGGTCCGGAAACGAAAGAATTTTGAAATTGCATCCGGCTATGATTGGTAGCCGTATAAAAAGCAAAATTTGTTGCTTTCCGGACCGTCGAGGACGCCGGTCCCTACAGGCAAAAAATTCAAACCGCATCAACACGCCGATACGGAGCGAAAACCTTATCGTTTCCGGGGCGATTCAAGGCTATCGCCTTTACGAAAGGCTCCCCTTGGGGGGAGCTCCCACCGCAGGTGGGTGAGAGGGGCATTGTAGGGCGGCGCCTTGGTGCCGCCGTTACAAACGGATTTCATTG
>SVSL01000023.1 GCA_015064315.1 Oscillospiraceae bacterium
ACCGTAACGGGTGGTCTCGCCGTCGCAGGAGGCGATGAGAGAGCCGGTGAACTTCATGGCAACCTCGCCCTTGTAGGGGGCGTAGCCGTCGAAGATGGTGTTGATAATACCCTCGCCGTGAGTTGCGGTAAGGAACTCGGAGCGGTAGCCGAAGAGGCAACGGGAGGGAATGGAATATTCAATACGGGTTCTGCTGCCCATGGGATTCATGGTGAGCAGCTCGCCCTTTCTCTGACCCAGCTTCTCCACCACAACGCCAACGAAATCCATGGGAACGTCCAAGGTCACGCGCTCCATAGGCTCGTGCTTGACGCCGTCCACTTCCTTGTAAAGCACACGGGGATTGGAGCAGGCAAGCTCAAAGCCCTCGCGGCGCATGGTTTCCAGCAGGATGGAAAGGTGCATTTCACCTCTGCCCGCCACGCGGAATTCGTCGGTGGTGTCACCGTCGTTAACACGGAGCGAAACGTCCTTGAGCAGCTCGCGGTAGAGTCTGTCGCGAAGCTGACGGGAGGTAACGAATTTGCCCTCCTTGCCCGCCAAGGGGCTGTTGTTGACCATAAAGGTCATTTCCATGGTAGGCTCGGAAACCTTTACAAATTCCAAAGGCTCGGGATTGGAGACCGCGGTCAGGGTATCACCGATGGTGATGTCGCCCGCGCCCGAGAAGCACACGATATCGCCTACGATGGCGTTCTCCACGGGAGTACGAACCAGACCGTCGATCTGATAAAGCGAAACCACCTTGGTCTTTTTCACCGATTCGGGATTGTGGAAGTTGCAAACGGCAACCTCCTGACCAACCTTGATCGCGCCGCGCTCAATGCGTCCAATGCCGATGCGTCCTACATAATCGTTGTAGTCGATGGAGGAAACCAGCAGCTGAAGATCGCCGCTCTCATCTCCCTCGGGCGCAGGCATATAGGATACGATCTTTTCAAACAGAGGGGTCAGATCGGTGCCCTCCACCGAGGGATCCTCGGTAGCGGTGCCCGAGCGACCCGAGCAGTAAAGCATGGGGCTGTCCAGCTGATCGTCGTTGGCACCAAGGTCAATGAGAAGCTCAAGGATCTCATCCTCTACCTCGCCAAGACGCGCGTCGGGCTTGTCGATCTTATTGATACAAACGATGACGCGATGGTTCAGCTCCAACGCCTTTTGCAGAACGAAGCGGGTCTGGGGCATGGGGCCCTCGGCAGCGTCCACCAGAAGGATAACGCCGTTTACCATCTTGAGGATACGCTCCACCTCGCCGCCAAAGTCAGCATGCCCGGGGGTATCGATGATATTGATCTTGATATCCTTATAGTGCACGGCGGTATTCTTTGCCAGAATGGTAATGCCGCGCTCCTTTTCCAGATCTCCCGAATCCATAACGCGGGTCACGGTCTCCTGATTGTCGCGGTAAATGCCGCCCTGCTTGAGGAGTCCGTCCACAAGCGTGGTCTTGCCGTGGTCAACGTGGGCAATGATGGCTACGTTTCTCAAATTTTCTCTGATCACCGTTTTATTCTCCCTATCTTTATAATTTTTTCGATTTTGATTCGTCATTTTTCCAGTTTACTATTATATCACAAATTCCCGATTCTGAAAAGAAGGAGAAATTACGATTTTCACCAAATTCCGCTTTCTTATTTTGTTGATTTTGACAATATTTTGATTTCCAACGCCGCATTTTATTGCGTAAAAACTTGACTTTTTGAGGGAATTGTGCTATACTGAACAAAAGTCCCCTCAGGAGGTAGTCTCTATGGAGCATCCGCAAAAATACGTCACCGACCGCTACGATTTTGACACCTATATCAAGCCCTATTGGAGCGGCGATTTTATGGCAAACGAATCGGTTTTGTTTGCGGGCGAGGAGGGGCGCGTTTCCCTTCTCTACACGCCGCGCAACGGCGTTTCGGTGCGCTCCTGCGATCTGAAAACCGAATACAGGGAGGGCGTTGACTATCTTCTTTCGGGAAATACGCTGACACGCCTTGCGGGCTCCTCCATGCCCTATTTTACCGATGAGGAGCTGTATCCCCGTGAGGAGGTTGAGCACAGCCGTGCCGGAAAGACAACCGAAAGGCCTTGGGTGCTTTTTGGCGAGGGCAGCTGGATCGCGCAGCATCAGGTCTTTGTTTCCTATTTCCACGAGGATGCGTGGGAAGGGATCATTCCCGAGGATCAAAGCCGTAAGCTTCCCCGCACCCTTGAAAGGCTGGAGCGCGGAGAGCCCTTGAAGCTTTTGTTCTTTGGCGACAGCATTACCACAGGAGCCAATTCCAGCGGCAAAATCGGCTTTGAGCCCTTTGCTGATCCTTGGCCCATCCTTGTAAAAAAGGGCTTGGAAAAGCTCTATCCCAAAGCAAGCATCGACTACGTCAACACCGCCGTGGGCGGAAAGAAAACCGCATGGGGCTTGGAGACCTTGGAGGAAAATCTTCTTGTCTATCAGCCAAATACCGTGATCCTCGCCTTTGGCATGAACGATCGGGAGCTGACTCCCGAGGAGCACGTGGCAGAGATCAAGGAACTGATCGAACGCACCCAAGCGGCACTTCCCGCGGTGGAGATCGCATTGGTGGCTACCATGCTTCCCAACGCCGAGACCTTTAAATTTTGGAAGGAGCAGTATACCTTTGAGGATGCATACGGAAGGCTTCTTCTGCCGTCGCATCCCGAGCTGTCTTTGGTTCCCATGACCTCGGTGCACGCGGCTCTTTTGAAAAAGAAGCAATACCGCGATATGACGGGCAATAACGTAAACCATCCCAATGATTTTCTTGCCCGTGCCTACGCCCACTCCATTCTCCGTGTGATGACGGGGAAGGAGCTTTGATCGGAGAAACAAAAATGCTGAAAGCACTGCGCGTTCATTATGACGCCACAAGCAACCGACTGCTGTTTGAGGGGGAGGATTTTACCCCCGGCTTCTGCGACGGTGCCGATTTTTGGCGGATGCATCTTGATTTTTGCGACAACGAGAAGAATCGCGAGCTGGGCGTTTATTCCCATGCACAGACCCCTTCCTCTGTGACAGAGGAGAACGGGTCGATCACCATTGCCTACAACGAGGTGCTTGCCGAGGACGGAAAGGTCTATCCCATCGGCTTGATCCTGACGGCTCGCGAGATCGAGGGCGGCTTGGATTTTGTCGCCGAGATCAAAAACCACTCGGCGTTGCGCGTGAATGAATTGCAATACCCCGTGGCGGAATTCCGTTCCCTTGCGGGAGGATTCGAAAAAGACACTCTCTACGCCCCCTCGGGACTGGGCTTGCGCGTTGCCAATCCGCTGGCGTATGCCCAAAAGGCGCACACCGAGTACAAATCCGCCGATTATAAGAACGTGTGGCGGTTTTTCCGCTATCCGGGAGAGATGTCCATGCCTTGGCTGGGCATTCAAAGCGGCTCTCACTACCTTGCCATGGCGCGCTGTGACGAGGAAGCCTGCCGTATTACCACCCTCGCCCTCGGTACGGGACGGCGCGAGGAGCGCGAGCCCCGTTTGATCATGGCGATCTGCTCCTATCCCGCAGTAGTGCCCGGAGAAACGCTGACCCTTTCCCATTACCGTATTCTGCTTTCCAACAAAGATTGGCGCGACGTTGCCGACGCCTATCGCCGCTGGTCGGACACCACCTGGCTCTCCTCTCTTGTGGATGAATCGGGACATCTGATCACCAAGGAAAGCATCCGCTCCATGCATGGCTGGCAAAGAATCATCCTCAAGCACCAGTACGGCGAGGTATTTCACACCTATGCCGATCTGCCCCGCATCTACGAGGAGGGCGCAAAATACGGCATTCGCATGATTCTGCTCTTTGGCTGGTGGCGTGAGGGCATGGACAACGGCTACCCCAATTACGAGCCCGACGAGGAGCTGGGCGGCGCAAAGGGGCTTCGCGAAGCCATCCGTCAGATCAACCAAAAGGGCGGACAGGTGGTGCTTTACGCCAACGGTCAGCTCATTGACACCGCCACCGATTACTACAAGAGCGAGGGGTGGAAATACACCAAAAAGAATATTGAAAAATCCGAGTACCGCGAGGCATACTATTTTGCCAACAACGGCTCGCTCCTGAAGCTTTCCAAGCTCAAAACCTTCTGCGTTGGATGCTTTGGCTCCGAGGGCTGGAAGGAAAAGCTGCTCGAGATCAAGGACAAGCATCTCGCTCTCGGCTCAAACGGCACCTTCTTTGATCAGTTCAGCTGCTGCTTCTACCTTTGCTTTGACGAGAGCCATTCCCACGGCAATCGCATCGATCTCGATCCCCAGCTTCGCGTGGAGGTCATCAAAAAGATCCGCGAGAGCCTTGGCGACACCGAATGGTTTGGAAGCGAATGGGTGCTGGATCGCATCAGTCCGCTCTTGGATTTCACCCACGGCTGTGGCCCCGGCATGAGCTTTAAGGAGCACGCATACCCCTATCTGTTCCGCTATGCCTTCCCCGAGGTTCCCGTCTCCAATCGACTCGCACACGATGAAAAGAGCATCTACCGCCGCGAGCTGAACTACGCCTTTGTGTTTGGTATGCTCTTTGACGTCTCCCTCTATCGGGGACGCATTGACAGCATGGACGATTGTCCCGATTATTCCGCACACGTGGCACGTCTTGTGGCGTTGCGGGAGAAATACCGCGACTTCTTTACCAAGGGGCGCTTCGATCTGCCCTCCGTAGCCCTTCCCAAGGGGATCTGGGGCGCGGAATATTCCTTGGGCGAGAGAAAGATCCTCACCCTCTGGAACGACACCGCCGAGGACTTTGCCCTTGAGGGACATCCCACCGTCGCCCCCGGCGAGGCAACGGTGCTGACACTTGCCTGAACTAAAGAATTGAAATATAATAACAACATATAAGGAGCTTTTTATGAAAAACAAAATGCCCAAATTGGAGGAAATGACGCTTCGCGAAAAGATCAATCAAACCATTGTCATCAAGATGGAAAAGGGACAGAGCGTGGACTTTGCTCCCGGTGCCGCATTCTTCTTCGGACAGATCATCACCGAGGCCGACGAGGCGGGGCTTGACGAGCTGCGCGGCTACGTCAAGGAGATTGCCGACAAATGCACCATTCCTCCTCTGATCACCTCGGACTTTGAAAACGGATGCGGAAGCATGGTCAAGGCGCTGACCCCCCTGCCCTACATGATGGGATTGGGTGCCACCGACGATGCCGAGACCGCCTACAATTACGGAAAGGTGACGGCTTTGGAGGGTCGAACCATTGGCGCAAACTGGAGCTTTTCTCCCGTAAGCGACCTCAACCGCAACCGCCGCAATCCTCTGATCAACAACCGCGGCATGACCGACAGCGCCGACCTTGGCGTCAAGATGCTGCCGCAGATCATCAAGGGTATGCAGGATCACGGACTTTCCGCCTGCGCCAAGCATTTCCCCGGTGACGGCATGGATTACAGAGATCAGCACATCGTTACCACCTACAATACCTGTGACATGGAGGATTGGAGAGCCACCTACGGCAGAGTCTTTGCCGCTTGTATTGCCGAGGACGTTGACTCGATCATGGCGGGACACATCGGTCTGCCCGCTTATCCCCAAAAGTTCTCCGAGCTTCACGATATGCCCCTGCCCGCAACCCTTTCCAAGGAGCTGATCACCGATCTGCTCAAGGGAGAGCTGGGCTTTGAGGGCATTGTGGTTACCGACGCTCTCGGTATGGGCGGCTTTGCGGGATGGTATCCCGACAAGGGAACCTCCGAGATCGAGTCCTTCAAGGCGGGCTGTGACATGATGCTCTGGCCCAGCGCCGCTTACGCCGACAATCTGGAAAAAGCCATCCTTTCGGGCGAGGTTCCCATGTCCCGTCTGGACGACGCCGTGACCAGAATCCTGCGCGTGAAGGAAAAGAGAGGTCTCTTCAAGGAAGATCACGAAATGTTCTACGAGCTTTCCGAGGAGGAAAAGACCTTTATCAAGGAGTTCCAGCAAAAGTGCGCCGAGCAGAGCATTACGCTGATCCGCAACGACGCGGGTCACTTCCCTCTGGATCCCAAAAAGACTCCCCGTCTGGGCATCTGCGCAGTTGCGCAATACGCGCCCGCCTTTGAGGAAGCCAAGCTTTTGAAGGAAGAATTTGAAAAGCGCGGCTTTATTGTGGACTACACCGAGGAGGGAAGACCGGCTGCCGCCGAGAGAGCGCGCTTCTACCGCGAGAACGATCTGATCCTTTTTGCCACCTTCTCCCGCGCATTCCGTCCCGTTGGATTTTTGGATTATCTGGACGGTCCCGCCGCAAGAATCCAGCGCGCATTCCTCGATCCCAACGCCGTGGATAAGGTCATGGCGGTCAGCTTCGGCTCTCCCTATTTCTACGACCAGTACTTTGAAAAGGCAAGGACCTACGTCAACGCCTATTCCATGCTTGCCTGCTCGGTAAAAGCCTTTGTACGCGCGGCGTGCGGAGAGATCGAGTTCCAAGGAAAGTCCCCCGTGGAGATCCTTGACCGCAAGCAGTATCGCAAGCACTTCTGATTCCAAACGAAAGGAAATCGACCGATGTATTCGTTTATTCGCCCCGGAAAGGTCTGGTATGACACCGAGGGGAAGCGCATTCAAGCCCACGGCGGATCTATCCTCTGGGCAGAAAACAAATTCTGGTGGTACGGAGAAAACAAAGAAGGAATTACGGGAAGAGCCACGGGTGAGCGGTGCAAGCAATGGCACCACGGCGTGCGTCTTTATTCCTCCGAGGATCTTTATAACTGGCGCGACGAGGGCTTGATCGTTCCCGAGAGTGAGGACGAGAAGAACCCCTTCCACCCCGCCAACATCATGGACAGACCGCATATTCTTTACAACGAAAAGAACAAGCAGTACGTTCTTTGGGCAAAGACCTCGGTGGGCGGCTTTTCCTCTGCCGGCTTCTCGGTCTGCGTGGGAGATTCCCTCAAAAGCCTCTGCTACGTAGGCGAGGTGAACGTCTCTCCCCACCACGGCGGTGACTTTGATCTGTTCCTTGACGGAGATCGGGCGTATGCCGTTTTCGAGTTCCCTCACAGCGAGATGATCCTGCGGGAATTGAACGAGGACTACACCGATTTTGCCGAGAAATGGTCAACGCACTTGCCCGAGGAGAGCCCTCCCACCGTGCGCGAAGCCCCCGCTTATTTCACACACGGGGGTCGAAAATTCATCCTGACCTCGGGTACCACGGGCTACTATCCCAACCCCACTATCGCCTACGATATCACCGAGCTTCACGGCGAGTGGAAGGACCTTGGCAAGACCTGCAGGAACGACGCAAAGAACAATTCCTTCCACGCCCAGTTTTCCTCGGTGTTCCATCATCCCCACATTCCCGATCTGTATATCGCGCTGGGAGACCGTTGGCTGACAGATCTCACCGAGGATCTGCCCGATATGGAGGAAACCTTCTACGATCGCTACTCCCCCAACGGCAAAAAGGAGTTTGACTGGAAGCAGATGAAATTCCTCTCCGAGGAGAATACCTCGGAGGCAAATTACGTTTGGCTTCCCATCCGCTTTGATGAAAAAGGAGACCCCTTTATCGAGTGGCGCAGAGCCTGGACCGTGGAAGAATTTTTACAATAAGACCCAAAAAAGAAGGAGATAGCCTTTCCGCCTCGGGAAAGTCATGCTACCGCCTTCTTTTTTATTGACCGAAATCCCGATTACGACTTGACAACGGTCTTACTTTAGAGTATAATATATCCGTATAATAAATAAATCCCCCAAGGAGGACTTTATGGAACAATCCAAGCTTGAACTTCTCCGCGATGCGGCAAGAAAAATCCGCATTGGTATCATTAAGGGCACTCACGCCGCAAAATCGGGACATCCCGGCGGCTCTCTCTCGATTGCCGACATAATGGCATATCTCTATTTTGCCGAAATGAACATTGATCCCAAAAATCCCGCAGACCCCAACCGCGACCGCTTTGTGCTGTCCAAGGGACACTGCGCTCCCGCTCTTTACGCCGCGCTGGCTAACAGAGGCTTCTTCCCCGTGGAGGAGCTGACCACCCTGCGTAAGATCGGCAGCCGCCTCCAGGGACACCCCGATATGACCCTGACTCCCGGCGTGGATATGTCGGCAGGCTCCTTGGGTCTTGGCATCAGCTCTGCCGCAGGCATGGCGCTCGCCGGTAAGATCGACGGCAAGGATTACCGCGTTTACACCGCCGTTGGCGACGGTGAAAGCGAAGAAGGACAGGTTTGGGAGGCTTGCATGTTCGCCGCCCACTACAAGCTGGACAACCTCTGCGTGATCATTGACTGGAACGGTCTGCAGATCGACGGCAGCGTGGAAGAGGTCATGAACCCCACTCCCCACGACAAGAAGCTGGAAGCCTTTGGATTCCACGTGATTTCCATCGACGGTCACGATTTTGACGCCATCGAAAAGGCGTTCGCCGAAGCAAAGACCGTCAAGGGCAAGCCCACCGCCATCATCGCAAAAACCGTGAAAGGCAAGGGCGTTTCCTTTATGGAAAACAAGGTCAACTGGCACGGCTCTGCTCCCAACGACGAGCAGTGTGAAGCCGCTCTCGCCGAGCTGAACGCATAAGGAGGACACCAAAATGGCAGAAAAGATCGCAACCCGTGAAAGCTACGGCTCGGCGCTGGTCGAGCTGGCTGAAAAATATGATTTCGTGGTGATGGACGCAGACCTTGCCGAAGCCACCAAAACCGTAAAATTCAAAAAAGCATACCCCGAAAGATTCTTTGATTGCGGCATCGCCGAAGGCAACATGATGAGCGTGGCGGCAGGCATTGCCACCACCGGCAAGACCGTGTTCGCCTCCAGCTTTGCCATGTTCGCCGCAGGCAGAGCCTTTGAGCAGGTTCGCAATTCCATCGGCTACCCTCACCTCAACGTCAAAATCGGCGCTACCCACGCAGGCATCACCGTTGGCGAAGACGGCGCCACCCACCAGTGCAACGAGGACATTGCCCTGATGCGCACCATCCCCGGCATGACCATTGTCAACCCCGCCGACGCCGTGGAAGCAAGAGCCGCTGTGGAAGCTGCTCTGAACACCAACGGCCCCTTCTACCTCCGCTTCGGACGCTTTGCCGTTCCGGTGATCAACGATTGCCCCGAATACAAGTTTGAGCTTGGCAAAGGCATTCAGCTCTCCGACGGAACAGACGTTACCATCGTGGCAACCGGTCTGATGGTCTCCATGGCACTGGAAGCAAAAGAGCTTCTCGCCGCCAAGGGAATCAACGCCCGCATCGTGAACATCCACACCATCAAGCCCATCGACGCCGAAATCATCACCAAAGCGGCTCTGGAAACCGGTGCCATCGTTACCGCGGAAGAGCACAATATCATCGGCGGTCTCGGTTCTGCCGTTGCCGAAGTGGTTGGTGAAAACGCCCCCGTTCCCGTGGTTCGCGTTGGTATGAAGGACACCTACGGCCACTCGGGCACCGTTCCCGCGCTCCTCGAGCAGTACGGCCTCACCCCCGCCGCCATCGCTCAAGCCGCCGAAAAAGCCATCTCTCTGAAAAAATAAAATCATCTTCCCCTCGGTCTCCTAAGATCGAGGGGATTTCGCCCGTTGCGACGGGCGACCGGGGCTCTGCCCCTGGACCCCGCAACCTTTTTGAAAAAAGGTTGATCAAAAACTTTTCACAGAAAAGTTTTCTGATAGGTTAGAGAAAATGGGAATGTTTGAGTCCCTATCGTCAGCTATCCCTGCCGTGATTTGTTAGGGAATGGACAGACGGAAGATTGGCTCCCGCGAGCAGCTGGGGGCCGCTACCCCATCTGCTCCATGAATTTAGTTTGCGCAGAGGGGGGAGTTTCGCCCTCTGCGGAGCGCGACCAACGCTACGCGGCGTTGGATCCGCGCCACCTTTTGGAAAAGGTGGTCGAAAACTTTTCACAGAAAAGTTTTTTGGAAGGATAGAGAAAAAGGGAACGCTTGAGTCCCTACCGTCAGCTATCCCTGCCGTGATTTGTTAGGGAATGGACAGACGGAAGATTGGCTCCCGCGAGCGATCAGGGACCGCTACCCTGCTCGCTCACCGATGTTAGTTGAAGAAGGTGTAGCGGCGTATCGATGCGGTTTGAATTTTTGCCTGTAGGGACCGGCGTCCTCGACGGTCCGGAAACGATAAGGTTTTCGCTCCGTATCGGCTTGTCGATGCGGTTTGAATTTTTTTGCCTGTAGGGGTCGACGTCCTCGACGACCCGGAAACGAAAGAATTTTCAATTTGCAACCGGCTATTATTTGTAGCCGTTTAAAAAGCAAAATTTGTTGCTTTCCGGACCGTCGGGGACGCCGGTCCCTACAAGGTTTGAGGGGATCGAATAAAAGAGCGTAGCCGTGTAATCCACGATTTCCGTTCCTCTTGATCGTAGGGGCGATTCATGAATCGCCCGTTTATGAAAATCAGATTTTTTACAGGCGGGCGACCAATGGTCGCCCCTACGGGTTTGCGCGCGAATTATCGTTTTCCGTGTCACCCTGAGCGGAGGCGAGCCTGCGAGCCGCAGTCGAAGTTTTGCGACGCAGGAGCAAAACCAAGGAGCGAAGCGACGACGGGGTCTCCTAACGATTTTCCATATCCCCTGCGCGGAGAAAAAACGCACGTTCGGCGTATCGATGCGGTTTGAATTTTTGCCTGTAGGGACCGGCGTCCTCGACGGTCCGGAAACGATAAGGTTTTCGCTCCGTATCGGCGTATCGATGCGATTTGAATTTTTGCCTGTAGGGGTCGACGTAGCAAAGCGGCGCGAGCGTAATGAATGACACCACGGTGTGGTGTCAGAACGCGAGCGTGACCGAGTCGCAACGAGAACTCGACGACCCGAGAAGCAACAAATTTTGCTTTTTATACGGCTACCAATCATAGCCGGTTGCAAATTAAAAATTCTTTCGTTTCCGGGGCGTCGAGGACGTCGCCCCCTACAAGGTTTGATAGAAATCGAATAAAAGAGCGTAGCCGAATAATTCCCGATTTCATCTATCCTTGAATCGTCCCTACGGGTTTGCGCGCGAATTATCGTTTTCCGTGTCACCGAAAACTAACTCCATGGAGCATTTTGGGTAGCGGTCCCAAAATGCTATCGGCAGTACCTTCCCGTCCGTTCGAAAAACTAACAAAAAACAGTCACCCAACAAACGACAGAGGCACCGCACCTCCAAAAAAGTAAAAAACTTTTCTGTGAAAAGTTTTCGTCCACCTTTTTCAAAAGGTGGCGCGGATCCAACGCCGCGTAGCGTTGGTCGCCCGTCGCAACGGGCGAAATCCCCTCCAAAAAAAGAAAGGACATTCAGACATGAAACTGATATTAGCATCCCAATCTCCGAGACGCAAGGAGATTCTTACAAATTTAGGATTAGAGTTTGAGGTGGTGACCTCCGACGCCGACGAGAGCAGTGAGATCACCAATCCTTACGCGCTGGTAGAGGAGCTTTCCCGCCGCAAGGGAGAAACCGTCAGAGATCATCTGCTCGCAAGAGGTCGCGACCTCGGGGACACTGTGATCATCGCTTCCGACACCGTGGTCAGCATCGACGGGCAGATTTTAGGAAAGCCCCACGACAAAGCCGACGCCCAAAGAATGCTCAAGCTTCTTTCGGGACGCGCCCACGAGGTGGTCAGCGGCATTTGCCTCATCCGAGGGGATGAGGTTGGCGTTTCCCACGAGATCACGCAGGTGGTTTTTGACGGAATGAGCGACGAGACCATCGACGCTTATATCGAAAAGGCACAGCCCTACGACAAGGCAGGCGCTTACGCCATTCAGGGACTGGCTTCGGCATATATCAGCGGCATCCGCGGAGACTATTTCAACGTGGTGGGACTCCCCGTGCACGCCTTGTGCCAACTTTTTGCCAAAATGTTCAAAGAAAATTTACTATAAGGGGTAGCCAAAGACACGAGTTTGTGCTATAATAAAAGCGGAAACAAAAAATCAGCCCACGGGCATCGGAAGGAGGAGCGATAATGTCAAGACAGATCGGTATCGATCTGGGTACGTCAAACACCTTGATTTACAAGGATAAGGGCATTGCCCTGCGCGCTCCCTCGGTGGTCAGCGTGGACCGATACACCCACGAGGTCATTGCTTCGGGCAGAGCCGCCAAAAAGATGCTGGGAAAGACCCCCGGCAACATTCTGGCACTGCGTCCCTTGAAGGACGGCGTTATCACCGACCTTGAGGTCACCTCGCTCATGCTCCGCGATTTCTTCACACGACTGGATATGACCTCCTTTTTCAGCCGCCCATCGGCGCTGGTATCCATCCCTTACGGAGTCACCGAGGTAGAACGCCGCGCGGTAGAGGACGCCACCATGGAGGCAGGAGCCAAGAACGTGGGACTCATCGACGAGCCCATTGCCGCGGCGGTGGGAGCCGGTATCCGCGTTTCCAAGGCGAGAGGCGCCATGCTCATCGATTTGGGCGGAGGCGTTTCCGAGGCAGCCGTCATCAGCCTTGGCGGCATTGTTCAATCCAATTCCCTGCGTACCGCAGGGGACGAATTGGACCTCGCCATTGTCAATTACTTAAAGCAAACCCGTAATATTCTCATTGGAGAGATCACCGCCGAGATCCTCAAAAAGCGCATCGGTACGGCGATCCCCGGTATTGATCGCGGAAGCATGGAGGTTTGCGGAAGAGACCTGCACACGGGTCTTGCCGCCACCATTGAGGTCCGCACCGACGAGGTGCGCGAAGCAATGCAGGAGCCCTTGTGGGAGATCATCTCCATGGTCAAGCAGACCCTTGAGGAGACACCTCCCGAGCTTTCCGCCGATATTTTCGACCTGGGAATCGTTATGGTTGGAGGCGGCTCCCTGCTCCCCGGCATCGACCAGGCCATTCATAAACAAACCGGAATCCGCGTGATCGTTGCCAAAAAGCCCATTGATTGCGGTTGTCTGGGACTGGGGCGTATGCTCCGCAGTACCGGCGGCGATTTTTCGGAATTCATCCGCTACAAAGTCAAATAAAGCAACTCGGGGCTGGCGCAGAAGAGATCCTTGCGTACAGCCCCGAAGCCCCCCTGTTCCCCCGAAAGGAGCTTCTTTATGAACGAAACGAAACAAGACCCCTCTCTTCTTCCTCCCATTGACAGCTACCGAGAGCGCAGGCGCTTGGCAGTCCCTGCCCTTGCCATCTCCTTTGTATATCTTTTTGCTTCCCTTTTGCAGGCGATTCTGGTGGATATCATCAGCCGTCACGCGCCGCAGGTCATGGATTACGATTGGTATACCTGGGTCATGGCCATGGTTCCGCTCTATGCCGTGGGAATGCCTCTGGCGCTCCTGATCTACCGACTGGAGCCGGTACGCGAAAAACCAACGCAGAGACGGCTTGGATTCGGCGTGCTCTTGGGGCTGGTTGCGGTTTGCTTTACCATGTCCTTCCTTGGAAACTATCTGGGACAGCTGATCAACACCATCATTGGTTTCATAATGGGGGAAAAGCCCGCCAATCAGCTCCAGGCGCTGACCACCTCCTCTCCCCTTTGGACAAACCTGCTCTTCTGCGGCATTCTCGCGCCCATCATGGAAGAGATCTTCTATCGCAAGCTGCTCATTGACCGCCTGCGCCATTTTGGAGACCTGCCCGCCGTTTTGATCTCGGGCGTAATCTTTGGACTCATCCACGGAAACTTCTATCAATTTTTCTACACCGCGGCGCTGGGAATTTTGTTCGGATATCTCTACGTTTACACAGGACGCCTCCGTTACACCGTCGCTCTGCATATGACGTTCAATATGATCGGCGGCGTGTATACCACCGAAGCGCTCAAGCGCGTCAATCTTGAGCGGCTGAAGACAGATCCTCAGGCAGAGATCGCCGAAAACACCGTGGGGTACCTGATGACGCTGGGCTACGCCGCCTTTGTCATCCTCGCCATAATTGGCGCGTTGATCGCCGCCATTGTCTTCTTTTTGAAAAAGCCCCCTCGCCTGCATCTGCAAAAGAGCGAGCGTCCCTTGACGGCACGCGAATGGATCAACGTAGGACTGTTCAATCCCGGCGCGTGGTTCCTTGCCGCCGTCATCCTTTTGCTGTTCCTGTAATTCTTTCGGTTTCCTGAAAAATCTCTCGGAAAGGAGGAGCGCCATGCCCCCAAAAAGCCGTCATACGCTGCGTCCGCTTGTGATCGTCGCGGCGTTTTGCCTGATCTGTGTCATCTATCTCGGCAGACTGTTCCATATTCAAATTGCCGGCAAGACCGATCTCTATAACACAGGCAACACCACACGCACCGAAACCATTCGCGCCGTACGTGGCGAGATCTACGACCGTAACGGAAAGCCTCTGGTGAAGAACCGATACACCTACGATCTTACCCTCACCTACGCCTCCTTTGCCGAGCTTGATAACAAAACCGCCAACAAAACCGCGCTCTTCCTTCTTACGGAATGCGCAAAAGAAAACAAGCACACCGAAAAATACTTCCCCTTTGACGGGCAGTATCCCAATTATTCCTTCAGCGCCGATTCGCAAAATGCCGATTCGCCCATCAACTACCGTCTGCGCCGCGTCCTGAAGGACCTTGGCATCAAAAGCGACGTCACTGCCGAAAACCTGCGCGATTATTACGTCAACACCTACGAGCTTCTGGCAACCGACGCCGATGGCAACCGTATGTTTACCGACGCGGAGATCGACCGCATTCTGCGCCTGCGCTACGACATGAACGCCATGCAATTCGGAACCGCCAACGATTATATCTTTGCCGAGGACGTTGGCATTGAGCTCATGACCCGCATCAAGGAGCCGGCTCCTCGCGGCGTTACCTTCTCGGTCAACGCGGAGCGTGTTTACTGCTACCCCGGCTACGCCTCCCACATTCTGGGAAACGTAGGCCCCATCTACTCCGAAGAATGGGATTATTATAACGAGCAGGGCTATCAGATGAACGCCATGGTTGGAAAATCCGGATGCGAAGCCGCCTTTGAGCAATATCTGCGCGGCAGCGACGGAGTCCTGCTCATAGAAGAAGACGCCGACGGAAACGTGGTGAACATCACCGTCAAATCCGAGCCCGTAGCGGGACAGGATATTTACCTCACCATTGACATTGATCTGCAGATTGCCGCCGAAGACGGCTTGCGCGAAAACGTGGAATACGTGGTCGGGCGTGCCGACGGCGACGAAACGCGCGGGGCTCTCTGCAACGCGGGTGCGGCGGTTGCCATGGATCCCAACACCTTTGAAATCCTTGCCATCGCATCCTATCCCACCTACGATCTGACCACCTATAACGCCGAATATTCGGCGCTCTTTGCCGATCCCGCCAAGCCTCTGTTCAATCGGGCGCTGGACGGTGCCTACGCTCCCGGCTCCACCTACAAGCCCGGCGTTGCCATTGCGGGGCTGATGTCGGGTTCGATCCGAACCGACTCCCTGATCAACTGCTCGGGCACCTATCCCCGTTATCATCACCCCAAATGCTCGACCTACGGCTCCTCTCACTTTGGCTACATCGATGTGAAAACCGCGGTCAAGACCTCCTGCAACTGCTTCTTCTACGAGCTTGGATATCTCATGGGGATCGACA
Source organism: Oscillospiraceae bacterium (assembly GCA_015064315.1). GTDB lineage: Bacteria > Bacillota > Clostridia > Oscillospirales > CAG-272 > UMGS1865. Next base: position 15,514 of record SVSL01000023.1, read on the forward strand.
CCATGAACGACTATCTGCAAAAATTCGGCTTTGGGCAGTCCACCGGCATTGAGCTGGGAGGCACCACGGGTATCTTGGCAGGCCCTGCCTATCGCCAAGAGATTCACGGCGCCATGTGGGAAGCGGGAGACAACCTCTCCGCCGCCATTGGGCAGTCCGATAATCAAGCCTCTCCCCTGCAGCTCGCCTGCTACATGGGAACGCTTTCCAACGGCGGCACCCGTTACGCCGCCCACCTTCTGAAAAACGTCTACGCCTTTGGAAGTGCCTCCCCCGTCTATTCCTACGATCCCTCCGCAAGTGTTCTTGGGGCGTTCTCGATCCCCGACGAATACCGCGCCGAGGTTCTCCTCGGTATGCGCGAAATGATCACCTCCCACTCCACCGCCAACCGATTCATGTCCTCAATCCCCGTTGCCGTGGGCGGAAAAACAGGTACCGCGCAAACGCCTAAGCCGGATATCTACAACGCCCTCTTCGTCTGCGCCGCTCCCTACGAAAATCCCGAAATCGTCATCTCGGTGGTTCTCGAAAACGGTCACTCCGGTGAATATTCCTCTCTCACCGCCGCTCGCATCCTCGAGCAATATTACGGTGTGAAATAAGGATGGGGGGATAGGGGGATTTCGTCGTCTGCGGATGGCGCCAAGGGATTTCGCCCGTTGCGACGGGCGACCAACGCCGCGCGGCGTTGGATCCGCGCCACCTTTTGGAAAAGGTGGACGAAAACTTTTCACAGAAAAGTTTTTTTATTTGTTTTGGTGCTCTGCCTCTGTCGTTTGTTGGGTGACTGGTTTCTGTTAGTTTTTCGAACAGACGGGAAGGTACTGCCGATAGCGGTCAGGGACCACCAACCCTGCCCGCTCACCGATGTTAGTTGAAGAAGGTGTAGCGGCGTGTCGATGCGGTTTGAATTTTTGCCTGTAGGGGTCGACGTAGCAAAGCGGCGCGAGCGTAATGAATGACACCACGGTGTGGTGTCAGAACGGGAGTTTGCCGATGGCAAATCTCCTTGTGACACGAGTCGCAACGAGACCTCGACGCCCCGGAAACGATAAGGTTTTCGCTCCGTATCGGTGTGTTGATGCGGTTTGAATTTTTTGCCTGTAGGGACCGGCGTCCTCGACGGTCCGAAAAACGAAAGGATTTTTAATTTGCAACCGGCTATGATTGGTAGCCACATAAAAAGCAAAATTTGTTGCTTCTCGGACCGTCGAGGACGCCGGTCCCTACAAGGTTTGAGGGGAATCGAATAAAAGAGCGTAGCCGTGTAATCCACGATTTCCGCTCCTCTTAATCGTAGGGGCGATTCATGAATCGCCCGTTTATGAAAATCAGATTTTTTACAGGCGGACGACCAAACACCACGCAAGCGTGGCGGTCGCCCCTACGGGTTTGCGCGAAAGTTATCATTTTCGTGTCACCGCAAACTAACTTTGTGGAGCAGATGGGGTAGTGGCCCCCAGCTGCTCGCGGGAGCTATTCTTCCCGTCCGTTCGAAAAACTGACAAAAAACAGTAACCCAACAAACGACAGAGGCACTGTATCAAAACAAATAAAAAAACTTTTCTGTGAAAAGTTTTTGATCAACCTTTTTCCAAAAAGGTTGCGGGGTCCAGGGGCAGAGCCCCGGTCGCCCGTCGCAACGGGCGAAACTCCCCCTTGCCCTCCCGCAGAGGGCGAAATCTCTTATAAAAGGAGACAGAAATGAAAGATCATCTTACACCCGATTATATGTTTGGCAGTTATTTTGAGGTCACGCCGGATTTTTTACAATCCCTTGGCATCAAGGTAGTGCTCTCCGACATTGACAACACGCTGGCGCCGTACGAGCAGCCCGATCCCGACGAGAGGCACAAGGCGTGGATCGAGGAGCTTCGCGAAGCAGGAATTTCGGTGGCGCTGGTTTCCAACAATCACGCAGATCGCGTGGAACGCTTCAACCGCGAGTTGAAGCTGGACGCTTACCCCGACAGCGGAAAGCCCGGCAAGAAGACGCTGCTTCTTGCCATGGAGAAGCTGGGAGCGACCAAGGAGGAGACTGTGATGCTGGGCGACCAGCTGCTTACAGATTCTTACGCAGGTAAGCACACGGGACTGATCTCCATCATCGTTCCCCCCATCAAGGACAAGACCAACCTGTTTTTCCGCTTCAAGCGCCTTTGCGAGCGTCCTTTTATCAGAAAGTACGCAAAGAAGAATGGCTATCAGCCTTTTATGAAATTTTGGAAAATCAAAGATCCTACGAAAGGAAATCATCAAGCATGAAAAATTTTGCAACCTTTGGGCCCGGCGGCAACAGCGACAGCTTTTACGCCGAGGGCAATAAAGCCACCGTTCAATCCCCCGGCTGGGTCAAGAGATTCGGACTGGACGCTTTTGAATACGAGGCGGGAAACGGGCTGGCCGCCGGAGAGGCTTCTCTGCGCGCCATTGGCGAGAAGGCACGGGAGCACGGCATTCTCATGTCTCTGCACACCCCTTATTTCATTTCGCTCTCGGGCGTTGACCCCGAAAAGAGAATGAAGAGCATCGATTATATTCAAAAATCCCTCTGGGCGGCAGAGCTTCTCGGCGCAGATACCATCGTCATCCACAGCGGAAGCGCCGCAAAGATCTCCCGCGAGGAAGCCATGATGCTTTCCAAGGATACCCTTTTCCACGTTGCCGAAGCCGTGGGCGATACCACCATCCGCCTCGGCATTGAGACCATGGGAAAGATCAACCAGCTGGGAACCCTGGAGGAGGTCATTGAGCAGTGCCGCGTGTCTCCCATTTACGCCCCCGTAGTGGATTTCGGACACCTGAACGCCCGTAACGTTGGCGGCGCATTCCCCGACGTGGACAGCTACCGCCGCGTGTTCGACCTCATTGCCAACTCCTTGGGAGACGAATACGCCAAGCACCTGCATTGCCATTTTTCCAAGATCGAATACACGAACGCGGGCGAGAAAAAGCACCTCACCTTTGCCGATGATGTTTTTGGTCCCTCCTTTGAGCCTCTTGCCGAGGCGATCGTGCGGGAGAACGTCTATCCCCGCATCATTTGCGAATCCGACGGCACCCAGGCCGAGGACGCTCTCCATATGAAAAACGCGTATCTGAAAGCAGGAGGCTCGAATTTATGAAAACCCATCTTGTAAAAACACTTTCCCTTGTCATCTCGCTCGTCCTTCTCCTGTCGGCAACCGCCTGCAAAAAGAAGGAGACAGCAGCCCCCGAGGAATCTGCCGCCGCTTCTTATAAGCCCGCCTCCGAGGCAGGCATCACCGATTACGGTTGGATCCCCGAGTCCGCCTTCCCCAATCACGACGGGCTGGAGGATTGGTATGAGAAATCCAAGGAGAGAACCTCTTTGGTTTACGCCGTTTATTACGCCAAGGACGCGGAGAGAAGCATTTGGTACTGCTGGCTTTGGGCTGAGGGCTACGTTGCAACCGATACGGTAACGCTGAGCGTGGATGATACCGCGGGCACGTGCGTACACGTGGATATCACGGTGCAGAATGAGGAAGCCCTTTCCATGGGCGCGTACTGCTTTGCCATCCCCTCGGAGGAGGAGCCCTCCTTTGCTCTGACCGTCAACGGAAGCACCGAGGGCATGATCGTTACCCTTGGAAGCGTTCCCGCCGTTCCCCTTTCCTAACCACCTTTTCCCTCTTCCCTCTTCACTCTTCACTTTTCACTCCCCCGAAAGGACTCTATATGCCTACTATTGAAGAACGCTATCACGCCGCCAAGCGCGCCCTGTTTAACAAGGTCTATTCCTCTCTCAACGAGCGCCAGCGCGAGGCGGTGTTTACCGTAAACAATCCCCTTTTGGTGCTTGCGGGCGCAGGAAGCGGAAAAACCACCGTACTGGTGCGCCGCATTGCCTTCATCATCCGCTACGGCAACGCTTATTTTTCCGAATATCTTCCTTGGAACGCCGACGAAGCTGCGGTGCGCGAGCTGGAGGATGCCATCGCGCTGCCGTCGGAGGAGATCGAGGCGCATATTCTGCCCCGATTTTCCAGCAACGCCTGCGAGCCCTACCGCATTCTTGCCATCACCTTTACCAATAAGGCGGCAAACGAAATGAGGGAGCGTCTGAACAAGATGTTCCCCGAGGATGAATCGGTTTCCGCCGATATCGTAACAGGCACCTTCCACTCGGTCTGTATGCGGATCCTGCGTCAGCACGGTGAACGCTTGGGCTACCGCTCAGGTGTGACCATTTACGACACCGACGACTCCAAAAAAGCCGTTCTTGCCGCCATGCAAAGATGTCGGATCGATGAAAAAATGCTCCCCGTCAAGGGCGTGATGAACGCCATCAGCCGCGCCAAGGACCGCCTCATGACCCCCGACGATTTTGCCATGGAGGCAGGTCAGGACTTTCGTCAGAAGCAGATCGCGCGGATCTACGAGGAGTATCAGCTCTTTCTGCGCGAATCCAATGCGCTGGATTTTGACGACATCATTATGCAGACCGTTTTCCTGCTCAAGAAATTCCCCGAGATCCGAGAAAACTATCAACGCCGCTTCAAATACGTTTGCGTGGACGAGTTCCAGGACACCAACGTGGCACAGCTTCAGCTCACCGCCCTTCTTTCGGGCTATTACAACAACCTGATGGTGGTGGGCGATGATGATCAGAGCATTTACAAGTTCCGTGGCGCAACCATTGAAAACATCCTCACCTTTGACAAGCTCTATCCCGATGCCAAGGTCATCAAGCTGGAGCAGAACTACCGCTCTACCCAGAATATTCTGGATGCCGCCAACGCCGTGATCGCTCACAACGTGGGAAGAAAGGGCAAGAGCCTTTGGACGGGCGGCGAGGTGGGCTCCAAGCTCCATCTGCGCCTGTGCGACGATCAGAACGCCGAGGCGCGCGAGATCGTGGACACCGTGACCCGTGCCGTTTCCAAGCAGGAGGCAACCTACCGCGATTTTGCCGTCCTCTACCGCACCAACGCCCAAGCCCAGAGCATTGAAAAGGCGTTTGCCCGTTCGGCAGTCCCTTATCGCGTGCTGGGCGGTACCCGCTTCTCGGATCGCAAGGAGATCCGTGATGCCGTGGCGTATCTTCAGCTCATCAGCAATCACGACGACAATATGCGCCTGCGCAGAATCATCAACGAGCCTCGCCGCGGTCTTGGCAACAAGACACTGGAAGCCATTGAAACCATCGCCGCCGAGCAGAATTGCAGTCAGTTTGAAGTCATTCGCCGCGCCCGTGAGTTCCCCGCTCTTGACCGCAGCAAGGCAACGCTTTTGCAGTTTGCCGGCATGATCGAGGAGCTGACCGATGCCGCAGGGCGTGTTCCCCTTGACGTTCTCTTTGACATGGTCATGGACCGCTCGGGCTACCGCCAGATGTGGGTAGCGGCAGGGGAAGCCGAAGCCGAACGATTGGAAAATCTGGACGAATTCAAATCCGGCATCATTGAGTATATGGAAGAAAACGAAGCTCCCACCCTCTACGGCTTTTTGGAGGAAACGGCTTTGGTTGCCGACGTAGACCGTTACGATGAAACTGCCGACGCCGTTGTCATGATGACCATTCACAGCGCAAAGGGCTTGGAATTTCCCATCGTCTTCCTTCCCGGTATGGAGGACGGACTCTTCCCCGGTATGCAGAACATCACCGCGGGGGAGGCGGAGATGGAGGAGGAACGCCGTCTTGCCTACGTTGCCATTACACGCGCCAAGAAGGAGCTTTATCTGCTCCATACCCGCAACCGTCTGCTCTACGGTCAAACCATGTATAATCCCGTCTCCCGCTTTGTCAGCGAGATCCCCGAGGCACTGGTGGAAAAGCCCGAGGAGACCGAAAATCCCTTCGGTATGCGCCGTCAGGTCACGGGCATCGGTTCTTACGCCACCTCCTCTTACGGCGGCTTTGGCGGCGGCTATGGGGCGCGCGGATCGGTCTACGGCTCTCGCGGCGCAGAGGCTCCCGTGTCGCAGAAGCGTACTTATTATTCGGAATCCGCTCAGCGCACCCCCATCGGTCGCAACACGCCCTCTGTGAGCGGTGAGAGAATTACGGTGGGCAAGCCCATCTTTGAAAAGAAATCAGCCTCTGCCACGGCACAGTTCGCGGCGGGAGACCGTGTCAAGCATCTGACCTTTGGAACAGGCGACGTCATCTCGGTCAAGCCCATGGGCGCGGACGTGCTCTATGAGATCGTATTTGACAAGGTTGGCACAAAAAAGCTGATGGCAACCTACGCCAAGCTCAAAAAGGCAGAGGATTGATCCATGCCCGAACAGAAAACACCCGCGGCAAGTAAAAAAACGGCGGGCAAGATACAGACCGTTCCCATTCCTCCCGCCGATCCCATCCACGCTTCCCGCTTTGCCCGTATGTGCGAGGCGGCAATGCGCAAGGGGCGCGAGCAGGGAGAGGCAGGGATCGGAACGCTGCAGGAAAAGCGGCTTCATCAGATCCTCAAGCATTTCATTTGCGACAACGAGGACTACCACGAGGTAGGCGTTGCCAACACGCGCTACGTTTCCGACGTGCGCATCGGAAATCTCATTTTTGAGGTGCAAACCGGGGATTTTTATCCCATGAAGCAAAAGATCGCCCACTACCTCTTGAGCACCGACTGTGTGGTGACCGTGGTGCATCCCATTCCCGTGACCAAATGGATCTCCTGGATCGATCTCAAGACCCACGAAATATCCTCCCGTGTGCGCTCGCCGCAAAAGGGACGCCCCGAGGATCTGCTCCCCCGGCTTTACTGTCTGATCCCACACCTGCAAAATCCGAGACTTCGCTATCAGCTTCTCTTTTTGGAGGTGGAGGATTTTCGAATCCTTGACGGTCGCCGCTCGCGGGATCGCAAAAAGGGCTCCACAAAATACGAGCGTATTCCCCTCTCTCTTGTAGGAGAGATGGAGCTGAATTCCCCCGATGATTTTGCCCCCTTCATTCCCGAAGGGCTCCCCGAGCACTTTACGGTAAAGGAGTTTTCCGGGCTTACCAAGCTCCGTGGACGCGATGCTTATTCCGCCGTTCGCGTGCTCACCGCCATGGGCTTCTTTGCGCAAAGCGAAAAGATCGGCAGGAGCATGGGGTGGCGTCGGGTCTTTGCAAAAGAGCCCCCTTCAAAGGCTTGATTTTTTCGTTCTATTCTCCTTTTTTTCTTAATATTTATAGACTAACCGACGTTTGTTTACAATCAGTTTATTTTTTTGTGGTATATTGTTGGATGTGAACCGGTTAACTTTGCACTGTAAGAAGGTGAAATTACGTTATGGATCAAAAAATCATCATTGCAAGCGACAGTACCTGCGACCTTGGAACTGAATTGACTCAAAAATACGGGATCAAGATCCTCCCCCTGACCGTGGGACTTGGCGGCGCGCTTTATGCCGACGGATTGGAGATCGATCCCGATACCATCTATGCCCACTACGAAAAAACGGGAGAGCTTCCCAAGACCTCTGCCATCAACATTGCCGACTTTGAGGCATTCTTCGCGGAAGAAACCAAGAGCGGCGCCGAGGTGGTCTTTTTCACCATCAGCTCCACCATGTCGGCTACCTATCACAATGCCTGCCTTGCCGCCGAGGATTTCCCCGGGGTACATATCGTGGATACCCAAAACCTTTCCACGGGTGGAGGCCTTTTGGTGCTTGCCGCCGCAGAAATGGCGCAGGACGGCAAGCTGAATGCCGCCGAGATCGCGGATGCCTGCCGCAAAATGGCACCCTGTGTGGACGCTTCCTTTGTCATCGACAATCTGGAATTTTTGCGCAAGGGCGGCAGATGCTCGGCGCTGGCGGCTTTTGGTGCAAACCTGTTAAACCTCAAGCCCTGCATTGTGGTCAAGGACGGAAGCATGGGCGCGGCAAAGAAATACCGCGGCAAATTTGAGGTTGTCTTGAAGCAATACGTCACCGATCGCATTGGCGATGGCTCGGGACTCCGAACCAACCGTGTGTTCGTGACCCACGCCGGATGCGACGCGGAGATCGTCAACGCCTGTGTGGAGCAGGTACGCGGTATGGGAATCTTTGACGAGGTTCTCATCACCCGTGCGGGCTGCACCGTTTCCTCCCATTGCGGCAGAAATACCCTTGGTGTGTTGTTTGTGAGAAAGTAATTCAACAAAAAGCGCGATCTTGAAAATTTATTTTTCAAGATCGCGCTTTTTCTTGCAATTCCAAAAAAAATGTGATATAATAGCCTTGGAAACAAAAAGAGCCTTTTCTTTGGTTTGGATTGGAGAGAATGCTATGTGGAGCTATTGCAGAATCAAGGATTTGAGAGAGGATAAGGATTTATCGCAAACCGAGGTTGCGGAATTGTTGCAGATTTCTCAACAGCATTATTCCTTGTATGAGAGCGGCAAGCGCGAATTGCCCATGCATCATTTTGTCACCTTAGCGAGGTTTTACAACGTGTCCTTGGATTATTTGGCGGGACTGATCGATCAACCGAGAAAATTACGTTGATTCTACTTGCATTTTCCACCACTCTGTGCTATAATTAAAAATGAAAACAAAGCCAACGGCTTTTGAGAAAGGGAACGGATATGAACTGCGAAAAAATCTTTCAAGAAATCGACGCTCTGAACGATCAATATATCAAGGTGTGGGAGGACGTTTGCAATCTGGAAAGCCCCACCAACAACAAAGAGGCTGTGGATGCCGTAGGCGATTATTTTGTAAAGCTTGCCACAGAAAAGGGCTGGCAGATCGAAAAATGCGCCCAAGAGGTTTCGGGCGACGTGATCTGCATCACTATGAATCCGGGCGCCACGGCAAAAAAGCCCCTCTCTCTTTCGGGGCATATTGATACGGTTCATCCCATCGGCTCCTTCGGTAGCCCCGCGGTGCGGATCGAGGGGGAAAAGATCTACGGCCCCGGTGTTACCGACTGCAAGGGCGGCATTGTGGCCGGCATCATGGCAATGGACGCGCTTTCCCGTTGCGGCTTTGCCGATCGCACCGTCCGTATGCTGCTGCAGACCGATGAGGAGGTTGGCAGTATGCAGAGCAATAAATCCACCATTGGCTACATCTGCGAGAAAGCCAAGGATTCCGCAGCGTTCCTCAATCTGGAGGGACACACCCATCTTGGCGGTCAGGTCTGCATTCAAAGAAAGGGCATTATCACCTTTACCTTTTCGGTAACCGGCGTGGAGGCACACTCCTCCAACTGTGCCACCGCAGGTGCCAGCGCCATTCTGGAGGCGGCTCATAAGATCATCGAGCTGGAAAAGCTGAAGGATAAGGACGGGCTCACCTGCAACTGCGGTCTGATCAAGGGCGGCACGGTGGTCAACACCGTTCCCGGATATTGCGAATTCAAGGCGAACGTTCGCTTTGCAACACAAAAGCAGCTGGATTGGATCAAGGATTTTGCCAAGGAGATCGCGGACAGAGTTTACGTTCCCGGATGTACCACCGAGGTCAGCATTTCCAGCTACCGCGTTGCCATGGAGCGCGTGGATCGCAATCTGGAGCTGGTGGAGAAGCTGAACCGTGCCTTCTCCGCAAACGGACTTTCCGAGCTCTCCCCCGCCAAGCGCAAGGGCGGATCGGATGCGGCAGACGTCACCGCGGCAGGCATTCCCTGCATTGATTCCATCGGCGCGGGCGGCGGAAGCATTCACTCCCCCGACGAATACGCCTATCTCGTTTCCCTTGCCGAATCGGCAAAGAGAGTCGCGGCGGCGGCGGTGGAAATTGAATAAAAAACACAAAAGGATCGCGTAGCCGTGAAAAATCTTCATGGCTACGCGATCCTTTTGAATTTATTTGGGAGGCGAGCAAAAAACAATCAAAGATCACACACCGATTGTTTCCCTATAACATCATCCTCTTTTGTAGGGGAGGGGTCTCCCCTCCCGAAAGAAAAACAAACGTCGATGCAAAAAAAACGGGAGGCGCAACGCCTCCCCTACAATCAAATTCTTCATCAAATCAACACAACGATGAAATTTTCGTTCCGTATCGGTGTGTTGATGTGATTTGGATTTTTTGCCTGTAGGGACCGGCGTCCTCGACGGTCCATGAAGAAAAAATGCTTGCTTTTTATATGGCTATTGGTATGTAGCCGGACACGAATTAGAAATCCTTTGTTTTTGGACCGTCGGGGACTCCGGTCCCTACAAGGTTTGAGGGTAATCGGGCGAAAGAGCGTAGCCGCAAAATTCACGGTTATATCTATCCTTGATCGTAGGGGCGATTCATGAATCGCCCGTTTCTAAAAATATCGAATCCGTACGGACGGGCGCTGGCAAACAGCCTTGAAGCTGCCCCTACGGGCAAATTTTAAACTGCATCAACAGATCGAGGCGGATCAAAAAACATTGTTCTCGGGACGTCGAGGCGCCGTCCCCTACCGATATTTCAACACATCAACACACCGAATGTGCGGCGATCCTTCTTTGTTTGATCGTAGGGGCGCTTCACGAAGCGCCCGCCTTAAAAAATCTTGCCCCTATAAACGGGCGAACACAGTTCGCCCCTACGGTCGATGGTCGCACAGACCGTTGCTTTAAAAATCGGGAAAGGAGATTCTTTCATGGATAACGTCAGAGCAGTTGCGCTGTCGGTTTTGAATAAATGCGCTTCGGCGGAGCAATACTCCAATCTTGCGCTGGATACCGCCATCGAGCGGAACGAGCTGAAGGATGCCGACCGAGGACTTTTGACGGTTTTGGTTTACGGCGTGCTGGAAAAGCAGATCACGCTGGATCATTGGATCGGCTCGCTTTCCTCCCGACCCGTGGAGGAGATTGATCTTGCCACCCGCAATCTGTTGCGCATGGGACTTTATCAGCTGGCGTTCCTTGACCGCGTTCCCGATCACGCCGCCGTCCATGAGACGGTTTCCTTGGCATCCAAACGGACCAAGGGATTTGCAAATGCCATCCTCCGCGCCTTTTTGCGCGCCGATAAGAAAATCCCGCTTCCCGATGAAAAAATCGACCCCGTTGCTTATTTATCGGTAAAATATTCCTTTTCCCCCTCCATCTGCCAACGCTTTTTGCAGATCTTTGGGGTTGAAAGAACCGAGAGCCTTTTTTCTGCCTTTGGCAAAAAGCCCCCCGTGACGCTTCGCACAAACACGCTTCTTGTGAGCCGTGAGGATCTGATGGAGCGGATGGAGGAGAGAGGACTTTCGGTACGGGAGACCTTGGAAAGCCCTGTGGGAATCGAGCTGGAGGGCACTCCCGTTACGGCGGCGTACGGATTTGAGGAGGGCTTGTTCTTCGTTCAGGATGAGGCTTCCCAGCTTTGCGTGGAGGCACTGGACGCCAAGGAGGGAATGGACGTTCTCGACGTGTGCGCTTGCCCCGGCTCCAAATCCTTTGGTGCCGCCATTGATATGAAAAACAAGGGACGCGTTGTCTCTTGCGACCTGCACGGCAACAAGCTTTCGCTGGTGAGAGGCGGTGCCGCGCGCTTGAAGATTGAAATTGTAGAGACCGAGGCGCGGGATGCAAGAGATTTTCGTGCCGAATGGGAAGGAAGCTTTGACCGCGTGCTTTGTGACGTTCCGTGCTCGGGCTTTGGCGTGTTTGCCAAGAAGCCGGAGCTTCGTTACAAGGATGCGGAAAAGAGCCGGGGACTGCCTAAAATTCAAAGGGATATTCTGGAGACCGCCTGCCGATACGTGAGGGACGGAGGACTCTTGGTCTATTCCACCTGCACCCTGCTTCCCGAGGAGAATGAGGACAACGTGAATGCTTTTTTGGCTTCGCATCCCGACTTTTCCTGCCTGCGGATGCGCACGCTCTATCCCGACGTGGATGGTTGCGACGGCTTTTTCTTCGCCGTTTTGAAAAAACTTACCAAGGACGAATAAGCGCATAAAGGCTTGCGCTTGACACATACTACGAAAGGAGACATACGTTGTAATGGAAAATACCGTTGAGGAGATCGCCTGTGCCGTGGAGAAGAAGGAGCTGCTTTCGCTCATGCCCCACGAGCTTGAGGAATGGATGCTTTCGGCGGGAGAGCCCAAGTACCGCGCAAAGCAGATCTTTCCGCAGCTGCATCGCGGACTTTCTCCCGATGAAATGACCAATCTCGGTAAGAAATTACAGCAAAAGCTGCGAGACGCATTCGTGTGGCATTTGCCCGTGGTGGAGCGCAAGCTGGTCTCCGCCATTGACGGTACGGTCAAGTACCTGTTTGGCTTGGCTGACGGGAACTGCGTGGAGAGCGTGGTGATGAAATATCGCCACGGTAACACCATTTGCATTTCCTCTCAGGTTGGCTGTCGCATGGGATGTAAATTCTGCGCCTCTACCATTGGCGGACGCGTCAGAAATCTGACACCGGGTGAGCTTTTGGGTCAGGTTTTGGCGGCGCAGAAGGATATGGGGGAGCGGATCTCCAACATTGTAATGATGGGGATCGGTGAGCCCTTGGATAACTATGATAACGTGATCAGATTCTTGCATCTTGTGAACTGCGAGGAGGGAATTTGTATCGGATACCGACACATTTCTCTTTCCACCTGCGGAGTGGTGGACGGCATTGAAAAATTGATGGAGGAGGAGCTTCCCATCACTCTTTCAATCTCCTTGCACGCCCCCGATGACGAGACGCGTTCTGCCATTATGCCCATCAATAAAAAGTGGGGCGTGGATGCGCTTTTGGACGCTTGTCGCGTTTATTACGCAAGGACGGGGCGGCGTATTTCCTTTGAGTATACGCTGATTGCAGGCAAGAATGATTCGGTGGCGAACGCGCAGAAGCTGGCGCGGCTTCTCAACGCAAAGCTTCGTTCGCGGACCGAATCCATGCCGATTCACGTCAATCTCATCCCAGTAAACGAGGTTGAGGAATCGGGCTTCCGCACGTCGGGAAGGGATGCCGTGATGGCATTTGCCGGTGTGCTGGAGAGCAAGGGAATCCGAGCCACGGTGAGAAGAACCCTTGGTTCGGATATCAACGCTTCGTGCGGACAGCTTCGCCGCGCGGCGATGGACGAGGAGTCCTGAACCTTGAAGAAAAGGGGAGCGCAAAAACTCCCCTTTTTGCGATTGAAATCAATGTTCGCACAAACTCAGTGTGAAAGTTTTCGTCCACCTTTTTTAAAAGGTGGCGCAGTGGAGGCTGCGTAAGCCTCCTCGCAGTATGCGAAGCATACGGGAAGTTGCTTGCAACTTCTTCCTCCAGCAGAGCGCGAAACATCCTCGGCGTTTTTCTTTTGATAACTTTTCTTTTTGCGCCTATGGTGTCAAAAAGAAAAGTGGCTAAGGAGTTTTGTCTGTTTCAGGGCGGGTCGTCGAGGACGTCGACCCCTACAATTGAATTGCGCCTATGGTGTCAAAAAGAAAAGCGGCTAAGGGATTTTGCCTGCCTAAGGGCGGGTCGTCGAGGACGTCGACCCCTACAGGCAAAGATTCAAACCGCATCGACACGCCCGTACGTACGTTTTTTCTCCACGCAGGGGATACGGAAATCGTGGATTACACGGCTACGCTCTTTTATTGGATTTCTCTCAAACCTTGTAGGGGGCGACGTCCTCTGTCAAGAGCAAGATTGTAAACAATTGTGCAAGAGGATTGTATACACATTTTATGTTCAATCTTTACGCATTTGGAAGCCGAACAAAGCGTAGCGGAGAAGGCTTCCAAATGCGGCGCGC